>NZ_PSRT01000207.1 GCF_004212635.1 Bradyrhizobium genosp. SA-3 | reverse complement strand
CCCGGATGGAGCGCAGCGTAATCCGGGGCCGCCAGTCCCGCATATCGGGCGGCGCTTTGCGCCGACCCGCTGGCTCCATGCGGGCTACGAGTCGGGGTTGGAATGAAGGACGAGATGACAAGCGAACAAACAACCGAACCAGCCCCGCGCCCTCGCTCGCCCTTCAGCGCCATCCGCGCGATCGACTACACCGTCATCTTCGTGCGCGACATGGCGGCGATGCGGCGCTTCTACGAAGACGTCCTTGCGTTTCCGCTGCTGCGCGAGCTCTCGTCGAACTGGATCGAGTACGGCATAGGCAGCAACACGCTGGCGCTGGCAAGGCCGAGCCGGACCGCCGCTGATGCGCCGACGCCGTCGGGGAGCGCTTCGCTGCAACTGGCCTTCAAGATGTCGGCAACTGAAGTCGATGCGTGCGCCGACGAACTCGTGCGGCAGGGGGTGGCGCTGCTGTCGCCGCCGACGAACCAGGCGTTCGGCCATCGCACGCTGTTCTTCCGCGACCCAGACGGAAATTTGCTGGAGGTCTATGCGGAGATCTGAAAGGCCCAAAAAGTTCCATCGGGAATCCGCGAACTCTTCACGCTGCGGTGAAACTTAGGCCCAAGTTCCGCATTTCAGTTCACGGGAGAGGTGCCGTGAAGCGAATTCTGAAACCCGTCACTTACGTCCTGGCCGCCGTCTACTTCCTGGTGGACGCGGTCTTCATGGCCGTTGCGCGGCCCATCGCGCTCTGGCTCGGGCGGCACTTCCAATTCGAGCGATTGCGGGCCTGGATCAGGTCGCTGCCGCCTTATCCTTCGCTGGCCTTGTTTTCTGTGCCAGTGATCATTCTGGAGCCGATCAAGCCCCTGGCAGCCTATCTTGCCGCAACTGGTCAGGTCCTGAGCGGCGCGACGACCCTTATCATCGGCGAGCTGCTCAAGCTCGTGCTGGTCGAGCGCCTGTTCCATCTCACGCGTGACAAGCTGATGCGGATTCCGGCGTTCGCCTGGACGTACGGGAAGTTCGCCGAAGTGAGGGCGTGGCTGCAGGCAACCGAAGCTTGGCGCGCCATCCGCGCCTTGAGCTTTGCAGCGAGAGACAGTGTTGCGAAGTTGGTCGGGAGCTTTAGCAAGCTGGCGACCTCCAGGGATTAGATCCGAGCCGGGCGCCCCTTCGCAACGACAGGGAAATCGTCGGTGTCGTCGTGCTTGTGCACTCGCTAGCCGCGGCCGAGCTCGCTCTCCTTCACCACCGTCGCACCCACCACCTTCGTGCCCTCCAGCTCGCGCACGATTCGTTCGTCGGGGCCGACAATTCCAAGATCGAACTCGCGATCCGGCGTGACCAGGATCATGCGCTGGCCGATGATCACGACCACCGTCATGTCGTTGGTTTCGCCTTCGACCGCCCATGCGCGGATGTCTCCGGCATAGGGCGCCTTGCGCCAGGCGTTGGGAGAGCCCGGGTCGCATCGGATTTCGACGCCGTCCTCCGACGTCGTCACGACGAGCTTCGAGCGGCTCGGCTTCCAGCACTCGTCGAGGAGATCATTGACGAGCCACAGGCAGGCGAAGTCCTCGCATTCGGCGGGCCGCGCAGCGTAGATCGCGCAGCCGCGGCCGGGCTGACAATGCGAGCACCAGGCACTGACCGGCTTGGCCAGTGCCTCGATGGCCATCACCTTGCAGCAGAGCGTGCAATCGCCGCAGCTGCGTTTGGCGGAGGACGTCACGCGGTCATTCCCTTGAGATCCGGTTGTGCTTCAGGTTAATCGAGGTGGTCGGAAAAATCCGCTGCAACCTTCAGGCGCGGTTCTCTGCGTGAAGCCATGCATCAAAGGCATGGTGATTTCTGAGCGCTTGGCGTAAAGAGCGCCCAGATCAAAATCCAGCGTGCGGTCGGGCCGTTTGCCGCGCATGCAGCTCAGGTCCGCCGGTCCACCGTTTGCGCGCCTGAATCAACCAAGGTTCTCCATCTCGTGTCTTTTCCGGCCCTGACCCCGCCGCTCGCCCGAGCTTTGGCCGAGCGGAACTATGATTCCCCGACTCCCGTTCAGCTCGCCGTGCTCACGGACGAAGCCTCTGATCGCGACCTCCTGGTTTCGGCCCAGACCGGCTCCGGCAAGACCCTGGCTTATGGCCTTGCCATGGCCAAGGACTTGCTGGGCGAGGCGGAGCGGTTCGACGAGGCCGGCGCGCCGCTGGCCCTGATCGTGGCGCCGACCCGCGAGCTCGCGTTGCAGGTTCAGCGCGAACTGGCCTGGCTGTATGGGCATGCCGGCGGGCGCGTCGTCTCCTGTGTCGGCGGCATGGATCCGCGGCGCGAGCAGCGCGAGCTTGCGGCCGGCGCGCACATTGTCGTCGGCACGCCCGGGCGGCTCTGCGATCATTTGCGTCGCGGTCGCCTCGACATCTCCGAATTGAAGGTGGTCGTGCTCGACGAGGCCGACGAGATGCTCAATCTCGGCTTTCGCGAGGACATGGAATTCATCCTCGAGATCACGCCTGAGGCGCGCCGCACCCTGCTGTTCTCGGCGACGTTTCCGCGCGGCATCGTCGCGCTGGCCAAGCAATATCAGCGCGACGCATTCCGGATCGAGGTCGCGGGCGACGAAGGCGGTCACGCCGATATCGAGTACCGCGCGATCCGGATCGCGCCCGCCGATGTCGAGCACGCGGTCGTCAACGTGCTGCGCTTCCATGAGGCGCCGAGCGCGCTGGTGTTTTGCAGCACGCGCGATGCCGTCAGGCATTTGCAGGCAGCGCTGCTGGAGCGCGGCTTCTCCGTGGTCGCTCTGTCGGGCGAATTGACCCAGAACGAACGCACCATGGCGCTGCAGTCGCTCCGGGACGGACGCTCCCGCGTCTGCGTCGCGACCGACGTCGCCGCCCGCGGCATCGATTTGCCGAGCCTCGACCTCGTCATCCATGCCGATCTGCCCAATGACGCCGAGGTCATGCAGCATCGCTCCGGCCGCACCGGCCGCGCCGGACGAAAGGGCACGAGCGTCCTGTTGGTGCCGCCGGCACGACGCCGGCGCGCGGAATTGGTGCTCAATCTCTCCGGCATCGAGGCGGCCTGGGGCACGGCGCCGCAGGCGGAGGACATCCGCAAGCTCGATCACGCGCGCATGAAGGACGTGCTGTTCACCGAGGAGACCACGGCCGACGATCTGGTGCTGGCGCAGGCGTTGCTGGCCGAGCGCTCGCCCGAAGACATCGCCGCTGCGCTCGCGCGGCTCTATCGGGCCCGGCTGCCGTCGCCCGAGGACATCATCGATCCCGGCGAGCGCAGCGGCAAGCCGCGCGACGATCGTGGTCGTGAGAGGTTTGAAGGCGAAGGCGGCGGCGATCGTCCCGGCAAGCCGCGATCGAAATCCGGGAAATCATCGTCGAAACACGGCATGGCGGAGGCCAGCGTCTGGTTCCGCGCCGCCATCGGCCGGCGTAAGAATGCGGAGGCGCGCTGGCTGCTGCCGATGATCTGCCGCCGCGGCGGCATCGACAAGCGCGACATCGGCGCCATCAAGATCATGGACACCACCACCGAGTTCGAGATTTCCGAGCGGGTCGCGGATTCCTTCGCCGCCAAGATCAAGCGCCCGGACAAGGAAGACAGCATCCGCATCGAGCCGATGGCGGACGCACTGCCGCGGCAGGTGGCTTCGGAGCAGCGATCATATGCGCCTCGGCGCGAGGCCGCTGACGACGATCACCGTGAGCGTCAGAGCGATCGCGCGCGCGAGGCAGGTGGATTCAAGCCGCGCAGCAAGTCTCACGGCGAGCGTGGCCCGAAATTCGGCGAGGCTCCTGCTTTCGGGAAGAAAAAGAAGCATAAGAACAAACAGGGCCACGCGGAGCCTTCGGTCACGCCGTGGCCGGTGAAGGGCGCGCCGGGAAAAAAGGCGCGGAAGAAGCGGCGAGGTTGAGCGTCCGCCGTTCAGCGCAGACGGCAATGATGCCGCCGGATTGCACCGGCGACATCATCTGAAGAGAGAGGCGTGAGCTCAGCGGCCACCGCCGCCGCCACCGCCTCCGCCGCCACCACCGCCGGCATCACGCATCGCGGAGCTGTAGCGAGGATCGCTCTGCTTCATGTAAGTCGGCGAGGTGTCGCGATGGCTGACCGTGCGTCGTCCGCCCTGGCTCGGCGCCTCGATCAGGCCGCTGCAGCCCTCGAAGAAGGCGAACTCGCAGCCGTAGGTCCGGTACTGCGCGGCGTTGGCACTGGTCGCGGTGAATGCGGTCGCCGCAGCGAAGGCAATCAAAGCAACTTTCGGCAATGTGAGTTTCATGGACATTCTCCAGTCTCGGTTCGGCGAGACCAGAACGGCCCGCACGGTTCTTCGACGGAGGCTGGCTGCAACCGGTTCGAGCGGGTGGCTTCACGCCCGCGTGAGCCGCGACCGGGGAGGGGCGTCACGTCGCAGCGAGATCGCGCAGCAAGTAGGTCGCGCCTTCGCCGTAGCATGCGAGCTTTGCGCGCAATTCCGCATCGGTCGTGACGGGCCGAAAGCCGAAACGTTCCCATAGCGGCCGTGTGGCATAGACCGAGACCAGCGCGAGAGCCGCAATGCTCATTGAGCGCGCGAGTTGCTCGATCGTCGCGACATAGGCGCGCGCGACACCACCGCGAGCATCGGGCAGCACGGCGACGTCGTGCACGTAGAGGCAGTCCGCATCGTCGGGCAGGCTTGCGAGGAAGCCGTCGAGCGGCGGGATCTGATATTGCTTCCAGGGATGGCGAGCCCGTAGCCGACGATCCCATCGTCCACCGCGAGCACGCGGCAGCCATCGGGACAAAGACGCATCTTCTCCGCGAACACATCAGGGCGCTCGGAGAGATCAGGATGGATGCGCGCCGCGATCGCGCTGATGGCAGCAAGGTCGGCCGTGCGCGCGGGACGCCAACGCGGCTTGCTCATGTGGATCCGTTCCAATTTATTCCGCCGCTAAGAGTGAGATCAATCCAGCTTCGGATATTCGAGCTGCATCGCCACGAAGTCGGCCGTGCGCGATCCGTAGCGCGCCTCGATCGCACGCAGCGTTTCGTCCAGCGCCTGTGCCGGCGGGGAGGTGCCGGCTTCCGGCAGCACCTGCTGCGCCGGCCAATCGTCAGCGATCCGGTCCGGCAGGATGCCGAGGCCTCCGCGGCTCGTCCGCGCCTGCGCCGTGGCGGCGAAGGTGAGGGCGCGCGAACGATAGGTCCGCGACCATGCATCGGCGATCAGTGCGAGCGAGACCTCGTCGAGGTCAGGCATCAGTGCGATTCCGAGCTGCTCGCGGTTCCAGAAGGCGAGCGTGTTCGCGATCGCCGTCAGCGCGAAGGGGCACGTGAAGCTGAACGCGTCGCTGCGGTGGCGCGCGTCCCACGCCGCAAGGCCGATGTCGCGGGCGACCGCCTCGGCCTTGGCCCGTCCGGCGATGGCCTCGATCAGGGTGAGGGCCATCGGCATGGATGCGCTGATTCCGGTGGTCGTCGCGACGCCCTGGTCGACGACCAGTCTGCGGTCGGCCGTATAGCGGATGGTCGAATGCTTCTGCAGATCGCGCACGGAATACCAATGCGTCGTGGCCCGCTTGCCGTCGAGCAGCCCGGTGTTGGCAACGACCGTAGCGCCGACGCAGACGCCGATGACGATCGCGCCCTTGCCGGCCTGGCTCCTGATCCACTGCAGGGCGACTGCGTCGTCGTCGCGGCTCATCGCGGGCACGATGACGTAATCGGCGCCGTCGGGATGCGCGGCGTCGAACTCGGCGATGGTCGCATGCGGCTGCACCCTCAGTGCGGGATAGAGCGTGACGGGGCCCGGCTGCGTCGCCAGGGTGAGGACGTCGGCGACGTCCGCTCGCGCGAGGATGCCGTAGGGCATCAGATAGTCGGTGGTCTCGCTCATGTCGTTGATGCCGACGATGGCGATCAGGGGGCGCTTTCGTTTCGGCGGTTTCAGCGCGGCCAGCGTCGCCTCGGCTTCGTCTCTGGAGATCGCCGGCGCGGTTCCCGATGCCGGCGTGCCTGGCAGCAGGAGCAGCCAGGTTCCACCGATCGCCACCAGCAATGCCACGCCGCCGAGGGCGGTCCACGCCAGAATGCGCCAGCTCATGATGTCACCCGCTCGTCGTCTCACGCGGCGCGGAAGCTATCCGGTCGCAATGATTTCAGGAATGACGCAAATCCGGCAAAATCGGTCATGGCGCGCGACGATCCATCGCACGATCACCGCCTGCGCGCAGGAGCTTTCGAAATCTACCGCAGTCCCTCATACACCATCAGCCCGCGTGCGATCTGCAATTTGCGGATCGCGCGCGGCAGCAGTTTTTCCGGCTGATGCAGATAGCGCCAGGAGGTGAGGGTGAAGGGGCCGAGCGTGCCGCATTCGTCGTCGAACGGTGCGAGCACGCCGGTCACGCTGACGGGCGTATGCGGACGGGCATTGAACGGGAGCAGCAGCAGCTCGAGATGCGCCTTGCTGCCGTTCTCGCGTGCGGCCGTGACGCCGGCGATCGCACCCAACGTCTCGTCGGCGACAATCGTGGTGATCTCTTCGATCTCGCCGCGGCTGGCTTGTGTGAACAGCGCCGCAAAGCTCCGGTCCTTGAGATCGCCTCCGGCGAGCGCGCAGACGCGTGTGCCGGCGACGCGGAATGGGAAGCCGAGGTGCTGTTCGCAGGACAGCACGAAGATGTCGCCGAGCAGGTCACGGACGGCGGCCGGATCGATGTCGGCCCTGTCGGGGGCCCGGGCCATGCCGCGCTTGTCGTCCCAATACGCGAAGAACTCGCGGCTCGACGGATGTTTCATGACTGAACGCTTACCCCGGGGCGCATCCTCACGGCACAAACCTGTCCCGCTTCAATGCACCCGCGATCCCTTTCGTTGTTGTGCAGGAGGGGATCTGCAGCGTCCATGCCGCGAGGGTGTTTTAGGCCCCATCTAGGCCGCCTTTGCGTTGTTAACGTTAAATTAACTATGCACTTTGCGCCGGCGGCCCGCCTGCTATGGTGATCGCGGTCGCAAGTCCCGCCGGTTTTTCCAGGTTCTCGGCGAGGCCTGTACTTTGGGCGTCAAACAGTTTGGTCACGGGACCGCGGGGAGGGGTGGGGATACACCTTATTCCCAGGGGTACCGGAAGTCCGACACGGACAGGCAGGGCTTTCCCAGGGCCCTGCCTTTTCCTTTTCTCAGGCACGCACTCTCTTGCCCCGGACGCAGCGCAGCACTTCTTCAGTGATGCGCTGCAGAGCCGGGGCCCATGTTGCGAGCTCGAAGAAGATATCTGGGTCCCGGCTCGGCGGCGGGTCACTTCGTGCTGCGCCTTGTCCGGGACGCGAGACCGATCCGGACCCGCAAGGTCTTCGTGTCCCGGACGCGATGCAACGCGTAGCGTTGCAGCGCAGAGCCGGGACCCAGTCAGCTAACGAGGGAGTTCAGTTCATCCGTCAGGTCGCGCCAGTCGGGATTGAGACTTTCGATCAATTTGAGCTTCCAGGCGCGACGCCATCGCTTCAGCGAATGCTCACGTGCTCTCGCTTCGAGAATGGATTCGTAGCTCTCGAAATAGACTAATAATGTGACGCCATACTGCTTGGTAAAGCCGGAAACGAGCTTGGCCTTGTGTGCGGCATTCGGCGAGCGAGGTCGTTGGTCACGCCGACATATAATGTGCCGTTTCGCTTGCTTGCGAGGATGTAGACGAAGAAGGCGGCTTGCATGGTCGTAAACCAGGAAAGTTCGAGCTACCTAAGATTGCACGGTTCGAGATTGCTGCCAATCTGGGTCCCGGCTCAGCGGCGCGTCACTGCGTGCCGCACCGCGTCCGGGACACGGAGTTCGGCGAGCCCGAATTCGTGCCCCGGACGCAGTGCAGCGCTTCGTCAGCGCTGCACTGCTGAGCCGGGGCCCAGCGCAGGGCCCAGATTGAAACATCCCGCGCCACCTTTTCCTTTTGTGCACTTGCGCAACGCCGGCAAAGGCGACTATCTCCAAGTGGATCGCTCCGATCGCGCCTGAAAGCGAAGCTGCCTTGGATTCCCCGCAAAATTCTCCGCCGCAGGATTCTCCGGATTTGCCGACCGTCCAGGAGGCGCCGCGCGAGCCGATCCTGACGCTGCCCGCGGCGCTGACCGTCTATATCGCCCTGCTGGCGCTGATCCATCTGCGGGTGCTGCTGCCGCCGGAGATCGAGAACTGGACCATCGACGTCTTCGGCTTCATCCCGAAGCGCTACGATTCCTCGCTGCTCAATTTGCAGATTCCGGGCGGGGCGGGTGCGAAGGTCTGGACCTTCGTCACCTATTCGCTGTTGCACGCCAACCTCACCCATCTCGGCTTCAACGTGCTGTGGCTGCTGCCGTTCGGCAGCGCGCTGGCGCGGCGCTTCGGCGCCATCAGGTTCTTCGTGTTCATGGCGGTGACGGCGGCGGCCGGCGCGCTCGCCCATCTCGTCACCCATGAGCATGCGGTGGCGCCGATGATCGGCGCCTCGGCCTCGGTGTCGGGGGCGATGGCGGCGGCGATCCGCTTCGCGTTCGCCCGCGGCAGCTTCCTGTCGTTCAGCCGTTCGGACGCCGATACCGCCGCAAAGGTTCCGGCGCTGCCGCTGTCGCGCGCGTTGCGCGACGGAAGGGTGGTCGGCTTCCTCAGCGTTTGGTTCGGCCTCAACATCATCTTCGGTGTCGGCGCGATCGGCGTCGATGCCGAAACCACGAGCGTCGCCTGGCAAGCCCATATCGGCGGCTTCTTCGCAGGGCTCCTGCTGTTCGCGCTGTTCGACCCGGTGCCGCGCGTGCGAAGCGATGCTGCGGATGCGTCATCACAGGACGTTTCAGACCGAATTTGAAGCGGCGCTTGCGGCGCGGCCCGAATTCATCCATCATTCCCTAGAAGGATGTTCCGAAGCGAAGCAATGCTTCGCAAAGCGCACGAGCCTGAAACCGGCGCTAAAACTGTTAGTTGAAGACTCGCGAACAAGTTCCGAACCGCCAAATGGCGGACGGCTCCGATTCAGGGAGGCGACAATGACGGTACGTTCCATTCTCAACACCAAGGGCCATCAGATCATGAGCGTCGAGCCCGACGTCAAGCTGTCGGCCGCGATCAAGCTGCTCGTTGAGAAGAAGATCGGTGCGGTGCTGGTGATGAACCAGAGCCGGCTCGAAGGCATCCTGTCCGAGCGCGACATCGTGCGCGTGCTCGGCGAGCGCGGCGCCGGCGTCCTGGAGGAGCCGGTCGCAGAGGTCATGACTCGCAAGGTCGTCGCCTGCAAGGAGACCGATACGGTCGCCGAGCTCATGGAGATGATGACGACAGGCAAGTTCCGCCATCTGCCCGTGATCGAGAATGGCAAGGTGGTTGGCCTGATCTCGATCGGCGACATCGTCAAGCGCCGCGTCCAGGAATACGAGGCCGAGCAGGAAGCCCTGCGCGACTATATCAAGACCGCCTGAGCGGACTTCACTCGCGTATTGTCGGCGCTGCGCCTTCGGGCGGCGGCGCCAGCACGTGGATCGCTTCCTGGATCGGCTCCAATGCACGCTCTGCGGCACGCACGCCGTGCGCGATCAGATCCTCGGCGCGGTGGAAGTCGAACCAGCCGAACTGGCCGACCCGTGGCGTGATCAGCATGTCGGGCGGATCGCCGGCGAGGCGGGCGCGGGTGATGCGGTCCTGCATGATGTTGAACGCATCCACCATCACCGAGGAGATGCCGGGGCGTCCGCCACCGCCGAAGAACTCGCGCTTCATGGTCTTCTCGGGCGAGAACAGCCGCGGGAAACGCCGTTTGGCCGTTGTCTCCTCGGCCACCGGAGCCACCGGCGTGGGCATCGCGCCGTGCGAATAGATCGTCGTGGAATGGGTGAAGATGTCGCTGGAAAGATTTGCGGCGATGACGATTTCGGCGCCGAGCGCGCGGGCGGCCGAGACCGGCACCGGATTGACCAGCGCGCCGTCGACCAGCCAGCGGTCGCCGATCAGCACGGGAGAGAAGATGCCCGGCAGCGCATAGGAGGCGCGCATCGCATCGACCACGCGGCCGCGCGTCAGCCAGATCTCGTGGCCGGTGCGCACCTCGGTCGCCACGCTGGCGAATTTGGCTGGGAGGTCCTCGATCAGGGTCTGGCCGACGGCTTCCTCGAGCCGGGTCGCGAGCTTCTCGCCGCCGATCAGGCCGGAGCCATTGAGGCGGATGTCGAGATAGCCGAGGATGTTGCGCATGCCTTGCAGGCTGCGCCCCCATTCTTCCAGCGTATCGAGCTGGCCGGCCGCATAGGCGCCGCCGACCACGGCGCCGATCGAGGTGCCGACCACGACGTCAGGCACGATGCCGTTGGCGAGCAGGGTCCTGATGATGCCGATATGGGCGAAGCCGCGCGCCGCGCCGCCGCCGAGGGCAAGGCCGATGACCGGCCGGCGGATGCTGCCCAAGCCAACTTTTTCGCCAACTTTCTCGCCGTTTGAGCCGTTCGCGCCCCGACCCTTCAAGATGTCCAGCACTGAAAAACTCCCCTACGCCGGGGCCAGGCCCGTATCACCAGACTAGGCGCCACACTGGCGCTCCGCCAGAACCGCGGCGAAGCATGGTTTATGCCGCTTTGGGAAGCGCACAGGGCAGGAGTATGGCGATGGACGGTTGCTTCAGGACTAATCACGCAGGCGTCAACCGGGTTCCAATGACAGTATTCGATCGGGTTCCTGAGGCTTGAATTTGCCGCGTTTTCGGTGAAAAGCAGGGGCATGACACGCGGGGGTGACGGCATCATCGGATGGCGGCGCGGCGTTCGGCTGCTGCCGGCGCTGATCCTTGCCGCGTGCCTCGTGTCCCTCGGCCCGGTTTTCCTTGGCCAAAACGCCGCGCAGGCGCAGCTTTTCTCCGATCGGCCGCCGCCGGTGCCCCCTGCATCGGTGCCGGATCCCGGCGGCGCCATCAATCTGG
>NZ_PSRT01000206.1 GCF_004212635.1 Bradyrhizobium genosp. SA-3 | reverse complement strand
CCCGCCGCCATGTCCACCGCCATGTCCACCGCCATGTCCACCGCCATGGCCGCCCTTGGCCAGCGCCGCGCCTGCCAGCATGCAGGAAAACGCCACCGCGGCAATTCCGACGACCCGTCGCAGCATCACACCCTCCCGCGCAAAGCCCTGCCATTGAGGCATCGGAACTTGGCGGGAATTGGAACCGGCAACGCTGCCGAAAGTTCCGGGTCCCTGACTTCGCAGGCCTTAGGCCTCCGGCACGATCTTGCCGGGGTTGAAGATATTGAGCGGATCGAGCGCCTTTTTCAGCGCCCGCATCGCATCCAGCGCTTCGGGGCCGAGCTCGGCCTTGAGATATTTCTGCTTGCCCTGGCCAATGCCGTGCTCGCCGGTGCAGGTGCCGTCCATCGCCTGCGCACGCTCGACCAGGCGATGCATGAACTCCTCGCCGCGCGCCATCTCGTCGGGATCATTGACGTCGCAAACCAGTGAGCAGTGGAAATTGCCGTCGCCGACATGGCCAACGATCGGCGACAACAGGTTGAGCCGCTTGAGATCCTCCTCGGTCTCGCTGACGCAGTCGGCGAGGCGCGAGATCGGCACGCAGACGTCGGTTGCGACCACGCCGATGCTGTCGCCCGGCCGCAGCGCCTTCACCGACCAATAGGCGTCGTGCCGCGCCTGCCACAGTTTGGTGCGATCCTCGGGCTTGGTGGTCCAGGAGAAATCGCCGCCGCCGCATTCTCTCGCGATCTCGCCGAAGGCCTTGGACTGTTCGGCAACCTCGATCTCGCTGCCATGGAATTCCATCAGCAGCAGCGGTGTCTCCGGCAGCGTCAGCTTCGAATAGGCGTTGCAGGCCTTGACCTGCGCGGCATTGAGCAGCTCGATGCGCGCCACGGGAATGCCGGTCTGGATCGCCAGGATGACCGCCTGACAGGCGCCGTGCACGGTTTCGAATGACACCGCCCCGGCTGCGATCGTCTCGGGAATGCCGCGCAGGCGAATGGTCAGTTCCGAGATGATGCCGAGCGTGCCTTCGGCGCCGACGAACAGATGGGTGAGGTCGTAGCCGGCGGATGATTTCTTGGCGCGCGTGCCTGTCGTGATGATCTCGCCATCGCCGCGCACGACTTTCAGCGCCAGCACGCTCTCGCGCATGGTGCCGTAGCGTACCGCATTGGTGCCGGAGGCGCGGGTCGAGGCCATGCCGCCAAGCGAAGCATCCGCGCCGGGATCGATCGGGAAGAACAGGCCCTGGTCGCGCAGATGCTCGTTGAGCGCCTTGCGGGTGACGCCGGGCTGGATCACGCAGTCGAGGTCCTCGGCATGCACCGCGAGCACCTTGTTCATGTCACGCAGGTCGACCGAGATGCCGCCGGCGGGCGCGTTGACCTGGCCCTCGAGCGAGGTGCCGGTGCCGAACGGAATGACGGGCACGCGATGCTTGGCGCAGATCCGCACCGCGTCCTGGATGTCGGCGGTCTCCTGCGCCATCACCACGCCGTCGGGCGGCTGGTTGACGATCCATGTCGTGGTATGGCCGTGCTGTTCGCGAACGGCCTGCGAGGTGATGAGGCGGTTGCCGAAGCGTGCGGCAAGCTGTTCCAGCGCGCTTGCGAGGGCTTTCGGCTCCGGCCGCGGCGGATTATTGGTGATGGTCGTGCCCACGGACATTCCTCCCGAGAGAAGAACCGTGGCAAAGGACATAAAACCGGTCAAGTCAAGGGACCGGACGCATGGCTAGGGAAGAACATATGCCGGAGACCGCCGCCTCAGCGCCCCAAGCGGAGCCGTTCCGCGCCTCGATCATGCAGATCGAGCCGCAATGGATCGATTACAACGGCCATCTCAACATGGCCTATTACAACGTGATGTTCGACCGGGCGATCGACCAGCTCTGGCTCGAACTCGGGATGGGGCCGGCCTACATGAAGGAGCGAGGCGGCTCGAGCTTCACCGCCGAATGCCATGTGCGCTATTTGCGCGAGATCCACCTCGGCGATCCCGTGCAGATTTTCGTCTGGCTGCTAGAGGCCGACGACAAGCGACTGCACACCTTTGAGGAGATGCGTCACGCCACCGAGGGCTGGCTGTCGGCAACTTCCGAGAACATGTCGCTGCACATGGACATGAAGGCGCGGCGTGTTGCGCCATTTCCGCCCGATATCCGCCAGCGTATCGCTGCGGTTACCAAGGCCCACAGCGCAGTGCCACGCCCCGAGGGCATCGGCCGCAACGTGGCGATGCCCTCGAAGCGGTAGCCGCTATATTCTGTTGCGGCCGCGCGCCAAGCCGACCACGGCCGAGACCAGGAACAGGACGACCGCAATGAAGAAGATGATCTTGGCGATCTCGATCGAGGCGCCGGCGATGCCGCCGAAGCCCAGGATACCGGCGATCAGTGCGATAACCAGAAACGTCACAACCCAGCCAAGCATGTTCAAACCCTCGTCTTGATGTCTGTCTGCGTCCAGCGCGGCTGCCGCGCCACCTGCCCAGACAATCTCGACGCGAGAACGATGGTTCCGGCCCACGCAAGAGCGAAATTCGCTGCCTTCGCAGGAACAAATCGGCCTGCCGCGCACGTGGAAAACCCTGTCCCGGCGCCCCATATAGGGCCCAATCCCTGTTAAGAAGGCTCCCTTCCGTCACCCCGCGGTGCCATCGTGGGGCCAATGATTCGCATGACCGAGCCGAGCAAGATCACAGGCGTTCCCGACCACCAGCCCGCAGCCGGCGGCATCGCCGCACGTGCGCGCGCCTCCGTGGGCCCGAAATATCTCTCCGGGCTCAATCCGGAGCAGCGCGAGGCGGTGGAGACGCTGGACGGTCCGGTCCTGGTGCTGGCCGGTGCCGGCACCGGCAAGACCCGCGTCCTGACCACGCGGATCGCCCACATCCTGAGCCAGGGCCGCGCCCGCCCCGCCGAGATCCTGTCGGTGACCTTCACCAACAAGGCCGCGCGCGAGATGAAGCATCGGCTCGGCCAGATGCTCGGCCATGCCGTCGAGGGCATGCCGTGGCTCGGCACCTTCCACTCCATCGGCGGCCGCATCCTGCGCGTCCATGCCGAGCTGGCGCAGCTCAAGTCGAACTTCACCGTGCTCGATGTCGACGACCAGGTCCGGCTTCTCAAGCAGTTGCTCCAGGCCGAGAACATCGACGACAAGCGCTGGCCGGCACGCATGCTGGCGGGCCTGATCGACGGCTGGAAGAACCGCGGCCTGACGCCGTCGCAAGTGCCATCAGGCGAAGCCGCCGTCTTCGCCAACGGCAAGGGCGGCAAGCTCTATGCGAGCTACCAGGAGCGGCTGAAGATCTTGAACGCAGCCGATTTCGGCGATCTCTTGCTGGAGAACATCCGCATCTTCCGCGAGCATCCGGACATTCTCAGGCAGTACCAGCAGCGCTTCAAATTCATCCTGGTCGACGAGTATCAAGACACCAACGTCGCGCAGTATCTGTGGCTGCGGCTGCTGTCGCAGGCGCCGTCTTTCACCTCTCCCCGCGTGCGGGGAGAGGTCGCATCGCGCAGCGATGCGGGTGAGGGGGACTCTCCGCAGACCGAGCTCGTTGAGACAGCCCCTCACCCCAGCCCTCTCCCCGTGAAGGACGGGGAGAGGGAGAAGACCAAAAACATCTGCTGCGTCGGCGACGACGACCAGTCGATCTATGGTTGGCGCGGCGCCGAGGTCGACAACATCCTGCGCTTCGAGCACGATTTTCCGGGCGCCAAGGTCATTCGCCTCGAGCGCAATTACCGCTCGACCGGCCACATCCTCGCCGCTGCCTCGCATTTGATCGCACATAATGAAGGCCGGCTCGGCAAGACGCTGCGCACCGAGGACCAGGACGGCGAGAAGGTCACGGTGACGGGCTCGTGGGATTCCGAAGAGGAAGCGCGCGGCATCGGCGAGGAGATCGAGCAGCTGCAGCGCCAGGGCGAGAAGCTCAACGAGATCGCAATCCTGGTGCGCGCCTCCTACCAGATGCGCGAATTCGAAGACCGCTTCGTCACGCTTGGCCTGCCCTATCGCGTCATCGGCGGCCCGCGCTTCTACGAGCGCGCCGAAATCCGCGACGCGCTCGCCTATCTGCGCGTCATCAATTCACCCGCCGACGATCTCGCCTTCGAGCGTATCATCAATACGCCCAAGCGCGGCCTTGGCGACGCCACCGTGCAGATGCTGCACGACCACGCGCGCAAGCGCCGCATCCCGCTGTTCGAAGCGGCGCGCGCGGTGGTCGAGACCGACGAGCTGAAGCCGAAAGCGCGCGGCTCGCTTCGCGATCTCATCACGCAGTTCGACCGCTGGCGTGCCCAGCGCGAGGTCACCGCGCATACCGACCTCGCCCAGATCGTGCTCGACGAGAGCGGCTACACCGAGATGTGGCAGAAGGACCGTTCGGCCGACGCCGCAGGCCGGCTGGAGAACCTGAAAGAGCTCGTGCGCTCGATGGAGGAGTTCGAGAACCTGCAAGGATTCCTCGAGCACATCTCGCTGGTGATGGACCGCGACGGCGGCGCTGAGGACGACGCGGTGTCGCTGATGACGCTGCATTCGGCCAAGGGACTCGAATTCGACAACGTGTTCTTGCCCGGCTGGGAGGAAGGCCTGTTCCCGAGCCAGCGCACGCTGGACGAGCAGGGCCGCGCGGGGCTGGAAGAAGAGCGCCGGCTCGGCCATGTCGGTCTCACGCGCGCCCGGCGCCGCGCGAAAATCTATTTTGCGACCAACCGCCGGATCCATGGCACCTGGTCGACCACGATCCCGTCGCGCTTCCTCGACGAATTGCCGGCGGCCAATGTCGAGATCACGGAATCCAAGGGCGGCTCGGCCTGGGGCGGCACCGGCGGCTACGGCGCCTCGCGCTTCGACGACATGGAGGCGTTCGGCTCCAGCTATTCGACGCCGGGCTGGCAGCGCGCCCAGGCCAACCGCAACCGCGGCGGTCAAGGCGGCCGCGGCGGTTTCGAGGAAGAGGCTACCTCGTTCTCGTCTTCGGCCTCACCCGATTTCGGCAGCTTCTCCTCGCGCCGCCGCGGTCCCCTCACCATTGAGGGCGAACTGGTCGCCAAATCGACCGGCACGACCTCGGAATTCTCGCTGGAAGACCGCGTCTTCCACCAGAAATTCGGCTACGGCCGCGTCACCAAGATCGACGGCAACAAGCTCACCATCGCCTTCGACAAGGCCGGCGAGAAGAAGGTCGTGGACAGTTTTGTGCAGCGGGCGTGAGGCCGCTATGCCTCACTACATCGCCATCATCGAGGATGCCGGCCCGGACGACGCCGTCGGCGTCTGGTTTCCGGACCTGCCAGGCTGCATCTCCGGCGGCGACGACGTCGACGAGGCCCTGGAGAATGCGCCCGAGGCGCTCGCGCTCTATGCGCAGGACCTGATCGCGGACGGCCGGCAGCTTCCTCCGCCGCGAACGCTGGCCGAGCTCGAGGCCGATCCGGAATTTGCCGACGATCTCAGGAACCACATGGTCGCCCAGATCGAATGGCCACCCCGCGCCGACGCCACCGAGTGAGGACTGTTCGCCGCACTGGCCGGACTCTCGACAGTTCTGGTCCGAACAGCTCTTGACCATCGCGAACTTCCCCGTATCAGATGCAACCCATGGTCCGGGGCTCCGTCACATTGATCGTGCTTGTATTGGGGATGCCGTCGCTTGCGGCGGCGGAGACCATGAGCTTTGGTGATTCGATCGGAAAGCTGGCGGCGAGCTGCGGTGCGGAAATCGTCGCCAATTGCCGCGGCGTCAATCCGGATTCGACCCGGCTGAAGGAGTGCTTGTCGCGCAACCGCGACGTGCTGTCCCCGCAGTGCCAGAGCGACTATCTCGGCGTCTTCGACGCCATCCAGAAGCGCGTCGCCGCGCGCGTCACGGTGGCGAACGCCTGCCAGCGCGAAATCGTCAAGGTCTGCGGCGGCTCGACCAAGGAGACCAGCAAATCGATCCCCTGCCTGGTCTCGACGCCCAAGGGCATCAGCAACAACTGCCTGAAGGCCGTCGACGATGCGGGGTATCGCTGATGCGCGCGAAGTGGCTCTCCACCGCCGGACTAGGCATCGCGCTGGGCTTCGTCGTGCTCGCAGGCGCCGCGCGCGCGCAGACGGCGGCGCCGACCCGCGACGACATCGTCGGCAAGCTCAACCATTTCGAGGAAGCCGCCGAGGTCGATCTTCCCGCGCTGAAGCAGCAGGTGATGGAGCGCGCCAAGGCCAGGATCAAGAACGATCCCGGTCCGGTGAACCGGCCGCTGATCGCGCCTGACCTCGCCAAGCTGCCCGCCTTCAACGCACAGATCCAGTTCGACGCCGACACGCCGATCATCCAGCCGGCGTCCTACCAGACCGTCGGCCGCATTGCGGATGCGCTGGTGCATTCCTCGCTGCTGCCCTACACCTTCCTGATCGTCGGCCATGTCGAGTCCAACTCGAAGACGCGCGAGGCCAATGTGATCCTGAGCCAGCGCCGGGCAGATGCGATCCGCGACGTGCTGGTGAACACGTTCAAGATCTCGACCAAGCGGCTGCATCCGATCGGCCTCGGCGAGGAGCAGTTTCTCGACCGGGCCAAGCCGACTTCGGCCGTCAACGGCCAGTTGCAGATCCTAACCTATGCCAAGCTGCCGGAGGAGCCTGCGCGCCCGGCTGCGGCACCTGCGCCTGCGGCGAAAAAGCCCGCCAAGAAACGCTGAGCGAACGCGGCTTCGCGCTGACGGAACCCTTTGAAGTTCTGGTCATTTTGTGACCTGTCTCACAGCGCAACAGCGCGGTCTCGCGCGACAATAGCGCCGGTTTGTGCACCGCCCTATCAGGTGCTATAGCCTCTGTTCGCCCCTTCCCCCGACCCCGTGCTGCATGAGACCGAAATGGGTGGCTTTTTTCAGCGCCAACTTGCCGTCTACGTCGAGTACCATCGCGATCCCCGGAACACGGCGATGCATGTGGTCGGCATCCTCCTGCTGTTCACCGGCGCTGTCATGCCGTTGACACTGGTCAAGCTGCCGCTGTTCGGATTCGATGTCAGCCTCGCGGTGATCCTGGCGCTGCCGGTCCTGATTTACTGGCTGCTGCTCGATCTGGGGCTCGGGCTCGGCATTTTGGCCGTCTCCATTGTGCTGTTTTCGATTGCGACCGCCATCGCGGCGCAAGTCAGCATGGTGGCGATGTGGGCGATTTTCGCCACGCTGGTCGTGCTCGGCCTCGCCGCGCAGACCATCGGCCACAAGGTTTTTGAGGGGCGCGAGGCCTCGTTGTTCACTTTTCCCTCGCATCTTTTGCTTGGACCGATGTTCGTGATGGCAAAATTATTCATTGCACTGGGCTTCCGTCGCGACCTTGCCGCGATTCTGGGGCCTCTTCCGACCAATTCCCTTTCGACTCGATAACTTCCAGAAGCGAAACAGCAAACCGTCTTCATGGCTCTCGTACTGGTTACCGGTGGCAGCGGCTTCATCGGACATCATCTCGTAGAAGCGCTCCGCGCCCGTGGGCAGCGGGTGCGTGTTCTCGATGTCCGCGCTCCGGCCGCGGCGAACGCGGACGTTGAATATGCCCATGGCTCGGTGCTGGACCGCGATGCGGTCGATGCCGCGCTGGCCGGCGTCGATCAGGTCTATCACCTCGCCGGCCTGCCCGGCATGTGGGCCGCCAACAAGCAGGACTTTCACGCGGTCAATTGCCGCGGCACCGAGATCGTGCTCGCATCCGCGATGAAGCGCGGCGTGTCGCGCTTCCTGCACTGCTCGACCGAATCGATCCTGTTCCCCTATTCCGAGCTCAACGGTGTTCCCGCCGAAGAGGCGCTGCAGCCGGCCGAAGCGATGCCCGGCGCCTATACGCGCTCGAAGTCGCTCGCCGAGCATTGCGCCGCGAAGGCCGCAGCCAGTGGCTTTCCGCTCGTGATCGGCACGCCGACCATGCCGATCGGCGCCGCCGACCACAATCTGACGCCGCCGACCGCGATGCTGTGGTACTTCCTCCAGAAGAAGGTGCAGCCGCATCTCAACTTCCTGGTCAACCTCGTCGACGTCCGCGACGTCGCCATGGGCCTCGTGCTGACCATGGAGCGTGGCCGCCTCGGCCAGCGCTACATTCTCGGCGGCGACTGCGTCCCGCTCGGCAACATTCTGCGAATGATGTCGGCAATGAGCGGCCGGCGGCAGTTTCCGGTCGTCGTGCCGGGCAGGATCGCCGAGCTCTCCGCAATCATGCTTGAATCCATCGCCGATCATATCACGCGCCGGCCGCCGAACGGCACCGCCGAGGGCGTGCGCATTGCGCTGGCCGCGAGCGACCTCTCGATCGGCAAGGCGCGCACCGAGCTCGGCTATTCGCCGCGTCCGATCGAGCCTGTCTTGCGCGAAACCATCACCCACCTTCTCGCCCGCGGCGGCCTGGCCGCCTCCGGCGCCATCGAGCATCACGCGCTCTCCTCGCGCGCGAGCTGAGCGCTCCGCCCAACGCAAAGAACCTTCATGTCCTTCGATTTCAGCAAGCTTCTCTCTATCGCCTGGGGTGGTTGGACCACGACCTGGCCGACGCAACTGCTCGCCCTGATCTGGCTCGCCTGGCTCGCCAGCTGGGTCGGCGCCTCGTTCTGGCAGGGCCGCACCCAGAAGCAGGTGATGACCCTGGAATCCGGCCGCTATCGGATTCCGATCCTGGTCGGTGGCATCCTGTTCACGCCGTGGACGGCCGAAGTGCTGAACGAGAAGCCGCTCTGGGTGTTCAGCAACCTAGGGGTCTACATTACGGCCCTGATCGTGCTCGCCGGCATCTCCTTCACCTGGTGGGGACGGCTGCATCTCGGCAAGTTCTGGTCCAACACCATCACCCACAAGGAAGACCACCGCGTCATCGACACCGGTCCGTACGGCATCGTGCGCCACCCGATCTACACTGGCCTGATCGCCGGCATGCTCGCGACCGGCATCGCGGTCGGCACCGTGACCGCGATCCTCGGCGCCATCCTGATCTCGCTCGGCATGTGGCAGAAGGGCCGGATGGAAGAAGTGTTCTTGTCCAAGGAGCTCGGCGAGGACGCCTACGGCGCCTATTGCCGCCGCGTGCCGATGATCATCCCGTTCCTGTCGCCGCGGTGAGATTGCAAGCGCACCACATGCTCCCTGTCGTCCCGGCCGAGTGCGCAATTGCGCACGGGGGCCGGGACCCATAGCCACAGGGCATAGTTTGGTGAAGACTCGTTCATTTGGTACTTCTACCGCCCACAACCGATAGATTCCGCGGTATGGGTCCCGGCCTTCGCCGGGACGACACCGAGAATTTTGCGAGCTCGCGGTCATCTCTCAAGCACATGGCGTAGCTTCGCTTTCTCGCCCGGAACCGCCGCTCCCTGCCCCCGTTACCTCTCGACGCATGCAACTACCCGCAAAGCATCGAGCCATGTCGGACGCCTACGATTATTTTCGCGAGCACGCGATTGCCGCCGTCCACAAGGCGCGGGTACTGCCGCCTGGGCGACCGAAGCAGAAGCAGCGCACGGTGGCACGGGTCTATCACCTCCTGTCCAAGGAGGCCGCGCTCGGACCGAACATCCGTCACCTCCATGATGTTCGCACGACAGAGCGGCTCGAGCGGCAAATCGGCCGCTGATCTCCGCGCACAGCCCGTCAGTGCTCGTCCCATGCAAATTCGATCGGCTGCCATTCCAAGGGAATAGAGCCCGGCGGCATGCCGCACAGGTTGACGTCTGCCCCGTCAACCAGTTGGATGCGCGCGCACACAGGGGCTTCTCATGACGTTTTCAAGCGTCTTTGCGCAGTTCGTTGCGCTCCTCGGCGGCATCGCGCTGCAATGGCGGAAGCTGTCGGGCACCGAGCCCGCACCCGCCTGGGGCGAGAAGCCCGCGATCCCCGAGGCGAAGCCGCAAGGCGCGATCCCGACCTTGAAGATGCCGACCGCGCGCGGCTGGAGCGAGGGCCAGAAGCCGACCGTCGCGCCCGGGCTCAAGGTCAATGCGTTCGCGACCGGCCTCGATCATCCGCGCTGGATCGAGGTGCTGCCCAACGGCGATGTGCTGATCGCGGAAGCGACGCAGGTTGCAGGTCCCCCGCGCACCGTGTTTCACTATGCGATGCAGGCGACGATGCGGCGCGCCGCAGCGCTCGGCGTTTCCGCCAACCGCATCACGCTCTTGCGCGACAAGGACGGTGACGGCGTCGCGGAGGTTCGCGGCGCCTTCATGGAAAACCTCAGCCAGCCGTTCGGCATGGCGCTGGTCGGCGACACCTTCTATGTCGGCAACACCGACGGCGTGATGGCGTTTCCTTACGTCGCCAATGCCGACCGCATCACTGCGCCGGGCAAAAGGCTCACGACGTTCAAGCCGGGCGGCCACTGGACCCGCAGCCTGCTCGCAAGCCCCGACGGCAAGAAGCTCTATGCCGGTGTCGGCTCGCTCAGCAACATCGCCGAGATGGGCATGGAGGTCGAGCAAGGCCGCGCCGCGGTCTACGAGCTCGACCTCATCGCGGGCACGCATCGCATTTTCGGCGCGGGCCTGCGCAATCCCGTGGGACTCGCGTGGGAGCCAACGACGGACGTGCTCTGGACCGTCGTCAACGAGCGCGACGGCCTCGGCGACGAGACGCCGCCGGACTATCTCACCTCGGTGCGCGACGGCGGCTTCTATGGCTGGCCCTATTGCTACTGGGGCAAGACGGTGGACGACCGCGTGCCGCAGGATCCGGCGATGATCGCCAAGGCGCTTCAACCGGACTACGCGCTCGGCGGCCACACTGCCTCGCTCGGCCTGTGCTGGATGCCCGCAGGGACCCTGCCCGGCTTCCCCGACGGCATGGTGATCGGCCAGCACGGCTCGTGGAATCGCAGCAAGCTGTCGGGCTACAAGCTGGTGTTCGTTCCGTTCGAGAACGGCAAGCCGTCCGGCCCCGGTCGCGATATCCTGTCGGGCTTCCTCGCCCCCGACGAGAAGGAATCCTACGGCCGCCCCGTTGGCGTCGCGATCGGCCCCGACAAGAAGTCGCTGCTGATAGCCGATGACGTCGGCAACGTGATCTGGCGCGTGACGGGCACGTAAGACGAAATGTCGAGGTAGACGCCACGGGCTCCGTGCACCTCTCCCGCTTGCGGGAGAGGTCGGCGCGAAACGCCGGGTGAGGGCTCTCTCCCCTTGGGGATTCTTCGTTGTGGAGACACCCTCTCCCCAACCCTCTCCCGCAA
>NZ_PSRT01000205.1 GCF_004212635.1 Bradyrhizobium genosp. SA-3 | reverse complement strand
CCGGCGCGGCCGCGGCGGCCAGCGCGACAGCGAATTGCGCGAGGATGGCGCGCCCACGCTTCCTGAGGCCGCTATGGCAGCCGGCGAAGGCGAAGAGGATTCAGAGTCCGAGCAGGACGGCGAGGAAGGCGAGGAACAGGCAGCCCGCGGCGAGCAGCAGGGTAGCGGCGATCGCCGCCGCCGCCGTGGTCGCCGTGGCGGACGCCGTCGTCGCGGTGGCGCCGAGGAGGGTCTTGCCGGCTCCATCGGCGACGAGCTCGCTACCAGCGCGCCGCCGGAGGCGACCGACGCAGTCGCCGATTTCGACAGCTTCGGCAGCGAGGCTGCGCCCTCGATTGCACAGGCCGAACACTCCGCCGAACCGCAGGCGGCGCAGCCTGAACCGCGCGCCGACGTGCAGAGTGAGGTGCCGGCCCGGCCGGAGCCGGCTCCCGCTACGGCGACAGCAGCACCGGAAGAAGAGCCCGACGAAAAGGCCGCGCGACGCCGCTCCACCGTCCGGGAAAAGGTGAGCTTCCTGCTGCACAGCCAGCCCGAACCCGCAACACCGGTTGCGCAGCCGACCGAACCGGTTGCTGCGCCCGCGCCGGCAGCTGAGCCCGCACCGCAAGCCGCAAACGAACCTCCGGCCGCCCCGCGCCGTGCCGGCTGGTGGTCGCGCCGCTTCGGCGGGGGCGAATAAAGCCGAATATCAAATGCAAAACGCCCGGCACAGCCGGGCGTTTTTGTTTTGGCGCTCTCCTTGCTCGCACTATTGCGGCCGTTCGTCTGCACCGAGCGGCGCAGTGAACTGGCGGAGCTAGAGAGAATCTCCGAAGCGCAAAAACTCGGTGTGCAGTGCGCCCAACCGAGTTTCCGATATGCTAGATCGTCTTCACGATTTGAAAAGGGATTGGCATTGTCAGAGCTTTGCGATTCCGGCGCGGTTGAACTGCGCCGCCTGCTGGCCGCCCGGGCGATCTCGCCCGTCGAGCTGCTGGAGTCCTGCCTGTCGCGGATCGCCACCATCAATCCGGCCGTCAACGCCGTCGTGACGCTGGACGTATCAGGCGCACGCGCCGCGGCCAAGGAAGCCGAGGCCGCCATCCTGCGCGGCGAGGATCGTGGCGCCCTGCACGGGCTTCCCGTTCTCATCAAGGACACCCAGGACACGGCCGGGCTGCGCAGCACCTATGGCAGCCCGCTGCTCAGAGACAACGTCCCGGCGGCCGACCAGGGCTCGGTCGCGCGGCTACGCGCGGCCGGTGCCATCATCTTCGGCAAAACCAACACGCCGGAATGGGCCGCGGGCGGCAACACCCGCAACCCCGTGTTCGGCGCGACCGGCAATCCGTTCGACCCCAGGCGCTCGGCGGCCGGCTCATCCGGCGGCTCGGCGGTGGCGCTCGCCTGCGGCATGGCCCCGCTCACCTCCGGCTCGGACACCGGCGGCTCCTTGCGCAATCCGGCAGGCTATGCCGGCATCGTCGGCATGCGTCCGTCCTACGGCCTCGTGGCCAGCGAGAAGCGCGCGTTCGGCTGGTCCAATCTGTCGACCGATGGGCCGATGGCGCGCAATGTCGCCGACACCGCGCTGATGCTGTCAGTGATGGCGAGCGACGATGCGCGCGATCCGCTCGCCTACACGCTACCCGGCGAGCCCTTGCGTGGCTGCGCCGAGCGCTGGGCCGCGCCGCGTCCCGTCGATCTCGGCAAGCTGCGCCTCGCCTTCACCGAGGACTTTGGCTTCGCTCCGACCGAGCAGGCGATCCGGCGCGTGTTCCGCCAGCGCGTTGGCAAGCTTGAGCCGCTCTTCGCCGCATGCCGCGAAGCGACGCCGGATTGCGCCGGCGCGGACGACGCCTTTGCCGTGCTGCGCGCGGGCATGTTCCTGGCGACGCACGGCAAGAACTACAAGGAGCGTCCTGAGATGCTCGGCCCCAATGTCCGCGCCAATGTCGAGGAAGGGCTCGGCTACACGCTCGAAGACCATGCGCGCGCCGCAACGACACAGACGCGGATCTATCGCGCCTATCAGAGCTTCTTCGAAGCGACCGACGTGCTGATCAGCCCGACCATCACGCTGAGCCCGCGGCCGTGGTCGGAGCTCTACCCCGCCGAGATCGACGGCACGCCGACCAAGTCGTACTTCCACTGGCTCGCGCTCGCCTATGCCGTCACGCTTCCCGGCCATCCCGCCATCAGCATTCCGCTCGGCCTCGATGAAGCCGGCCTGCCCTTCGGCCTCCAGATCGTCGGTCCGCGCGGCGGCGACGCCGTCGTGCTCTCGGTTGCCGCAAGCATCGAAGCGGCGTTCGCGGATGATACGCAATTGTGCCGGCCGGTCCCCGATCTGGCGCAGCTCGCCGCGGCGCCGCCGCTGTCGGCCGCACCAGGCTTCCTCGCCTGGGAATGACCCGACCTCGTCCACAACCAGCCTGACAGGAGAATTCTGCCAATGCAAAGCGCGATCGTTCTCGGCGGCGGCATGATCGGCGTCAGCGCGGCGCTGCACCTGCGGCAACGCGGCTGGTCCGTCACGCTGGTCGACCGCAGGGAGCCGGGCCGCGAGACCAGCTACGGCAATGCCGGGATGATCCAGGCGGAAGCGGTCCGCCCCTATCCGATGCCGCGCGACCTCGCCACGCTCCTGAAGATCGCAACCGGCCGCACCAACGACGTGCGCTACAGCCTGTCGTCGCTTCATCTCCATATCGAGCCCCTGCTCCGCTATTGGTGGCATTCGGCGCCGAAGCGGCATCGCGAGGCGATCGAGGCCTGGGCACGGCTGATCGCCTATGCGACGGCGGAGCACGACATCCTCATTCGCGAAGCCCATGCCGACAATCTCATCCGCCGCGCGGGCTATCGCATGCTGCATCGCGATCCTGCGTCATTCGATCTCGCGATCAAGACCGCGGAGGAAGACCAGCGCGAATTCGGCGTGAATTTCCGCGTGCTCTCCGGGAGTGAGCTTGCCAAGGCCGAGCCGATCCTGCGCGACGACCTTCCCGGCGCGATCCATTGGCTCGACACCTGGACCGTGTCCGATCCGGGTGCCCTCGTCACGGCCTATGCCGAGCTGTTCGAGCGCCTCGGCGGCACCATTGTTCTCGGTGATGCCCAGAGCCTGCGGCAGACCGCGACCGGCTGGTCCGTCGATACGGACCAGGGACGTCTCGACGCTCCCCACGCCGTCGTGACGCTCGGGCCGTGGTCGCCCGATCTGTTGCACAAGTTCGGCTATCGCATTCCGCTGGTACGCAAGCGCGGTTACCACATGCACTACAGCGGCGGCGCCTCGCTCGACCTCCCGCTCGTCGACAAAGGCGGCGGCTACGCCATGGGCCCAATGGCCAAGGGCATCCGCATCACCACCGGCGCGGAATTGACCGGCATGGACGCGCTGGCAACGCCGGTGCAGCTCGCCAGCGCCGAGGCCTCCGCACGCGAGCTGATCGATCTCGGCAAGCGGGTCGAGCCCGATCCGTGGTTCGGCACGAGGCCCTGCACGCCCGACATGCTCCCGGTGCTTGGGCAAGCTCCGCGACATCCTGGCCTCTGGATGAATTTCGGTCACGGCCACCAGGGCTTTACGCTGGGGCCCGCGACCGGACGCCTGCTCGCCGAAATCATGAGCCGTGAGACGCCGGCGATCGATCCGGCGCCCTATCGGCCGGAGCGGTTTTAGCTGTCGACGTTCCAATCTCGAGCGAAGACGCGCGCCTTGCTCGGATGGACGCCGAAAGAAAAAGGGCTGATCGAGGATCTCGACCAGCCCTACTACTTCGACGTCTGACAGCGCGCTGCGCTGCCGGATCCGGATCAGTCGGTCGTGATCGCCGTCTCCATGTCGGTCGGATCGATCTGCTTGGAGAGATTGGCCTTGAGTTTGTCGCGATCGAGCTCGCCCTCCCACCAGGCGACGATCACGCAGGCGACGCCATTGCCGCACAGGTTGGTCAGCGCACGGCATTCGCTCATGAACTTGTCGATGCCGAGCACGATCGCCATGCCCGGCACGAGGCGCGGATCGACCACCGCGAGCGTTGCCGCCAGCGTGATGAAGCCGGCACCGGTGATGCCGGAGGCGCCCTTCGAGGTCAGCATCGCCACGACCAGGATCGTGAGCTGCTGGCTGAAGGAGAGATCGTAACCGAGTGCCTGCGCAATGAAGAGTGTCGCCAGCGTCATGTAGATGTTGGTGCCGTCGAGGTTGAACGAGTAACCCGTGGGCACCACGAGGCCGACCACCGACTTGGAGCAGCCGAGCCGCTCCAGCTTCTCCATCAGGGACGGCAGCGCGCTTTCCGACGACGAGGTGCCGAGCACGATCAGCAGTTCGTCCTTGATGTAGGCCAGGAACTTGAAGATCGAGAACCCCGCCACGCGCGCGATGATGCCGAGCACGACGAACACGAACAGCGCCGCGGTGACGTAGAACGTGGCGATCAGCCCGACCAGGTTGAGGATCGCGCCGGTGCCGAACTTGCCGATCGTATAGGCCATCGCACCGAACGCGCCGATCGGTGCTGCACGCATAACGATGGAGATGACGCCGAACACGGCATGCGCGGCGTCGTCGATGAAGCTGCGGATGGTGTGGCCGCGCTCGCCAAGGCTCATCAAAGCAAAGCCGAACAGCACCGAGAACAGCAACACCTGGAGGATCTCGCCTTGCGCGAAGGCGCCGACCACGGTGTCCGGAATGATGTGCAGCACGAAGTCGACCGACTTCTGACCGGCAGCCTGCTTGGCGTAATTTGCGACGGCCGCCTCGCTTGCCGCGCCACTGCCGAAGCCCGCGCCGGGCTTCACCAAGTTGCCGATGATGAGTCCGATCACCAGCGCGAAGGTCGAGACGACCTCGAAATAGACCAGCGCCTTGACGCCGATGCGGCCGACCTTCTTGGCATCCTGGATATGGGCGATGCCCGAGACGACGGTGCAGAAGATGATCGGAGCGATCACCATCTTGATCAGCTTGATGAAGCCGTCGCCGAGCGCCTTGATCCACTCGTTGGTGGCGAGCTGTGGCCACAGCCAGCCCACGATGGCGCCGAGCACGATGGCGATCAGGACCTGGACGTAGAGGATTTTGTACCACGGCTTGGCAGCGGGCGGGGCGACCGGCGCTTCCGCCATCGTTGTCGTCGTCATCGTTTCACTCCCCCTCAAATTATCGGGCCAGCCAAGATCAACTTGGCCGGCCCTGTCAATTGGAACTGCTCGTTACCGCGCGTTTTACCCGCGGCGATCGACGATCCGGCGCGCTGCCGGCATCAACGCGGCGCCGAGCGCGTTCTTGACCAGCGAAGCCGCAATAAACGGCACAATGCCGACCTGCCAGGCCTTCGCGGCGCCGAGGCCAAGGCCAAACGCCAACCAGCCGAACCCGGCGGCGAGAATGACGATATGGCCAACGGCCATCGCCGCAAACAGCAGCACCACGCGGCGATCCCAGCCGCGCTCGGCGAGCCAGCCGGTCACGAAGGCTGCGGCAATGAAACCGAACAGATAGCCTGCAGTCGGACCAATTAGCGGTGCAATGCCCCCCACCGGACCGGCAAACACCGGCAGGCCGAGCGCGCCCTCGGTGAGGTAGGCGATCATGGTTGCGCTGCCAAGGCGCCAGCCGTAGGCAGCGCCGATCATCAGCACCACCAGCGTCTGCAACGTCATGGGCACATAGGGCAGCGGCAGGCTGACCTTGGCTGATAGCGCCATCAACGCGGTGCCGAGCGCAATCAGCACGAAGGCGCGCACTGCGCCGACGGTTTCGCCCGGCCGGGTCGGCCACATCAATGCGGCGAGAGGAGAATGCGACGTGGCGACGGGCGCGGCAGATCGGTCAGACAAGATGAACTCCGGAAGGCTGGTCAAAACTGGCGGCTATTTAAGCCAGTCAGCGATCCGGTCAACTGCCTCGCGCATCTCCTCGGGCGAACGTGCGTAGGAAAAACGAACGAACGAGCGTCCATGGATGGGATCGAAATCGAGGCCGGGCGTAGCCGCAACACGAGCCTGTTCCAGCATCTGCTTGGCGAACTCGAAACTGTCGGAGGTGAAGTCCGAGACGTCGGCATAAAGATAGAACGCGCCGTCGGCGGGCAGGAACCTGGTCAGGCCGGCCTTGGGAAGTCCCTCGATCAGAATGCGCCGGTTTTCCTGGTAGCCGTGCTTGATCTCCTCCATCTCGGCCGCGCCGTCGAAGGCGGCCTCGGCCGCGATCTGCGACAGCGCCGGCACCGAGATCGAGAGGTTCTGCTGCAGCCGCTCGATCGGCCGCACCAGGATCTCAGGCACGACCATCCAGCCGACGCGCCAGCCCGTCATGCAAAAATACTTCGAGAACGAGTTGATCACGAGTGTCTGGTCCGACAGCGCCGCCGCCGTCACGGCCGGAAACGCATAATCCAGCCCGTGATAGATTTCGTCCGAGATGAAGCGGATACCTGCGTCCTGCGCGGCCGCGATCAGGCCAGTGAGCGCCTCGCGGGACATCATGGTCCCCGTCGGATTGGCGGGGCTGCCGACCAGCACGCCTTTCAGCGGCGCCTTGCGATGGGCAGCAAGCAGCGCCTCGCCGGCGAGCGCGTGGCGCGTCTCGTTCGTGGTCTCGATCAGCACCGGCTCGCAGCCGAGCGCGGTGAGGATATGACGGTATGGTGGATAGCCTGGTACGGTCACCGCGACGCGATCGCCGGGCTCGAACATCGACAGGAAGGCCAGGATAAATCCGCCCGAGGAGCCGGTCGTCACCACGATCCGCTCGGGGCTGACGTCACAGCCATAGACATCGCGATAATGCCGCGCGATGCGCTCGCGCAGCGAGGGGATGCCGAGTGCGGAGGTATAATCGATCCGCCCCGCCTCGAGCGCGGCATGGGCGGCCGCGATCGCGGTGCTGGGTGCGCCGGCTGCGGGCTGGCCGACCTCCATATGGATAACATGGCCGCCGGCGGCCTCGATTCGGGCCGCCGCGGCCATGACGTCCATCACCATGAACGGGGGAACATCGCTGCGGCGGGAGGGCTCGAGCCACTGTCCCAACCGGTTCCTCAATGTCGCATCGTGCATCGATTTCTGCTATTCGCTGGCGGACCGGTCCGTCCGGTCCGGAACACGGGGGCGCTTGCGCCCCAGACTAGCCGCATTGTACGGCTCATAAGGGGTAAGGCTCACAAGGGCATATCGCGTATCCGGTCCGCCGCCAATCGCCAAAACCAATCACGAAACTGCTTGACCAAGACCGTTTGACCCAGACCGCTTGATGTTGCTCCAGATCGCATTGCGCAAGAAGGCTTCCGCCCTCACCGCCCTCGTTACGGCCACGGCGATCGCGCTGACGCCGTTCTCGGCTGCGCGCGCGCAGGCCAAGGGGCCGCCGGTCCTGCGCGACACCGAAACCGAGCAGCTCCTGCGCGAATATACCCGCCCGATCCTGCGCGTCGCCGGTCTGGAGAAGCAGAACATCCAGATGGTGATCATCAACGACGGCTCGTTCAACGCGTTCGTTGCCGACGGCCGCCGCATCTTCGTCAATTGGGGCGCGATCCTCCAGTCGGAGACGCCGAACCAGATCATCGGCGTGCTCGCGCACGAGACCGGGCATCTGGCGGGCGGCCATCTGTCCAAGCTGCGCGAGCATCTCGCCACGGCGCAGACCCAGATGATCATCGCGATGCTGCTCGGCGCCGGCGCAATCGCCGCCGGCAGCACGCAGCGCAGCAGCGCCGGCAATAACGGCCTTGCCAATGCGGGGGCGGCCGCCATCGCCGCTCCGCAGGAGATGATCCGCCGCACGCTGTTGTCCTACCAGCGCCAGCAGGAGGAGAACGCCGACCGTGCCGGCGTGAAATTTCTGACCGCGACGGGGCAGTCGCCGAAGGGCATGTACGAGACCTTCAAGCGCTTCACCAGCGAGAGCCTGTTCGCCGCGCGCGGCGCCGATCCCTATCTCCAGTCGCATCCGATGCCGGCCGAGCGCGTCGCCGCGCTGCAAGAGTTCGCAAGCTCCAGCCCCTATTGGGACAAGAAGGACGATCCCGCGCTCCAGCTCCGCCATGACATGGTGCGGGCCAAGATCTCCGCGTTCATGGAGCGGCCGGAGACGGTGTACCGCCGCTATCCCCAGACCAACGACAGCTTGCCGGCGCGCTATGCCCGCGCCATCAGCACCTATCTGCATGGGGATTTGCGCAGCGCACTGACCCAGATCGACGCGCTGATCCAGGTTCAGCCAAACAATCCGTACTTCTACGAAGTGCGCGGCCAGGCCTTGCTGGAGAGCGGCAAGCCCGCCGAGGCGATCGCTCCCCTGCGCAAGGCCGTGCAGCTTTCGAACAATGCGCCCCTCATCGAGATGTTACTTGGGCAGGCTCTGGTTGGAACCGATAATAAGGCCTACACCGACGACGCCGTTCGGATTCTCCGCGCCGCGGTGGCACGAGAGCCCGAGGCCGCGCTCGGATATACTCAGCTCGCGATGGCCTATGGCCGGAAGGGAGACTATGCCGAGGCGGATCTCGCGTCGGCGCAAGCCGCCTACCTGCGCGGCGACAACAAGACCGCCCGCGAGCTCGCCACGCGCGCGAAAACCCGTTTCGCCGTCGGCACGCCCGGATGGGTCAAGGCCGACGACATCGTGGCGGCCAAGCCGCCGCGCAACTGACGCAACGCAAACGACGCCCGACACCACGACGTCACGACATCGAGCTCTAAGTCCGCCGCGACGTTTTACCGAAACCTGCTTTGGATAAGAGGATTTGACCATGCCTTCGCTGCGCCTGCTTGCTCCCGCGCTGTTTGCGCTCGCCATGTTCGGCGCAGCCGCCCCCGTGTCGGCGGACAGCTTCTCCGATAGCCAGCGCACCGACATCGAGGCGATCATCAAGAACTATCTCGTCAGCCATCCCGAGGTGCTCGAGGAGGCCATGACCGAGCTCAGCAAGCGTCAGGCCGCGGCCGAAACCCAGAAGCACGAGGCCAGCATCGCGCAGAATGCCGACGCGATCTTCAATTCGCCGCGCCAAGTCGTGCTCGGCAACAAGGACGGCGACGTCACCTTCGTCGAGTTCTTCGACTACAATTGCGGCTACTGCAAACGCGCCATGGGCGACATGCTCGATCTCATGAAGAGTGATCCGAAGCTGAAGGTCGTGCTGAAGGAATTTCCCGTACTGAGCCAAGGCTCGGTCGAGGCGGCCCAGGTCGCCGTCGCCGTGCGCATGCAGGATCCCTCCGGCAAGAAATATCTCGACTTCCACCAGAGACTGCTCGGCGGTCGCGGCGCGGCGGACAAGGCGCGCGCGATTCAGGCCGCCAAGGAGGCTGGTCTCGACACCGCGAGAATCGAGAAGGACATCGCCAGCCCCGAAGTGCGCGCCACCATCGAGGAGAACTTCAAGCTCGCCGAAGCGATGGGCATGAACGGCACGCCGAGTTACGTGATCGGCAAGCAGATCGTGATCGGCGCCGTCGGCGTCGAAGGTCTCAGGGAAAAGATTGGCATCGCCCGCTGCGGCAAAGCGACTTGCTGAGCGACACGACATTGCGTTGAAAGAGGCCGGCCCACAGCCGGCTTCTTTTTTTCGCGCGGTTCGGACCGTCGCAGTTTGTCGCGGTCCGGGCGGGATCGTTCATCCGGCATTCAACAAACAAAGCTCGTCGGAACCTCCTGATTTCGGAACGACCGCGCTCTCCTTTCGTTGTCGGCGCGGGCAATGACGCAAAGAAATCACGTGAGGAGAGGTTCAAATGACTAATCGCTTTTTGGTCTCGGTTGCAGCCTTGGCGCTGATCGCCGGCACCGGTTTCGCCAATGCGCAAGGAACCGGAACCAAGGACTACGGGAGTGGCCAGCAGACCCAACACAGCACGCAGCCTTCTGGTGAGCGCAGCGGCTCCATGGGCAAACAAGAGTCCATGGACAAGCAAGACAAGCATGACAAGGGAACGGTCGGTCAGGCCGGCGGCATGAAGGATCAGAAGGATCAGCCGAGCGCTCATGACAAGTCGACTCAGTCCGACAAGATGAACAAGGACCAGCCGGGTGCGACGCGTGAGAAGTCAACGCAGTCGGAGAAGTCGTCGACGGTCGGCCAAAGCCCGCGGAGCGACGAGAAGTCCAAGGGTAGCATGAGCAAGGAAACCGAGACCAAGGGCAGCAAGGACATGAAGCCCCAAGGTCAGGAAGACCGCAGCGGTATGAATGCGCCTGGCCACCAGGGTTCCCAAACCCAGACCCAGACCCAGACCGGGACCGAGCGGTCGCAGACGACGACCGGCCAGGCTGGCGCGGCCGCCAAGCTCTCGACCGAGCAGCGCACGCAGATCACCTCAGTGATCCGCGAGGAGAAGGTGGCGCCCGTGACCAATGTGAACTTCAACATTTCGGTCGGCACCCGCATCCCGCGTGAGGGCATTACGCTCCACGCCCTGCCGTCGAAGGTCGTGACGATCTATCCGGAGTGGCGGACCTACAAGTTCGTCTTGATCCGCGAGGAAATCGTGATCATCAATCCGGATACCTATGAGATCGTGGCGATCCTGAACGCCTAAGGCCGGATCACGGCAACCTCAGGGGGCGGGCAGCGATGCCCGCCCCTTTGCGTTCACCGGCAGCCATGCTTTGGACCGGTTAACAAGCAATTTCCGCAGCTTCCGCACAGGTTTTTGCGCACTGGATGAGGTCCTTGAAGCCACCCGGGAGGCCCTTCAAGGCTTCCCCTCACGCGCTTTGTTACCTATAACCCCCGCCACGCCGAAGCACCTCTTCCGGGATTGGAATGGCTGAACCTGCGACCGACACGATCCTCGTCCTGAACGGGCCGAACCTCAACATGCTGGGGACGCGCGAGCCCGAAAAGTATGGCCATGCGACGCTGGCCGACGTCGAGGCGCTGTGCCGGGAGACGGCGGCAGCGTTCGGACTCAAGGCCGACTGCCGGCAGTCCAACCGCGAAGGCGAGCTGATCGACTTCATCCACGAGGCACACGCCCGCAAGATGAAGGGCATCATCATCAATGCCGGCGGCTACTCCCACACCTCGATCGCGCTCCACGACGCGCTGCTCGCGGTGCAGATTCCCACGGTCGAAGTGCACGTGACCAACATCCACGCCCGCGAGAGCTTCCGTCATCACTCCTACACCGCGCACGCGGCCTTCGCCTCGCTGTGCGGTTTCGGCATCGAAGGCTACCGCCTCGCGATCCAGGGCCTTGCCGCCAAGCTCGGCATCAAGCCCAAAGCCTGACGCCCCCTTCCAACAGAACATTCGGATCAAACAACATGGCGCGCCAGCCAGACGACAAAGCAGCCGCAAAATTTTCCAGCGAGGATTCCGCGCTCGTCCGCGAGCTTGCCTTGCTGCTCGATGAGACCAGCCTCACCGAGATCGAGATCGAACGTGCGGGCCTGCGCCTGCGCGTCGCCCGCAACGTCAGCGTTGCCGCGACCATGCCGATGCCGGTGGCAGCCGCTCCCGCCGCCCTGCCG
>NZ_PSRT01000204.1 GCF_004212635.1 Bradyrhizobium genosp. SA-3 | reverse complement strand
GAATCGGGGAGCTATGTGCGGCTACCCAGGGAAACTATCGCATGAAGCGTTGCGGCTTTCGAGCCGCGCTTGCGCCATTGTCAGGGGGCCTTTTCTACGAGTGGGGTTGGCTTTTTTGAATAGGTCGCCGTGCGAAGTGCGAACGGGGAAGATCTCCGAACTCCGAAGAGGCGTAGTCTCTGCCTTCAGGGGTGATGATGTGGACGTCGTAGCAGCCCATCCCGGCAAGCTCTCGCGCCTTCTTCAAGGCTGCCTCGGAGGTTTTTCTGCGGTGCAACAGCTCACCGTGTTTGCACATTCCTCGGACGGTAAAGGTCATTTCTTCTTCTTTTTCTTCTTTCGCTTCAGGACGTCGGCCTGCGCGCGGAAGGCTTCGGCAAGAGCCTTCATTTGCCCCGAGACGAACTCATCGGCCGTCTGGGTGGCCGCTCGCTCGGCCGCCAGCGCCTGCTTGCGAATCTGCTTGGCCATTTTCATAGGAGGGCAATCTCATCCGCTGGACGTTGTTCCGCCTTCCAACGCATTCTACTAATGGCGCGCGCTTCGACGTCGCTTTAACGGCGGCTTACTAGGGCGGGAACCAAGTAGGACAGAAGCGCGTAATGGCCGCCATTGAGTGGCCTTTTTCTGTTCGTACCCACTTGCGCACAAACGACCTCAGCGCAGGGGGCTGCCGAGATCGCCAACCTTGGGGAAGGTTTACTCCGGACTTGGGGCTTTTGTGCTTGGGGTCTGGTCGGGAGCTTGGAATCGACTCATTGCCGTCAGGGTCGTTCCTCGGCGCTCAGTAAAAAGCAGCCCCAGCTCGGGAAACTGAGGCCGCATTGCTACTTGTTCCCGATTCGTAAATTGCGCAGCAGACGCCTATCTTCGGCCCATGCGTATGGCATACGAGCTCTGCCTTGCGACTGCCGGCAAGCAGGTCCCGTCCGGACCGAACTGGCTTCATGAGATCTCGGCTATCGGATGCTGGTCATCCGAGAGAACGAGCGCGTGCGCCTGCTCTCGCGCAATGGCAGCGACTGGACCAATCGCTATCCCTGGATCGCCGAGGCCGCGCTGAAGAACCGGCAGAAGCATTTCGTTACTGACGGAGAGGCTGTGATCCTCGGCGTCGACAGCATCTCCGATTTCAACGCGCTGCACTCGCGCAAGCACGACGGCGAGGTCCAGCTGTGCGTCTTCGATATCCTCGCGATAGGTGGCGATGATCTACGGTCTCTCCCCTTGCACCTGCGCAAATCGCACCTAGAGAGGCTTCTGGCGCGACGGCCGGACGGGATTACCGTCGCGCCGTTTGAACGGGCGAGATCGGGCCCGATCTCTGTTCCGAGCGGCCGCCGCGCTGCCCGAGGCCGTGCACGACAAGCCTGAGTCGCAAGCCGCCATGAGGCGCTGATCCTGGTCGCTGAGTGCAGAGGCCCGGCGATGTTTGCGCGCCTCAGCATCATGCGAGCCTTGAACCACGGAAAGCCACCGCCAGATTCCGGACCACGGCCCCAAAAAGCCGAGGCGTAAAGGGTGATCCGATGACAGTCTTTTGTCTACGTCAACACCAGCAAACAGGTCGGCGACAAGGAGCACATCAAAATCTTTGCTAACCAGAATGCGGCCGAAAAATGGTTCGAGGAAAATGATCCTGGGGGCGTCGCGTTCGAGTATGAGGTTCTGGAGTGAACCGCACCGATCGGTAGACGATTATCTTTCGGGTGCTTCGATGCGCCCATCGCCCCGTTGTAGAACGCCTTGTAGCCGCTCCCCGGTTGAGGGACACTGTCTGCGTTTCAGGAAATTACTTTGGAGGGCGGGCCCATGCCCACGATACTGGAAGAACTATTGTGGTCTGCAGCTCTGACGACTTGGCTCATGCTTCTCTGCGGCTTGATCATCGCGGCGGTACGGGCTCTTGCAAAGACCATTCGCCAGCAGTTCGAGATGAGGCTTAAGTCGAAAGAGAAGCGAAGTTGAACAACGAGGCCTTGGCCAAACTTGGTCTTCGTATTGCTGCTGGCCTGGGTCTCCTGTCGCGCCCTATGGACTATTGGCGCGCTAATCCCCGTCTCGCGGCCCGAGCCAGCAATTCGGTGAGGCCTTAGCATGCTCGACAAAGTGATGCAGCTTCAGCTTTCTCATTGGCTGATGATCGCCGGCACGTTCCTGGTGATAGTCGGGTCTCTCGGCATGCTCTTTCGGCGGCGAACGGACCCGTCGTCTAAGCAGGCCTCCAATGACCATTAATTGAGCCTCATTGGTGCCCTTGGGCTCACCCTCCGGCACTCACCGTCCCGGGAAATCCCGGTCGCGCTCCCTGGCACGCTGCTTGCCAATTGATCCCACCACGCAAGGAGGCCACCCAGCAATGGAGGGTAGCTATAGACCCCAAAAAGGCGCCGAGCGCCCGCCGGCTCACGCTGGCGGAGCGCCATCTATATGCGAGACACCGAAGTTTTCGCAAATTGAGACGAACGCCTTTTTCGCCTCTGCATCCTCAAAGCAAAATCGTGACCCTTGGATGCCGCGCTCAATCCACCAGTCCATTTTGTTTGCCCTTGAAATGCGGGATGCCTCTCCGCGCAACTGATCCAGTAGCCTTCCGTAGGCTCGAACAAGCACACAATTTGTCATTTTTCCTAGCCAAAAGCGCACTGTCTTAACTAGCCTTGAACGCAAGAGTCCTTCGGACTGCTCATCGCGCACGCACGTTGAGCTATCCCTTCGAAACGCCAGAAAGTCACCGACTCGGTTGCTCCGCAACGATCGCACTTCAAGCGCTCATGGCCGAGCATGTAGCGCCCGCTGATCGCGTCAGATTTGCAAGATGGACAAACCAATAAAAAATTGCGCATCCGCCAGCGCATCACAAGGTCACCCAACACGCTCATCCGTCCCTAATCAGGTATCTCGCTGAAGTGGAGATTAGCGAACCTTTGCGCGCCTGAATGTTCGTTTGCGAACACTGGACCGCGGCCACTTGCCCCCGCGTGGTGGCGTCCGTTCCGGAAGGTGTTAAGCTAGGTATGAGTGCGAGAGAGCGATGAGCCATGAAGCAAAAGAAGCGGGCATTGCGGCGCTGATCAGCGGCATTCTGGGCGGCAAGCGCGCGGAGGAGCAAGCTTCCAGACCGCATCCGCTCACTGAGCCTGCCCCGCCAGCGCTGACTAGCGTGCCCGCCACCGCACCTCCGGCGCGGGAGATGCCGCCAACGTTCCAAGAGCCCGTGACCGCGGCCGCGCCGCCAGCCCAGCCAGCTGCTCCCAGATCCGTCGGCCGCCCCGATGAAAAGCGAGCGCGATTGCCAGCTGTGGCGATCGGCGATCTCGTCCTTGGTGAGCTTCGAAAAATGGATGGCTTTCCGAGCTCCGGGGTTTCGATCACCGTTTACGGAAGTCGACCTTGGAACGCCATGATCAGGTTCGCACCGTTCTCGACCACTGCCCGGGACGCTGCCCGCCTCCGACACGCTTTGCCGGACATCGTCTTCAGACTTCGGCAGTATGTGGATATTCAGGCATAACAGACATACGGCAGCTTACTGATTGCCTAGTCGGCGCCCCTGGCGCCCACCGGCACGAAAGCCATGACAAAGCCCGGAGCCAGTCAGTACAGACCAGACGGGCCGACCCGCGTTAACCCTGTCTCTGATCTTCTCCCGTAACCCCCGCCAGCGGTTCGCTTCTGCCGCTAAGCCGCCTCATTGGATCTCTGCAATCGTCCTCCGATTTTTCGGCGCTCATTTCCGGCGGGCTTTGAGCGAGGCTTCTCCTTCGGAGAACGTGACCAGATGAGAGTGGCTCTCATCCTTGCTGGCCTTGGTACACTCGCGGTGATGGAGCTCGAGACGCCGCCGCGCGCGATAAAGCCTGTCGACGCGCCGCCCGCTCAGGCGACCGTTGGCCCACACGATACGCTGACGACTGCCGACCGGCTCGAAATCCCGCACATGCTTCAAGCGCCATCGCAGCCGATTTCCTCGCGCGAAGTGGTGCCTCTGCCGGATCAAACCGCGATTGTTGCGGAAGAGACCTCAAAGATCATCGCGCAGAAGCGGAATGCCCGAGGACGAAAATACGCCGTCGCGCTGCCCAGACCTCGGGTCGAGCACGGAAAGGCAACTGCGAAACACAATCGAGTCAAACCGGTCGCGGAGATCAAGCCCTGCCCGTCAGGTGTCTTCGATGGCCTATTCCGAGCATTGAACCTGTCAACGCGATGCCAGACCTAGCCCAACGTTTCCTCTGCATCGAGATGGCTGAGGCCATCCCGCGGCTCCTCCCGCGTGCGTCAGAGTCGTGTCCCGACGAAATCCGGCCACCGCGCCCGGACGAGCGCGGGTACGTTGTCGCCACGCGGGACTGGCTGTCGGCGGAATCCATCACGGTCGCGCTCGGAGTGGCGATCGGCCTGGCTTTCGTTGCAAGTTTCGTCCTGTTTCGCGACGCGCATTTGACCGGGAGATCGGTCGACAAGACGGCCGCGAAGGCGTTGGTCGAGCGCATTGTCGTCGCCGAGTCCAATGGTGACCCGAATCAAAAGAACAAGCGGTCGAGCGCGACCGGTGCAGCGCAATTTCTCGATGACACGTGGCTCGAAGTCGTTCGAAGACACCGCCGCGATCTGATCAAGGGGCGCAGCGACAAGGAAGTGTTGGATCTGCGGCGAGACCCTGAGCTTGCGCGAGAGATAGCCACCCGACTGGTCGAGGAATATACGGCGATGCTCAACAAGCGCGGTCTGCCGATCACACCCGGCTCTCTATACCTGGCCCATTTTGCGGGACCGGCGGGGGCGATAGCGCTGTTGTCCGGCGCAGAAAATGCCGATGCCGCGTCCCTTATGGCCGCTGCTGACACGACGGGTCGGACCACGCGCGAAAAACTGGTCAACGCCAATCCGTTCCTCAAGCTGCTGACGGTCGCCGACATCAAGAGGTGGGCCGATCGCAAGATGGCGGTAGGCAATTCGCCAGGGCGATCATGAGAGCCTGGAGACGGTGGTATTGCGCGGGTAATTGTGACGATTGACGGATCGGCACGTGCCCTTGGCGAAACGTGTATCGTTCCAGCCAATATCACCGTGCAACACTTGAAGAGATTTTCGATCCTCGAACCAACCGAATGGTGCCACGCATTGGCCCCCAACTAGCCAGAATCACGATCGCAAATTCAGCGCGTTGAGGATCGCGATCGAATTAGCGCGCTGGTCCGATCGAACCCCGACTCCCGCTCCATCGCTATTCAGCCCCCAGCCCCAGCGATGGAGCGGGGCAAGATTCAGCGCGCATCTTGTCGGCCGCGCAGCATGCGGTCGCGGGCATCGACGCCTAATTTGACTTCTTTAGCTGACATATTTGTTCCTCCCTGAATTGAAATCCGTCTCTCACCTGCGAGGCTGCACCGGCAGGCGCTCCTCAGGGGTGAGCGCTTGCGGCGGTCAGCGTTAGGCCGCCTTCTTGGAGCCGGCGACGTCGGTGAGAACGCCCATGATGTCGCTCTCCTTCATGATCATATGCGCCCACAGGCGCGGCACCGCGGCCGATTTGGAACACCACGTCCCGTTTTGCGGTTACGCGCCCCGCTCGAGCAGTTCCTTCAGCTTTTGCTCGTTTCTCGGCAGCTGCCTTCGCACTTGCCGAAGGATGAGCGGAGCAAGCACCCTGGCGATCCCGTGGGCCTCTACTTCGAGGGCGATCGTTACGCGCGACCGCTTGCCGTCATCGAGTGGCTCGACTGTGCCTTTGGCAATCGCTGTGAGCGGGCCGCCAACGCCACGCACCGTCCACGTCCTCGGAGGATTCAGTTCGGTTATCTCCTCCATCCCCTGCAACTTCCGCGGACCGACCCGTCGGGTCACCACGGCTTTCAGTGGGGCGTCACCTTCCCGGCGTGCCGACACGACGCCCCCCTGCCATTCGGGAAAATGCGAAAAGTCCGTCGCGTATAGGAAGACGTCTTCGGGGCGACGGGATATCTCAATGCTCTCTACGATCGCTGCCATCTGTTCCTCCTTTGCTCCGATATCCCGCGGATGCGGCCGGGCCGAGGTGCTGAACATCCGTCGCCGCGGGGCTGCCAGGGCGGAGGCGCCGGGTCAGCAAGGGTGTCGCAACAGCAAGTCCCAGCGACGAGAAAGCTTTTCCCGCCAGGAAGCTCGTGAATTCAACCTTCCGTACTGACGGACAAGTCCCCAACGGCATTTCCGGCAAAACTTTTTTGTCTTGAATTCACAGAGAAATTTGCGTTGCCCTGAGAGAAGGCTATTTCGACAGCTATCGGAGTGTATCGAAAGAACGAGCGCGTGTGTCTAGAAGCAACGCCTAATCCCGGTTCTCACCCTCTCCGTCCGATACCGTCGATTGAAAGTGGTCACCAGCCGAAACGGATACCCGGCCCACGCGCATTGCTTCCTCCTGCGAAGGCTTGTCATCGTCCGCGACGATGTCGTCGCCGCTCCCAATCGTCAGGCGCCGGGATCGGGTCGCCTCACCTAGGCGGGCAACGGCCAGATGACGCCTCTACCCTTCAATTCCTTGTATCGTCGAGTATGGCAGCGGATGCTTCCGAGGTCCGACATTCCGCGCGACAGCACGTCGCGGTCGAGACGCGCCGCGGCATCGATCGCCGCCATAGTAGTGGCCTGAAGCGCGACCATCTTGCTATTTGGAGTCGAGCTGGACCACGAGTCAATGTTGGCTACTGCGCCGTTGGGGCATCAGCAGAGGTGACCTAGCTAGCCTGCTCAGTCCGCTTAAACCTAGGCCAGGAGCCGAATAGTTGGTAGGGTTCACGTTTGAGCTCTCCCGCGCCGTCATTACTGTGACTGGATTGCCAGTTGCCTTTCCCGCCGCGCGGATGGTGTCGATGAACAGCTTCGCGGCCGGGTTCAAACCAATCGGACCACCATGTCCTCTAGCTCCAACGCCAGTATCGCCAAGAAAGCGCGCACGAAGGCTGAGGCGGATTTTCCCACTTGGCTCATGATGGCCAAGCTCGGTGGTTTCGATGACCTGCCGTCCAACGCCCAAAGCTTTCTGACTAACTATCGAACCCGCCTCGAGACAATGAGCGAGGCCGAGTCCACGGCCCTCGCCGTTCGCGAGGTCTACAGCGCTTATTACGGCGAGATGGGAGGCGTAGGCGCAGCGCCGGAACCAAAGGCTCGGACGCCAACGACAGAGGGCGAAGTCGTGCGGTCCCAGAGGCCGCCTGGATCTCAACCCGGTCAATCGGCTGCGCGCCATTCGACGAGGCCAATGCCCCGAAAATCCCTCCCGGCACTGCTGATTTTCGCGAGCATGGTGGCATTGATTGTCGCGATCAGATTTCTAGCGCAGTAAAACCGCCCGCGGGTTGTGTGCGACGTCCGCTTTTCCCCCGATAGCGACTAAATTGCAGACATCGTGCACTTCGCATTTCGCACCAATTCCAGACTCGTGCATCGCAGCAAACAGAAGTCTTAGTCTACCACCTCGTCGGTGGGCGGCGTTGTTGCAGGCGAGCGCGGAGAGGTGATGAAGCCGACCGGGAACCCTGCCGCTCGAGTCTGGATTCCCGCGATGATTGGGGTATGGTTACGCTGCCTGCGCAGAATAATTGCAAACGACATCCGGGAGGAAGCGATGCTCGACACCACGCTTAGCGCGCGCGTCCAGGTTTTCCTCGACAAGTTTGAAGCCGCGCTTGCGGCGGGCGATCTCGACGCCGCCGTGGGAATGTTCGCTCCGGAATGCTACTGGCGCGACCTTGTTGCCTTCACCTGGAACATCAAGACCATGGAAGGCCGCGATCAGGTCCGCGACATGCTCGTGCATTGCCTCGCGGATGTGAAGCCGCGTAACTGGAAAACCGCCGAGGGTGAAACGCCAACCGAGGCCGGCGGCGTGACCGAATCTTGGATCACGTTCGAGACCGATGTCGCGCGCGGATATGGACTCATCCGCCTGCAGAACGGTCAGATCTGGACGCTCTTGACGACCATGGCCGAACTGAAGGGCCATGAGGAAAAGGCCGGCTTCGGCCGACCGCTCGGCGCGAGGCACGGCTTCCATCCCGGCGCCAAGACCTGGAAGGAACTGCGTGACGAGGAAGTCGAGCAACTCGGCTTCAAGACCCAGCCCCACGCGCTTGTCATCGGCGGCGGACAGGGCGGCATTGCGCTCGGGGCGCGGCTGCGACAGCTCGGTGTGCCGACGATCATCGTCGAAAAGAACGCGCGCGCCGGCGATTCCTGGCGCAACCGCTACAAGTCGCTCTGCCTGCACGACCCCGTCTGGTACGATCACTTGCCCTACATCGATTTCCCCAAGAACTGGCCTGTGTTCTCGCCCAAGGACAAGATCGGCGATTGGCTGGAAATGTACACCAAGGTCATGGAGCTGAACTACTGGACGAACACCACGGCCAAACAAGCCAGTTGGGACGACGCCAAGAAGGAATGGACCGTCGTCGTCGAACGTGATGGCAAGGAGATCACCCTGCGGCCGAAGCAGCTTGTGTTCGCGACCGGCATGTCGGCCAAGCCGAACATGCCGAAAATCAAAGGCATGGAAACCTTCAAGGGCGAGCAGCACCATTCCTCACGCCATCCCGGCTCCGACGGCTACAAAGGCAAGAAGGTGGTGGTGATCGGCTCGAACAATTCGGCCCATGACATCTGCGCTGCGCTGTACGAGAGCGGCGTCGACGTAACGATGGTGCAGCGCTCGACGACGCACATTGTGCGATCGGATTCGCTGATGGAGAGCATCGCCGATCTTTATTCCGAACGTGCCGTCCGCGGCGGAATGACCACGGCAAAGGCGGACCTGATCTTCGCCTCACTGCCCTACCGGATTTTGAATCAGTTTCAGAAGCCGGTCTACGACAAGATCCGCCAGGATGACGCCGCTTTCTATGCCGGGCTGGAGAAGGCCGGCTTCAGGCTCGACTTCGGCGACGACGATTCCGGGCTATTCATGAAATATCTGCGCCGCGGCTCGGGCTATTACATCGACGTCGGCGCCTCACAGCTTATCATTGACGGCAAAATCAAACTGTTCGCTGGACAGGTCGAGGAAATCACGCCCAACGGCGTCAGGCTCGACAACGGCAAGGAATTGCCAGCGGACGTGATCGTCTATGCCACCGGCTATAGCTCGATGAACGGCTTTGTCGCCGATCTCGTGAGTCGAGAAATGGCCGACAAAGTCGGCAAGGTCTGGGGCCTCGGCTCGAATACAACAAAGGACCCCGGCCCATGGGAAGGTGAGCAGCGCAACATGTGGAAGCCGACGCAGCAGGAAGGCCTATGGTTCCACGGCGGCAATCTGCATCAGTCGCGACATTACTCGCAATTCCTTTCCCTGCAGTTGAAGGCGCGCTACGAGAAAATCCCGACGCCGGTCTACGGCCTGCAGACTGTCCATCACAAGGCCTGAAATTGCCGAGTGCACAGCGGGGCTCGCGGATTGCGAGCCCCATGCTATTATTTCCGGGTCTCCGCGCTCGCCAACGCAATGTCCGCCTTGTCTCGCTGAGCCGACATCGCTGACGTGATCCGCCATGTCGGAAGGGGGTAGAGTCGAGATGTGGCGCGGTGACGGTAGGCTGAACATATCTGTTGGCCGCCTCTTTCGTCTGGCGGTGCCTTAGTGGTTCACCCTTGGCTCCGTTTCCACATCCCGCTCATCGAACCGGACAGGCAGATTTCCCGCATCCGGCTCTCGGACAAGACTTCAAGCCTTCGCCCACGGCATGTCGCGCCCAAGCGCGGTTAGGCGTACGAGCCCGAAGTAGCGAGAGTGGATAGGTCCCGCCCCTGCGTCGCCTGACCTTGTGCTTGAAGCGCAACCACCGGCGCAACCGCGCAGCCGCGTAATTGTCGAGCGCGCGATACGCTTTGGTGACGGTGCCTACATTGAAGTAGTTCGCCCATCCGCGCAGCGTGCGGTTCAACTGGCCTACGAGCTCCGTGGTCTCTTGCCAAGTTCCTGATCGGGCGGTGAGCGCGTGAATGCTTTCGGTCACGCGTTTGATGCTCTTGCGCGATGGCCGGTAGCCCAGGCGCGCCTGGCCGGTTTTCGCTGAGTACATCCGCCCGAACGTGTAGCCCAGGAAGTCGAACTCTCCTTCCGGTACCTTGCAGATTCGTGTCTTCTCCTCGTTGACCATCAGCTTCAGCCTTCCCATGATCACGCAAGGCCTCTTCAGCTTTGCCCCGCCTGCACAGGATTACGAGATCGTCGGCATAGGTCACGATGCGAGAGCCGAGGCTTCGCTCCAGCCCGAGCATCTTCCATCCCAGCACAAACCGGCGCATGTACAGGTTCGCCAGCAGTGGTGAGATGGGTGAGCCTTGCGGGATGCCTCGGTCGTCCGTTTCTTCCTTCCTCGATCGTCGGTTTCTTCCACGGGACATTCCAGCCACATCTTGATCAGATGCAGCACGCGTCGATCAACAATCCGGCGCGCTACCGACTTGAGAAGTTCGGCATGCGGAATGCTTCCGAAGTAGTCCGCGAGGTCGGCGTCCACGACTTCCGGATGGCCACGGAACAGCTGCGCTTCCACCTCGACCACCGCCTGCTGGGCGTTTCGCCCGGTGCGATAGGCATATTGCTCTGGTGGAAGATCGGCTTCAAAGATCGGCTGAAGCACCAGCATCGCTGCTGTCATGCAGACCCGATCACGCACGGTCGAGATGCCCAATGGCCTGCGTTTGCCATTGGCCTTCGGTATGTACACTCTTCTGATAGGGTCCGGTCGATACGTCTCCTGCCTGAGCGCAAGCGCCAGTTCGCCAAGCCACCGCTGCACCCCGTACGCCTCGAGGTCCGCGAAGTCCTGCCCATCTACACCCGGTGCGCCCTTGTTGGAGCGGCATTGAGCATAGGCAAGGGCCAAGATGTCTTCCCGGCTGATCTTGTCGTACAGAGCGTAAAAGCGGTAGCCAGCTTCTGCCCTCGCTTTCGCGTGTAACGCCGTCTGCAGTTTCTGAACACTCGTTGGAGTTGTCAGGTTGCCCAATCCCCAGGTCCCTCACTACGTCTTGCGTTCGTCTTGAACTGAGGTCCCTTCCCTCCGCCGGCGTTACCCGGCTTCAGCGGTACTACAAACCTCTCCGCCACCCCAAGGCGCCTGGCCTGTCCCTCGCGGGCGTCCGGTTGATCATCCCTGACCACGCCTTGGGGCCTCCCGTGTTGCGTACGCTTTCCTTGTGTACATGCCGTCGCCACTACCCCGGCACAGCGACTGGAGGTATTGCTTCGCTCACGTCGCCCCAGTCGTGTCAGCCTTCCCTTATATGGCCGTCAGGTCGGCCTGTGCATCGTCCTTTTCGAGGCTTGCTCAGCGTTCACTCGCGTTACGGCCTGCACACTCGCGCCGTCACCGTATATCGTGACAGCTATCCGAAGGCTTCAGCCACTTCGTCACCTCCATAGCTGCTCCGGTTGCTTCCGGCTGGAGCGTTTCGCCGGGTGGGACTTGCACCCACTGGAAAGCGCCGCCTTCTCACGGCGCAC
>NZ_PSRT01000203.1 GCF_004212635.1 Bradyrhizobium genosp. SA-3 | reverse complement strand
CCCGCGCGCGGGACGCAGCGAGCCACCGGCGCCAGCGGCCCCGCCCGCAAAACCGGCCGCGGAAAAGACCAGCTTTGAAAATCTCGAAGACGAGATGGCCTCGCTGCTCGGCCGTCCGAAGCCGTCTTCGTGAGGCTGCCGGCCCTCCCGCGTAGAGTTCTTTTTCTTTCTGTCCTGGTCGGCGCGGCTTCGCTCGCGAGCCTTGCGCATGCGCAGGACATCAGCATCAATCTCGGCGGGGGTGCGGGTGGCGGCGGGGTCACCGAGCGCGCGATCCAACTCATCGCCCTGCTCACGATCCTGTCGATCGCGCCGTCGATCCTGATCATGATGACGTCGTTCACGCGCATCGTGGTCGTGCTGTCGCTGCTGCGCACCGCGATGGGCACGGCGACCGCGCCGCCGAACTCGGTGATCATCGCGCTCGCGATGTTCCTCACCTTCTTCGTGATGGGGCCGGTCCTGCAGAAATCCTACGACGAGGGCATCCGCCCGCTCGTCGCCAACCAGGTCAGTGTCGAGGATGCACTCCAGCGTGCCTCGGTACCCTTGCGCGGCTTCATGCAGAAGAACGTGCGCGAGAAGGATCTCAAGCTGTTCCTGGATCTCTCCGGCGAACAGCCGCCGGCCACGCCCGACGATCTCGCACTTCGCATCCTCGTCCCCGCCTTCATGATCTCCGAGCTGAAGCGCGCCTTCGAGATCGGCTTCCTGCTGTTCCTCCCCTTCCTGATCATCGACCTCGTCGTCGCTTCCGTGCTGATGTCGATGGGCATGATGATGCTGCCCCCGGCAACGATCTCGCTGCCGTTCAAGCTGATCTTCTTCGTCCTGGTCGACGGCTGGTCGCTGGTGGCGGGGAGCCTGGTGCAGAGCTACGGGGGGTGAGGCCGATGCATCCGCAGTCATGCCCCGCGAAGGGGCATCCTCTCCGCTCCCAGCGATAGCCTCCGGCCCCTCCCCGTCATTGCGAGGAGCCCTTGCGACGAAGCAATCCAGGCTGCCGCGCGGAAAGATTCTGGATTGCTTCGCTGCGCTCGCAATGACGGAGAATGTGGAGCCGTCAGGGGCCGCGCTTCGCGCGGCAGCAGGGATGCTATCGCGTCATCTTGATCTGCCGCACGACCGGGATCGTGGGCAGCGAGCCGGTGTGATCGGACTCGTCCTTGGCCTGCGGCGCGCTAGGGCCACGGGCGGTGGCGTCGGGGAAGCGCTGCTTCATCTCGCGCAGGAAGCCGTCGAGCGTATCGACGCTGGCAGCCAGCTTGGCGATCTCGGCGAATTCAGCGCTGGAGGCCGCCGCCGGCTTGCTCGCGATGTCGAAGGCGAGACGGTCGGCGCTCTCGCTCATCAGCGGCGCGTATTTCTCGCGGAAGCGTGACAGGCCGATCGAATCGTCGGCGAGCGCGTAGCCGACTGCGGCGCGGATGATATCGCTCTTCTCGACCGCATTGAGCGGCTTGAAGTCGCGGAAGCGCTCGCCGTAATAGAGCTCGATCTGCTCGGCGGATTCGCGCCAGCGCCGCGCCGCCCAGAAGATGTCGGAGCGCAGGCGGAGCACTTCGCGCCCGGAGACGTTGGAAACGATGTCGAGCGCGAGATCGTGACGGCCGACGTCGCTCTGCGCCCGCCCTTCCAGGAGCAGGCGCTGCTGCCTGAGCTCCCCGGAGAGGTCGCTGATGCGGCTCGCGCGCAGCGCGGTGATCGCCATGTCGGGCTTGCGGTTGGCCAGATAGATCATGGCAAGGCGCGCGGCGACCTGGGCGCGGGCGGCGCCTTCGAGGCGGTGATCGACCTGGTATTGCAGGAGCTCGGCGGCCTGGTCGAGCAGATCGATCGAGGCGAGACGGTCGGCGAGACGGCGAATCAGCTCGTCGCCGCGACGGCCGATCGGCGTCAGCTCGCGGAACTCGTAGAACATCCCGAGCGCCTCGACCGGCGGCAGCTCGTCGCCCTTGGGCCCCAGGAAGATCTGCGTGAACAGATCGGAGGCGAGATCCTGCGCCTGGCGCGAGGCTTCTGCGTTCGGCTGCAGCTTCGTCGCGGTGCGCGCCGCCGTGAGCGCGTCCCGGTAGCGCCCGTTCTCGGTATAGAGCTGCGACAGCATCTGGAGCGTCTTGACCTCGATCGCATCGCCGCGCCAGGTCATCGACAGCGTCTCGAGCTCGCGCAGCGCCTCTTCCTTGCCGATCTCGTCGCGCTTCTGACGCAGCGCGACCTCGAGCTGCTTGGCCTCGGCCGCGGCCGGCCGGTCGCTTGAGGCGACCGCGAATTTGTAGTCGTCGAGCGCATCCTTGTCGTGGCCGAGCGCCTCGGCGAGCCGGCCGCGCAGCACGGCGAAGCCGGGCGCAGCCTCGGGCGAGACGCCGACCACCTCGAGCTCGCTGCGACGCTTGGAGGCGCCGGCATAGTCCTTCACCTCGAGGGAAGCGCGCATCGCGTCCATCGTCACGATGCGCTGGATGTCGAGCGGCAGCGAGGCGATGGCGAATTCGACGTTCTTGAATTTCTCGCGCGCGTCCGCCCATTTACCCTGGCGCGCATAGGCGAGCGCCTTCCAGAGCTGGGAATCGTGGCTGTTGCCGATCACGGGATTGGCGAGGTCCTTCAGGCCCTGCGCCGGCCGGCCGATCAGGATGTTCGCGATCGCATGCATGATCAGCGCGCCGCTCTCCTCCTTATTGAGGGGATCGCTCAGCATCACGTCCGTCACGGCCTTGGCTTCGTGATACATGGCACGCGACATGTAGAACTGCGCGAGGTCGAGCCGCGGCAGCGAACGCAGCGCGGGGTCGACCGCCGAGATCGCCGTCATCAGATCGCTCTGGCGCGTCCAGAAATTCTCCGACTGGCCCTTGCGCCAGCCTTCGGGGCTGAAGACCGGGCGCACCGCGGTCGGGGCGCGCTCGGCCGAGATGTCGACCGGCGACAGCGTCAGCCCGCCCTTCTTGCCGAGAATGACCTTGTCGGCGCCGACTTCGACGCCGACCTCGTCGGAGTTCGGCCGGATCGCGATGCCGTGCGCGGATTCCAGCAGCGAGAGATCGACGAGGTCCTGCCGCTTGATGAAGCCGCGCACCGGCCGCTGCGCGGTGACGACATAGAGCGTGTCGCCGGCATCGGGATCGGTAAGCTTGTGCAGAAGGCCCGGATTGGCGAAGGGGATCGCAATGTTGGCGAGCGCGGGATCGGTGATGTTGCGCGACATCATCAGCGGCAGCGGCGTCGCCTGGATCTTGTCGGCGAGCGTCAGCAGCCAGTTGGTCTCCTTGCCGACCTCCTCGCTCGTCAGCGAGTAGACCAGCGGACGGGTGAGGCGGATGCGAACCGCCTGCCCCTTGTCGAGCGGCACGGGACCAACCTCGCCGATCATCGCGCCGCCCTTGGTGCGGATCGCCTCGACGTCGATCGGCTTCGGTGTATCGAACACCAGCCAGACCGTGTCGCCGCGGCGGAACGCCGCCGCAGGCGTTGCGACCTGAAGCGGGAACGTCACGCGCAGGCCGTCGCTATCGCGGCGCGCATCGACGCTGGCGACACCGGACTGCGCCGGCGCCGGCGCAGGAGCAGTCTTGGGAGGTTCCTTGACGGCTTCCTTGACCGGCTCTTTCGCAGCTTCCTTCACGACCTCTTGCGGTGCTTCGGCAGGCGCGGGTCTGGCAGGGGCGGCTTCGGCAACGGCCGGCGCCGGCTTGGAGGCTTCCATGGGCGCTGCTGGAGCGTGCGCAGCCTCAGTCGCCGGCGCCGGCACCGGCTTCGGCGCTTCGACGGTCGGCATCGCGGCGGGCGCTTCCGGCTTCACCTCGGGCTTGACGTCGGGCTTCACCTCTATCCTGGCTTCGCGCGCGATTGTCTCGGATGTCGGCGCCGCGATCTCGCGATGAGCGTCCCTCGGCTTCTCGGCCGCCGGCTTTTCAGGCGCAGGCGCAGGTCCGTGACCTGCGGGCTTGACCTGCGCGATCGCCGCCTCGGGCGTCGCCGCCGCCCTGCCCCTGTCCGGCTGGAAGGCGATGTCGACGACGTAGTTCTTCTCGTCGCGGAACGAATGCACGTCGGAATCGCCGATCAGCGCGATCTCGACACTGGTCTGGTCGATGTCGGCCTTCTGCTTGATCGACGCGACGTTCGGCGGCGCGGCGACGACCGCGTCCGCCAGATCGAAATTGAGGTTGGCGTTGAACGCGAGCGTGAGCTTCTGCTCATTGAGCACGGAGGACACACCGACGCCGTCGGGCATCTCGAACACGAAGCGGACGAAGGTCGGCTGCACCGAGGCGCGGACGCGGATCTGCGGACGCTTCTTGGCCTCGGCGGCGGCGCGCTGCGCACGCAGCGCACGTTCGGCCACACGCGCGCGCTCGGCCAGTTCCTTGACCACGTCCATCGGCAGGCTCGGCGGCGGCCCCTTCCATCCCTCCGGCAAGAGGTCGATGAAGGTGCGCTCGCCGGCATTCATGGTGTTGACGGTGACCCGGCGCGCCAGCGACAGGCGAATGGCGCTGCCATCGGGATCGCGCCGGGCGGAATTGACATAGTCGGGCGCGCCTTCCGGAACGCGGTCGACGGGTACGTCGACGGGCCGGTCGAAACGGATGACGAGAATGGAGCCGGCCGTGGTCACCTCGGAGGGAACGTCCTCGCCGAGCTTGATAACGAGACGGGCAAAACCGCCACCGGCGGAAAAGCTCGCCTCGCCCCTGACGGGATCGGCCGCCCGGACAGGCGCAGCGAAGCCGATCAGCAGGCAGGCCGCAAGCACGGGCACCTTGCGGACATGACGCGACAATCCCGACGCCAAGGCGCGGGCTCGCGATACAAATCCAGCGGCAGCCTTTCGCGCCATTCGCGGCATTTCTTCCGGTCCGACAATCCATGCCGGCAATGGCGCCGGCCGGTGCCGTCGACTGTAGGTCTCGCCAATTAAGGACTTGTTAATGCTATATCTTGATTTGCTCTACGGGCAGCACGCGGTGACCGGATCGAGCGTGGGCTGGTCCGCCAGCTTCGGATTTGAGAAGCAGGCGGTTAAGGAGTTGTTAACACCTGCACAACAGCGCTGCCGCGATTGGTCAATCGTTCGACGGCACTCCATAGCGCGCAAAGTCCTCGCGGATTCCAGCGTCGATTCTTCTTGCCGCAGAAATATCGCTATCGCCGCCAGCTCTGTCGCCGAGCTTGAGTCTGGCAACTCCGCGGCCGTAGAGCGCACTCGCAAGCTTGGGCGCGAACCGCAGCGCTGAGTTGTAGTCATCGATAGCCGCAGAGAGTTGCCCCATTTTCAGATTTATCAGAGCTCGCGAATCGTATGTTGCGGCGTTGTTTGCTTCCGATCGAAGCGCCCTGTCGCAGTCGTCCAGCGCAGCCTGCAAAGCGCCGAGGACGGCTCGGGCCCAACAGCGTCCGCTCCACACCGCCTCCAGATTCGGATCAAGGCGAATTGCCTCGTCATAGTCCTGCGCCGCACGCTCGTACGCATTCCTCTTCAGGTAGGCTGCCGCACGGTTGGCAAAAGCAGCGCCATAGTTTGGGTTGAGCTTGAGCGCTTCCTCAAAAGCGCCAAGGGCCAGGTCGTGCGCGCCTTTCCTCAGATAAGCCACGCCGAGGTTGTTGAAGGCTTTGGCATAATTTGGGTTGAGCCTGGTCGCTTCGACGAAATCTTTGATCGCGCGTTCGTAGTCGGTTTTGGCGCTATAGGCATTGCCCCTGTTGTTGTGGGCGACAGCGAAGCCGTTCGCAGTTCCCTCGCCCGCATCGATAAACGCCGTGCAGCCATCGATCCGAGCTTCGGGCGACACGCGATCTGAGCCGTTACACAGTTCAACATTCTTGAGGGAGTTGCCCTTCTTCGGCTTCTGCGCCAAGGCCGACGAGCCGGACAGCACGACGATGAGAACGAGTATCACTGCCTTGATGACACTGGCTCTTGCGATCATTTTCACAGCAGGCGTCCAACTCCGAGAGCGAACGAAGCGCTAATCCCAGTCTTCTCTGCCCAGCTGCGTTGCGCCGGCATCACGGCGGCTTCAGGCCAAGCAAAGTTCTCAGCATCCCCGACAGATGATGAGCCTGCGGTTGCTGCTTCGATCGGGCTCCGGCGCGGCGGATGCCGACGACTTCTTCAGGAGCTTACTTTTGCCCTCTTCGATCAGGGTCGACAATTTGACCGACCCATCATCCGAAATCTCGATATGCGGCGTCGTGCCTCGAATCCCTAGCGTGGCGACGGGAGTCTCGACCTTCATGTCACCGGTATTGGCGACACTGCCAGCAACGAAAGTGAACGTTCCCCTGGCGAGATTGAACAGGGTCGCATTGGACTTCCCGTCCGGCTCATACACATAATGATCCAACACCATACGGGCGTTGCTCGATAGATTGAACGAGGTGCCGTCGGTAAAGTTGATGCCGATTCGGCCGTCGGCCCCGGTCCGCACCACGTCACCGAGATAGACGGGATCACCCGTGTTGGCCCGACCGGGCTCACCCGAGACATTCGCCTGAACAATCACTGCGCCCGCATGTTTGATCGTGACAGAGCCTGTGGCCGCCACCACCTTGCCAATGGGTTTGGATGATGAGTCAGCGACGGCGGGCTTGGCGGAATCGATTTGCGCTCGTGCCGCACCCGGCAAGAAACTGGCAAGCGCCAAAACGAAGCTGGTCACCAACGCGGCTGTCGTAGGTCTGCACATGATCCCCCCTTTCTGAGAAGGATCTGTCGCTATCGTTGGCCCATTTTTTGAACCGCGAAGCGCAGCACAATAAATATAATTGTTGTTTAATTCACTTGATCGTCTTAATTTATATCCAGCGGTACGGAAACGCCACACATTAAATACGTCTCGTTTGTCAATTTAATCACATTGGCGGGAGGGGGCACGGCGGAATGGCAGTACGCGTTGCTGTCCCCCGCGCAATGTGTCTCTCCCTAGAGCAGACTTGATTATTTCGGCGGGCAAGCCTTCGGGCTGCCAGCGTCTAGGATATTTTGTCCCTTGGCGAGGGCGCCCCGAGCAAGATCATGGCAGCACGCCGAGCCTGAATCGATCACCCAGGCGAGGTCGAGCCATGTCAGTTGCGTCCGGCATCGAGGTTGGTAACGGGGCCGCCATGGCCCTGCCCGTCCAGATCATCGGCCACATTCATACAGTGATCGGTTGCGGTACGCTCACGCGAGCAAGCGGCGTCGCCACACAGGCCGTAGCTGGTGCGCCCGTCTACCGGGCTGACGTGATCGAAACCGATGCCGACGGGCAGATCGCACTTCGCTTCATCGACGGTACTCTTTTCAACATCTCCTGCGGCACTCACGTCGCGCTGAGCGAATTCGTCTTCGAAGTCGAAGGCAGGTCACATACAGCCTTATTCGACGTGACCCGAGGGAGCTTCAGTTTCGTACTGGGCCGTCTGGCAGAAGCCGGGTCGCTCCGGCTGAATACGCCGATTGCAGGCATTCGCGCCCGCGGCCACGCGGGCGGTTTCGGGATGCTGACGCTTGCAGCCTTGACTTTCTCGGCCGCGCAAAATGCCGAGGCCGCGGACCCGGACGTCACAGTCCTGGATGACGATTCCATCACTTACAAGGACCTCTCGCACGGCGCATTTGACCTCGTGACCAAGGAGCCGATCCCACGACACATCATCGTCGAAGATCCCGGCGAGACAATCGTCCTCAAAAAGGTGGGATCCACCATCAGTGTCAACCAGGTCACGAACACTGCCGCTCGCATGGACGAGTTGCGCGCCGAGCAACAGGACGTGCTCGCCAATCTAACACAAGGACAAGGGCCGCATGGCTCGAGCACGCCTCCCTTTGTCAAATCCGTGCCGCTGCAGCCGATCAATTTCGTTCCGCCTGACGCGCCCGCGCTGCAGACTTTGCCGACTGTGTCGCCATTCGCCATTCCCGAGCCTCTGGGACGTCTACCACCGATGCTCAACACCGGAGCTGGGCCAACTGAACACGACACGGTGGTGTTCGACACATTCACTGCGACGACAGGAACTTTCGGTGCCAGTAGCACCAATGGCGGCGGCAAACTGACCTTCGGCGTCATCGGGGCGAGCGCCGGCAATACGGTCCTCGATGGAGTGACGTACGATCTGTCGAAGACAAGCCCCTACGGAATACTCTACGTCAACAGCACGAGCGGCGCCTATACGTTCGTGCCCGATAACGCCGCTATCAACGCCCTGAAGGCGCCTACGACCGACGGTTTCATTGTCACGGCCTCCGACGGATTCACCTCCACCAATCAGACCTTCACGATCACCATCAACGGTGTCAACGACGCCGCAATCATCTCCGGCACCACGACCGGCTCGACGATCGAGGCCGGCGGCATCGCCAATGGAACGCCCGGCACGCCGATTGCGACCGGCACCCTCACCGACACCGACGTCGACGATCCGCCTAACACGTTCACGACAGTGAGCTCGCCAACAACGAGCGCCGGTGGCTATGGCACCTTCACGATGACGGCGGCCGGCGTGTGGACCTACACCTTGGACAACGCCAACGTCGCTGTGCAGGCACTCAATGCCGGCGACACACTCACCGACAGCTTTACGGTGACCACGATCGGAGGCACCGCCCAGGTGGTGACGATCACCATCCACGGAGCCAGTGACTCGGCGGTCATCTCCGGCGCGACGACCGGCGCAGTGATCGAGGCTGGCGGCACCGCCAATGCAACCCCCGGCACGCCCACCGCGACCGGCACGCTCACCGACACCGATGTCGACACGACCGCAAATGCTTTCACGGCAGTCGGCTCGGCAACGGCAAGCTCAGCCGGTTACGGCACCTTCACCATGACGGCAGCGGGCGTCTGGACCTACACGCTCGACAACGCCAACGGTGCAGTGCAGGCCCTCAATGCCGGCGGCACGCTCACTGACAGTTTCACTGTCACAACACTCGACGGCACGCCGCAGGTGGTGACGATCACCATCCACGGCACCAATGACGCGGCCGTCATTTCCGGGACCACAGCCGGCTCGGTGACCGAGGCCGGAGGCGTTGCCAACGCGACACCCGGCGCGCCGAGCGCAACGGGCACGCTGGTTGCCGCTGACGTCGACAATGCGTCCAATACCTTCACAAGCGTGAGTTCGCCCAAGGCAAGCACGAGTGGTTATGGCACCTTTACAATAACCGCCGCCGGCGTGTGGACCTACACGCTCGACAACGCCAACGGCGCGGTGCAGGCGCTCAATGTCGGCGGCACGCTCACTGACAGTTTCACTGTCACAACACTCGACGGCACGCCGCAGGTGGTGACGATCATCATCAATGGCACCAACGACGCGGCCATCATTTCCGGCACGACGACCGGCTCAGTGACCGAGGCAGGAACTTTCTCGCCCGGTGCTCCCATCGCGACCGGCACGCTCACCGATACAGACGTCGACAACGCGCCGAACACTTTCACCGCGGTCTCTTCGCCTACTGCGAGCGACGACGGATACGGCACCTTCACCATGACGGCGGCCGGTGTATGGACCTACACACTCGACAACAACAATAGCGTGGTTCAGGCGCTCGATGTCGGCGACACGTTGACCGACACTTTCACGGTAACTGCCATCGATGGTACGACGCAGGCGGTGACCATCGCCATCCATGGCGCCAGTGACGCAGACCCCAACGATTTTGATAACCTGGCCACCGGATCCGTCGTGATCTCCGATCCCCCCAACGTGTATGGGACGCCGGGGAGCGAAACCATCGCGGGCGGCGGCGACACAGGTCAGATCATCTACGCGGGGGCCGGCAGTGATACCGTCAATGGCACCGGCAAAGCGGACGTTCTCTACGGCGGCTCCGGCAATGACACGATCAAAGGCAACGATGGCGATGACGTCATCTACGGGGGCTCGGGCAACGATACAATCAACGGCAACAACGGCAGCGACACCATAACCGGCGGATTTGGTGCGGACCAACTCACCGGCAGCAATGGGAACGACCGCTTCGCTTATTTGTTCGTAGCCGATTCCAATGCAAGCCAGTTCGACACCATCACCGACTTCGCCTCGGGGGCCGACAAGATCGACTTGACCGCTCTTGGCGCGCTTGGGTTCGTCATCTTGGCCTTGAGCTCGACCAGCACGGCCGTGCCGGCACATACGATCGCCTGGCTCTACGACAGCGCGGCGAATGAAACCATCGTGTACGTCAATCCAACGGACCAGACCCTGCACATCGGCGATTCCGGTCTGCTCGAAGTCCATTTGCAGGGGATTGCAACCATCGACGCGTCGGATTTCATCCTGGCGCCGCCGGCGGCACCTGTGATCGCGGCTGCCAACGAACTTCTCGACCTCACCGCAACCGCGCAGAGTGACGCCACCGCCGTGATGATGACCACCTCCGATGTCTTGTCCGATTCCTGGAGCGGCGACGGCACACTCCCCGCCGATGGGAGTTCCACAATCCAGTCAAGCGAGGCGACCTATAGCCTGAATTGGAGCTGGGACCAGATCGAAGGGACCGAATATTCCCGCCTCTCCAGTTCAGACGACGTGCAAACGCTCGCGACCGAAACGCCCCGCAGTGACGCGCTAGCTCCCTCAGTCAGCGGACCGTCTACGATCTTGCAGCACATGGCCGTACCGACGGAGGTCAGCTTTGTCTTCAGCCACTTGGCGGCGCCCGACGCGACGGCTGGCAAGAATGGCGCGATTTCCGGAAGCGGCCAGATGCCTGACAGCGCGATCGCCGCACTGAATTTTGCCCACAACGCCGCCGAACTGCACGCCGGGCGCGGGCTTGCGCTGGGGAGCGATGCTGGGAACCACGGCGTCTCGCTCCCGGGAAACGCCGCCCAGGCGGCTGGTCATCCCAGCGATGACACGGCAAAGACGACGCTCAACCCCGGCCTTCTGAAGTCATCGACGGCTGGCCCCAACCATTCGCCCTCAAGCGAGACAGCCGAGCAGCACGACCCGCCCCATGGAGCGTCCGGGCTCAAGCCTGCCAATCCGCAGCAGCTCGGCGACTCGTTCCCGTTCAAGGATGACGCTTCGCAGGGTTCACAGCACGGCGCAGTGCTGGATCATCTCTCAGACCTCGCCGATCATCACGACCACGCTGCAGCATTCTACGGGTCCGAGCCGGCGTCCATGCCTGAAACATCCCCGCCGGATGTTGATCCAGCTTACGGAACAGGTACAGTTCAAGGCCATGTGTTGCACGATCTGATCGTGTGACGCCCGCAAGCCGGTGGCGTCTTCAGTGTCGATTGCCGGCTCCATCCAGCGCGGAGGAGCTCTCTTGACCGAGAGAAGATTCATTATCGTTGCCGTCGTCGCCCTCGGGCGGCGTTGCATGCTGATGGCTTAGCGCGGATGTCCAGGCGGACGTCATCGCCGCTATGAGGAGCCGGTTGACGGCCTCGATTACGCGTTCTGCTGCGGACGAGTAGTTCATGGCCTCCTCCTCCCGCGCTGCTGATTGCGAATGGCCGAAGCCTACGACGACGCCTTGGGTGCCACTGTCCGCCATTTCACACCTGCGCGCGTCAACTCATCGCAGTCTCAGA
>NZ_PSRT01000202.1 GCF_004212635.1 Bradyrhizobium genosp. SA-3 | reverse complement strand
CAAGGTGAACGTAGATGCCTGACGTGGACGTCGTATCCGAGTTGTAGGTGACCTGATCGTAGCCGCCGCGGCCATCGATATAGTCGTCGCCGCCGCGACCCTCATAGGTCTCGTAGGTGAAGGCCGCATTGTCGCTGCCGTAGATGGTGTCGTTATAGGCCGAGGCCCAGATGGTCGAGACGTTGGAGAAAGTGTCGTGACCGACGGAGGCGTCGCCGTCGGCGGTGCCTGCTCCGATGTCGACCGTGACGGCACCGGTCGCGCTCAGATAGGACAATCGCGTCACCGCCTGCCCCAGGGCGTTGAGATCGCCGATCACGCTATCGTCGCCGCCCCGCCCCTCGAACTCACTTTGGCCGGCCGCCACGCCGGGCAAACCGGTCGAGCCGGTAAATCCGGCCGCGTTGAACGTGTCGGCAAAATTGCTGCCGACCGCCCCCTCGATACCAACGAGCGTGTCGGTTCCGACGCCCGGCCCTGAAGCGACGCCTGCTGCGAGATTGACCGTGATGCCGCCGGTCGCGTCGGTATAGACGGCGCGGTCGAAGCCCGCACCGCCATCCAGGAGGTCGCTGCCACCCAGGCCCTCAAGGCGATCGTTGCCGCCGAGACCGCTGATGGATTCGGCATTTGCCGTTCCGGCGAGGCTGTTGGCGTCGTCGTCGCCGACGATCGGCGCGGCCGGCGTGCCAAACAGGAAATCGCTCGCCGTCAGGCTGCTCAGAGTGACGTTCTGAAGCGTGAGCCCGTCACCGGAACTGAACGTGATGACCGTGTTCGGGCCACTCTGCTCCGCGTGCGATTGCAGATCTGAGAGGCTATAGATGCCGTAGACTCCGGTCAGATCGATCTTGTCCTGGCCGTGGACGAAATCCTGGATGAAGTCGAAACCACCGCCGCTCGCATAGACAAAGGTGTCTGCACCGGCTCCGCCGCTAAGGAAATCGTTGCCGGCTCGGCCATCCAGCGTGTCGTTGCCGCCGCTGCCGGAGAGGCCGTCATTGCTGGCGCTACCGACGATCGTATCGTTGAAATTCGATCCGAAGACGTTGAAGACGCCCCCGGTGATGGTGTCATGGCCGACCGAGCCGTCACCGTCAGCCGTACCCGCGGTGAGATTGATGGTCACGCCGCTGGTCGCGCTGCCATACTGAATCAGGGTGTTGCCGTTGCCGGTAATGCTGTCGTTTCCGGCGTTGCCCTGGAATGAATTGAAATTCGCGTTGACGCCGGTGAAGCCCGTTGCGTCATAGACGTCATTGAAATTACTGCCGATGGCGCTGTTCACGCCGCTGAAACTGTCGTGGCCGACTGACGTGTCGCCGCTGGCAGAACCGGCCGCGAGATTGATGGTCACACCGCCGGTGGCGTTGTTGTACTGGATCTGGGTCGTGCCGTTGCCGATGATCTGGTCGTCGCCCCCCTGCCCCTGGAACGAGGTCCCGCTCGGGCCAGAGAATCCGGTCGCGTCGAAGATGTCGGCAAAGTTGCTGCCGAGGGCGCTGTTGACACCGGTGAAGCTGTCGTGACCGATCGAACCGTCACCGCTGGCGGTGCCGCCCACGAGATTGATGGTCACGCCGCCGGTGGCGTTGGCGAAAATGATGCGAGTGTTGCCGTTGCCGGTGATGACATCATCGCCGCGCAGGCCTTCGAACTGGTTGAAGGTCCCGTTGTTGCCGATGTTGTCCCCAGTCACGCCGTAACCGGTCGCATCGTAGGTATCGTTGAAGTTTGTGCCCTGAATGCCTTCAATCGAACGAAGCGTATCCGTGCCGTTCGAGACATCGCCGGTGACGATGCCGGCCGCCATATTGACGGTGATGCTCCCCGTGGTGAAAAAGATGTTGTTGTAAGACGATACGTCGAAGCCACCGCGGCCGTCGATATGATCGTTGCCGGCAAGGCCGGTGAAGGTATCGTTGGTCGCGCCGCCGTACAGGGAATCATCGAACATCGATGCCTGGACGGCGTTGACGCCCGTGAAATGATCGGTGCCGACGGATGAATCACCGGTGGCGATGCCGGTCACGAAGTCGACCTGGACGCCCGCCGTCGCGTTGTTGAAACCGAGCCGCGTAAAGCCATTGCCGGTGATGGTGTCGCCGCCGCCATTGCCGGTGAACTCGTTGAACGTCCCATTCGAGCCGGCATTGACGCTGTTGGAGCCGAAACCGACGGCATTGTAGGTATCTGCGAAGTTGGTGCCGCGGATTGCCTCGATCGCGCGCAGCGTGTCCGTTCCGATGGTGGCGTCGCCGGTCACAATGCCCGCTGCCAGATTGACCGTGATTCCCGTCGCCGTGGTCGGATCGACGTTATAGTCGACGCGGTCGTAGCCGCCGCGACCGTCGATATAGTCGTTACCGGCAAAGCCCGAGTACACTTCCGCGGTGAACATCGGATTGTTGCTGCCGAGAATCGTGTCGTCATGGGCCGAGCCCCAGACGCCGTTGAAGCCGGAACCGACCAGCGTATCGTGGCCCACCGACGCATCACCCTGCGCATAGCCGGCCGCGAGATCCACCGTCACCGCCCCGGTCGCGCTCATATAGGAAACGCGCGTGAGCTCCGCCCCCTGGCTGTTGGTATTGCTGATGATGGTGTCGTCGCCGCCCTTGCCCTCGAACTCATTGAAGCCGACGGGGCTGCCCGGAGCACGCGCGTCGCCGGTGAATCCGGCGCCGTTGAATATGTCGGCGAATTCGCTGCCGATGGCGGCTTCGATATTGACGAGCGTGTCCGTATCCACTCCTGCGCCGGACGCCGTTCCCGCCGCGAGATTGATCGTGACTCCGCCGGTGGCATCGGTATAGACGGCGCGGTCGAATCCTGGGCCGCCGTCGAGAACATCGTCGCCGGCACCGCCCGTGAGATAATCCTTGCCGGCGCCACCAAAGAGAATGTCGTTCCCGGCGCCGCCGCTGATGCGGTCGTTGCCGTCCTGACCGTCGATGAGATCGCTGCCGCTCCCACCCGAGAGCACGTCATCGCCGAGCGAGCCGAACTGGGCGCTGCCGACGGGCGTCAGCACGGCATTCTCGACCTGCTGGTCAAGGTTGTCGACGTAGAGAGTGGTGAGCTCGGTCACCGAATCCGGGTCGGAAAAGTTCGTCGCGGCCAATTGGTCGGCGGCCGCGCCTTGAGCGACCTGGCCGGCCTGCGCCAGTTCAGTGAAATTCGTCGCCGACTGAATGCTGTCGTTCGCGGCAGCAACGACCTCGATAACCGTCGCGGCGGCCGCCGCGTCGACACCGGAGGACACCACCACGCTCTGCACCGTTTCGTGCGAGCCGAGATCGAAGGGCAGTGGATTGTCCGGATCGGCCTGAGCGGTCGCAACCGCATCCGCAATTGCGGCTATGACCGTATCCGGCGCAACGCCGACGGCCGAGACCTGCGCCACCGTGCTCTGGACCTGGATGGCCGCCGCAAGCACCGCGGTCGCCGTTGGATCGCTATTCACCGCGTCAGGCACCGGATCGTACGACCTCAAGTCGATACCGGTGAGGTCAAGGTCGAAGGCGGCGGCCACGGCGTTCATGGCTTGGTCCGCCGTCAGCGACGTGCTGTCGATCAAGGCAGCGATCAACGTCGTCAGCGGCGTGATGACGGTGGATCCCTCCGGCGCCCTCAGCACGCCATCGACCTGCAGTCCCGTCGAGATGTCGACACCGCCGATGCTCACGAGCGGACCGGATCCGCCGGACAGCGTGAAGCTGCCGTCGGCTCGGGTCGTCGTGAACGCCTCGCCCGCATCAAGAATTCCGTTGTTGTTGGCGTCTGCAAAGACCGTGGCTCCGCCGATGTAGCCGTCGATGTCCAACGCATTGATTTCGTTGGCGCCGGGCGTCACGGTCAGCGTGAGCTCGGCCGAGCTCGACGCCTGATGCACGCCGTCGTCGGAGGTGGCCGTGACCTTCAGCGTGAACGGGGTCGTGCTGCCGACGGCATTGTGCGGGATCAAGACGATCTCGGAGATTGAATCGCCAGTCACGAGCCAGGTGCCGTCCCCGATTGCCACGCCGTTCTCGACGTCAAACGTCGTCGGCACACCTTCGATCTTGACCGACAGGGTGCTGCCTTGGTCGACTTTGCTGGCCGCGACGTTGAGCGTGATCTCTCCGTCGGCGGCGCCAAATGCGTCCTGAACACTCAAGCTCGGCGCGTCCTGCGCGCCGTGGATATCGAAGCTGATCTCCTTGGTCGTGCCGTCCATCGACGTGACGGTGAAGGTCTCCGTCTTGGTGTCGGTGGCACCGAGATATTGGATCGCCGCGTTGTCGACCGAATAGGTGTAGTGACCGTCAGCAGACAGTGTCACCGCGCCGAGATTGCCCGGTGCCGTAATCACGCCCGCCTGGAATGCGGCCTGGTTCTGGTCGGGATCGCTGATGGACAGCTGCCCCGATGCCGTCAGCAGGCTGTCCTCGGTGACGTCGTGCTGTGCAGGATTGCCTATCGCGGCTACGTCGTTGGCGCCCGTGATGTTCACCACGATATCAGAGGTGGCGCTGCCGTCGGCCGAGGCGACCGTCAGGGTGTCGGTGACGTGCTGCCCTGCGACGAGCGAGTCCGATTTCGCAGGATCGAGCGTATAGGTCCAGGCACCGGTCGCTGGATTGAAGGTGAAGTTGCCGTAGGTGCCGGCCAGGGAGGCCGGGGCGGCGAAATGGTCTTGGCCGCTGTCGAGGTCGTGCACCGCTAGTTGGCCCGACGCGTTGGGATCGCCGGACACTGCGTCGGCAACGCCGCCGGCCTCGATCACCGAAATATCCTGGCTTCCTGACACCGTGATCGTGGCCGCGTCGTTGCTGCCGGTGACGGTCACCGTGAGCGTCGACGAGCCCGTTCCTCCGTGGTTATCGGCATTCGTGTAGGTGAACTGATCCGTTACCTGCTGGCCTTGGGCGAGTGCTTGCACGGACGCGCTGGAGTTGTTGAGCGTATAGGTGTAGGCGCCGGTCGCCTTGGTGACGACCAGCGTTCCATAGGCGCTGACGACGGTGATCGTGGTGCCGTTGTCCGTGCCTCCTGCTACCGCCGACACGATGTGGGTGTCGCCGACATCGGCGTCCGTGTCGTTTGCGAGCAAATTGCCGCTCGCAACCGTCGTCGCATCCTCCGTGACGGAGACGATATCTGCGACTGCGACCGGCGCATGATTGGTCGCGCCTTCGATGACGACCTCGACCTTCTCGATCGAGGCGATGGCCAGATTGAAGCTCTTGAACGCGTAGTCCGCGCTGCCATAGCGCGCGATAAGCGCCTGGATTGCCGCAAGATCGGTCCTGAACGAAGCCGAGTTCGCCAGTTCCTGCGTGACGACGAGGCGGAGCGTGTCCTGGCCCTTGCCGCCGTCATAGATATCGCAAGAACCCACATTCTCCGAAACGCGGTAGATCAGGATATCGTTGCCATTCTCGCCGCTGACGATGTCACGACCTGCGCCGCCGTCGATGATGTCGTCGCCGTTTCCGCCGCCGATCAGATCATTGCCCGTCCCACCGAGTAGTGTATCGTTGCCGTTGCCGCCGAGAATGACGTCATTTCCGGTGCCGCCATCCACCGTGTCATTGCCATTTCCGGCGTCGATCAGGTCGTTGCCCGCACCGGCATTTATGCTGTCATTGCCGTTGCCGCCCTGAATGAGATCATTGCCTGCCCCGGAGTTGACGATATCGTCGCCGTTTTTTGCATTGATGACGTCAGCCGCGTTAGTGCCGGCGATCTGATTGTTTGCGTCGGTGCCGTTGATGATCATGGCGGTTCATCTTCCTCGATAGGGCAACAGGCATTGCTCGCGAGCGCGCGGAAGCGGCTTGCGTTATGCGGATGGAGAAATCTTCAATCGTCGATGGTGGAACGCGATATGGACGCGACGCGTAACGTCGTGCGGTCCCTCATGGTGAGCCCCTTCCGTAACCTCTTTGATTTTTCAAGTTCGCCGTCAGCCCAACGGCGCGAGTTGGAAATGAACTGGTCTTGTTATTGTTCTACTGAAGTACCGTGCGACGAGGCATCGTGATGCAGCGTCGAACGTCGAATTCGTATCGCGGACCGTCAAAAGGTTTTTGACAATTGCAAATTGTTTCCATTGTTGCGCGACAGCGTCAAGACAGCACAGCTGCTAACCTTAAGCAGGACGCGAACCGAACAGTGCAGCTGCGAAATTATGCGTTTCCGATTTGCGACGGCCGGCCATCTCACCGAGCCAAAGCATCGACGCGTCGCCGGGCCACGGCGCAATACGCACCGAAATGAAATGTGTGCGCTCTCCACCTGGCGCGATCGGACCAGATCGCTCAAGCTGCTGATAAAACGAATTGCTACCGTTGATAGCGCCGCCCCCCGGGCCGCGTCGCGTGCTGCAGACCGCACTGCGACACTCTGACGCGCCGAGGCGTCCCCACAGAAGCAGAGCATGAGCGGAAACCGAAAACCTGCAACAAACTGGCTCAAGGCCTTAATTCCTGGATCAAAGACTATTCCTCGCCAATGGAATAGCGCTGGCACGTCTCGACGCATGACCCGAATGGGTCATTGAGAGCTTGCTGGCGCCGCCTCATGGCGACGATCGCATTAGACTTTCGTCGACCGCGATTCTTCAGGAAAAGCAGGCAACAGGGCTTGCTTCGAGCTGCCGCCTCACGAAGCATCCTGGACCAGGGAAGCGCGTTCGAGGGGGCCCAGGGTCGATTGTGGGCCTTCTGCACGGCATGCAACGAAGCTCGCCAGCTGCAACGAATGCCTTGGGCTCGGCGGAGGGGGACCGCTCTTGAGGACCAATAAGATAGACGATCAGGAATTGTCGAAGGTCATCGATCGGCTTGGCGAAGCCGCCGTGAATCCGGATGCGTGGCGCGACATCATGGATGACATCTGCAAGGCGGTCGGGGCGTCGGCGGCACTACTGCTTCAGAGCGACATCAGGACCCCCGACGTTCCGCGCACCGAATCGATCGACGAAGGGACCAAGTTCTACTTCAGGAATAACTGGCATCTGAGGGATCCCCGCGCCAGGGCGTTTCCGCGCATGATGGCGGGCGAGGTCGTGACCGACCTCGACGTGATGACCCCGGAGCAGATCCGCTCCGATCCCATGTACAATGAGGTGCTATTTCCGTTCGGATACCGTTGGTTCGCCGGCGTTGGCTTCTGGGCCGACACCGCAGCATGGGCATTGACGATCCAGCGAACGGGACCCGAGGGCATGTTCGAGGCCCGCGACAAGCAATTGCTCGCGCAATTGGCGCCGCGCCTCACCGAGACCGCCACGCTCGCGACCGCGGTCGGCAGGGTCGCGCTGACATCGATGACCGACGTCCTCAGCCGCGTTCGTCAACCTGCATTGGTCCTCAACCGAGAGGGAATGGTCCTGCGCACGAACGAGGTGGCCGACTGTGGCTTGGACGATGAGATCCGTATCAGGGAGCGACGTCTCGTTCTGCGCGACAAGCAGGCGATGACGAAACTCGATCAGCTGATCAGCTTGATCCGGTCTACGCCTGACGCCATCGCTATCCCCGCCTCTCCGATCCTCATTCGGAGGACGACAAAGCCGCCGGTTGTCTTGCGCATCCTGCCAGTGGACGGCGCCGCGCGTTCCGTCTTCCTCGGAGCGCGTGCCGTGCTGATCCTATCCAACCTCGTCCCACGCGCAGCGCCAGACCCGGCGCTCATCGGCCAAGCCTTCGACCTCACACGAGCCGAATCTCGATTGGCCGCGCTGCTTGCAACCGGCGCATCGATCGACAGCGCCTCCGAACACCTCGGCATTTCGCGCGAAACGGCTCGCAATCACCTGAAAGCGATCTTCTCGAAGACGGGAGCGCACCGCCAGTCGGAGCTGGTCACTCTCGTTTCTCAACTGGCATGAGCGGGACGTTACTATCAACGCTGCAAGACTCTTCGGCGTCCTCAAACAAAGGTCGCTACAGGTCCAGCTGGTTGCGCAATGCGTCACGCTCTTCGAAGAGTTCTCGGAGTCGCTGAGCATTGTCGGATTGCATCTCCTGCCACTCGATGCGATCCTCCGCGGTCCACAAGTAAGACTCGCGATTGAATCGGTCTTTTTCTGCCTTATCAAATTCCATGTACAGTTTGATATCGCACTCAACTTGGTCAAGTTGCTCTCGAAGAGTTCTTGGCATCAGCCGTTCCCTCGGCTCTGCCTCTAGCCCACTTTTGATCTTTGACGCTATCGGTGCGGCGATCAATAGGCCTTCTCTCCACACGGATGATCCCCTCAATCCTATTTAAAGTTGTGTGGTCGGCGTGGCTCTCTCTGCGTCAATCCTTGGCCCGAACGATCAACAAGTCGGGGCCTGTATAGGCCGCCTGTTGATGAACGCGTCACTCCAAGCTGCCGTAGCATTGTCCAGAATCATTCACTTACGATTGCAACGTATGCAAAGTGCAGAGTGATCGGTGTTTTTGAACCGTCCAATATGATGCGGAGGCTTTTGGGATGATATCCAGCACCAATCAAAGTCCCAGTTCTGCCAGACAACCGTGGCCCGGCAGATGGTCTCACCTCAATGCGAGCACCAACAGTAAATTGCTCTTTGATCGAGAGAGATTCTTGCATCGCTGATGCCTGCACCAAATTCCGGGTTTACTCGATCCAGGCTACGGCTTCTTGGTCGAAGCGCCGAAGACGCTGGCTTGCCACTTCATCATCAGATGCTGTCCAACAAGGATTTCCTCGTCGGCGACTTTCGCTCAGCCGGCCGTCGTTGCTTGCGGACTCGCGAGCCGAAGGCAATAATGACCTCACTTAGTAGCAAGCGTATTTTGCCCCCGGCCTGCATCCCTTCTTAGCGCCCTTGGCTTTGTCGGGTGTGTTTTGCTGAGCCAGTGCTGGTGGCGAATAGAGCGGCGCCACGGTTGAAATCGCGAATAGAATTAGGACTGTGAGCATGATCGATTTCATCGAAGACACCCCTTCTTGACCCGCACAGATTTATCTGCCATTTTAAATCCGACGCATTGATATAATGTATTTAAAAACACCTCTTCAAGAGATATTTTCAAATATCGTACTCATTCCCGCCCGGATGGAAGATGATGGACGAGAAGATTGTCCGTTTGCGCACATATCAGAAGAACATAGATCGGTATGTGCGCCTGCTCGAAACGACGCTGACCGAAGTTGAACGGCAGTACATTGAGAGGCGCCTGACCGAGGAACGATCGGCTATGGCACTGCTGTCTGCCTCGTCGCTTCAGATGGCCATCGAGGCTAACGTTGCCAATCAGGCATGCAATCGCCAGCCCAGCTTCAACGCCGCAGAATAGGGCTAACATCGGTCAACCGAGATCCGCTGTGCAACTGCCCCGCAAGTGAGGATGCACAGGGATCCGGGCAGCGACGAATGCACGAATCTGCGCAAGCATGCGGTCCGCAACTCTACGCCAGCATGGCCGGAATCGGGTCCGGTTGCCAAAAGCCGGATATTTTTTGGTCATTGCATCGGTGACGCGCGCGCCGATGCTCTGGGCCTGCTGCTGCTTGCACTAAGCTGAAGGACAAGCTTGGGCAGCGGTTGCCTCTCTGATCGGGACTTAGGTCAACTAACCTTCGGATGTGCCTCGGAGCGCAATTTGAACAGCCTTGCGGATTCGCTCACCTTGGCTGGGGGCGATGCCATCCAAGTGGTAAATCCGGCATAGCAGGCTGTTGATACGCCTTACAATAACGCGATTACTGGAATGCCGGTTGCGCGCGTGCACCAACTGACGCCGCACCTCGATCAGGTCAAGGCGACGAAACGCTCTTGATCGTACCATGTGAGTTGGACCTTCCGCACGGGTGCCAACGCTCTCGTTTAATTCCGGGGTCGAACAATCATGGGCGTCAAACAGATTCCGACGCCGACCGCACAATCTGTTTGCAGTTAATTTACGATGTGTTATTAACACAAAATTAATTAATTTCAATTTCTGAGTGGGGCACTATTTGAATACCCCATTAAACCAAGAGCTCGATGTTGCCGGATCTGAGGTCGCTTGGGAGTCCTTCAGCTTCCCTGAACCTCGCCCAGCCAACACTTTCATCATTCCTGACGCGCATCTCCTGTTCTCGGGTGAATATGCACGTTCGGGCCATGATCTCATCATTTCCGATCCCAACCATCGGATCACGATCCCCAATTACTTTCTCGGTGAGAAGCGTTCGCCGCTCAGCTCTGCGGACGGCGCGCTGCTCGATGCAAGAGTCGTTGAAGCTCTCACCGGCTACCAAACCTTTGCTCAAGCCGGAGGAAATGCTGCCGCTGGAAAGGTGATTGGCCATGTCGCCACCATAACGGGCAGCGCCAGCATCGTTCGCAACGGCGTCACTATCGAGGCGAATAACGGGGACGTCGTCTATCAGAACGATATCGTGCAGACTGGAAGCAGCTCTACCCTCGGCCTCGTTCTGATCGACGGCTCAACGTTCAACCTGAGTGCCAACGCTCGCTTCATGTTGAACGAATTGGGGTATGAGGGGCAGAGTAGTGCGAGCGGTACCTTGGTCAGTCTGACGAGTGGCGCGAACCATTCGCTGTTCACTCTCGTCCAGGGCGCTGCCAGTTTCGTCGCCGGCCAGGTTGCCAAAACGGGTGACATGCAGGTTGCAACGCCTACCGCCGTGATCGGAATTCGCGGTACAGCCGTCCTTCTTAACGTCGATGCAGTGGATGGACAGGTCTCGGTTTCCGTTGCCGATCAGCAAGACGGTCAGATTCATTCCGTACAGGTCTTCAAATGCGTCCCAACGAACTTGCTTCAAGGCGTTTGTACCGCGGGGGATCCAATCGGGATAGTTACCAGCGACGGTCCATCGATGACCATCACGCCAACCGCGAATTTCGAGGTGATCACCCAAGCCGTCAGTAAGAGCCCAGGCCAGGTTGCGCAGGAATTCAACGCCTTTCAGCAGGTGTTAACGACCTACGATATCGGGAAACAGATCGCTCCAGACACTCCGGCACCTAGCGACGGCAAGCGAGGAGATGTCGATACAAAGTCGCTGCAGAAGTTCGCCGGGAGCCCGCCACCATCACCCACCGAGGCTCCGACTACCGTTGTTGCTGACGACGTGAAGGGCCAAGCTGGTGGCGGATCGATCACTCCAACTTTTGTGCCCCTCGCCTCCATCACGGGAGATTCTGCGTCCGCATCGAAACCGCTCGTTCCCACTTTGGATACAACGCAAGCTATCGCCTTGGTGTCGTTGGCACCTGTAACTATCGCCAATGCAGGTGGGCCAACCAATCAAGGAGGCCAAACGATCAGCGGAACTGTCGATGCGTCCCTCGTTGGAACGACAGTGACGCTGTACGATACCTACAATGGTGTCACCACACAAATTGGAACGGTGACCGTTGGCTCCGGCGGTGTTTGGAGCACGGCAGTCACTCTGGCAGGAGATGGCGACCACAGCATCGTCGCTTTAGACGCTAGCGCCAACGTTAGCACAAGCGTGCCCGTTGTTTTCACCCTCGACACGACGGCGCCCGCCGTCGCCATCACTAGCGCGGGCGGGCCGGTCAACCAGGCCAGCCAGACCATCACCGGCACGGTCGGCGTCGCCGATGCCGGCGCCACCGTCACCATCCTGGACGGCACCACCGCGATCGGCACCGCCATCGTGCAAGGCAACGGCAGCTGGAGCAGCGCGGTCACGCTCAACGACGGCCCGAACTCACTGACCGCACGGGTGAGCGATGCGGCCGGCAACACCGCGACCAGCAGCGCGGTGGTCTATACGCTCAGCACCACCGGCCCGACC
>NZ_PSRT01000201.1 GCF_004212635.1 Bradyrhizobium genosp. SA-3 | reverse complement strand
TTACACCGGCAATGGTGCGCACAATGAGCTCACCGCCGGCCAGCAGGTGCAGGATCAGTTCACGGTGACAAGCCAGGACGGCACCGCGACCGGCACCGTGACGGTGACGATCACCGGCACCAACGACAACGCGACCGTGAGCTCGGACTCCAAGTCCGTGACCGAGGGCGATACCGCCGACGCGCTCAATACCAGCGGCCAGCTCACCATCACCGATCCGGACACCGGCGAGGCCCACGTCGTGGCGCAATCGAACGTCCACGGCACCTACGGCGACTTCACGATCGATGCCAACGGCGCCTGGAGCTACGTCGGCAATGGCGCCCACAACGAGCTCACCGCGGGCCAGCAGGTGCAGGACCAGTTCACGGTGACCAGCCAGGACGGCACTGCCACCGGGACCGTGACGGTGACGATCACCGGGACCAATGATGCGGCGTCGGTCTCGTCGGACTCGAAGTCCGTCACCGAGGGCGACACCGCAGCCGCGCTCAACACCTCGGGCCAGCTCACCATCACCGATCCGGACGCTGGCCAGGCCCATCTCGTCGCGCAGAGTAACGTCCACGGGACCTACGGCGACTTCACGATCGATGCCAATGGCGCCTGGAGCTACACCGGCAACGGCGCCCATAATGAGCTCACCGCCGGCCAGCAGGTGCAGGACCAGTTCACGGTAGTGAGCCAGGACGGCACGGCGAGCGGCACCGTCACGGTGACGATCACCGGCACAAATGATGCGCCGCTCGCCGTGAATGACACCGGTGCCGCGACCGAGAAAGGCGGCACGGCCAACGGATCGGGCGGCATCAACGGCAGTGGCAATCTGCTGACCAATGATACCGATGTCGACAGCGGCAGCCTGACGGTCAGTGCGATCCGCACCGGCGGCACTGAGGGGGCCGGCACGGCCGGCACTTTGGGCGTCGGCCTGGTGGGCGAGCACGGCACGCTGACACTCAATGCCAACGGCAGCTACACGTACGTGGTCAACGAGAACGACGCAACCGTGCAGGCGCTCAATGTCGGCCAGACGACGACCGACACCTTCAACTACACCGTGACTGACGGCAGCCTGACCGACACGGCGGTGCTAACCGTTACCATCAGCGGCGCCAACGACGCGCCGGTCAACACCGTTCCGGGGCAGCAGACCGTAGGAAACGGTACCGGCGGCGGCTCGACAGCAACTTTCACGCTGAGAGTCAGTGATGTCGACAACGGCATCGAGACTGTTTCACTCTCGCTGGGCAATTCCCCGCAATCGTCGACCGGCATTTTAACACTCTCCACGACATCAGGCCTTACATTCAGTTCCGGTGCCAACGGCACGAAGGTCATGACGTTCTCCGGCTCGATCTCGGACATCAATGCGGCCTTGGCTAGCGTGACGTTTAGTGGTGGGTCAAACAACACCACGCGGACGTTGACAATGACAACGACCGACGCAGGAGGCCTCGCCGACACTGACACCGTCACGATCGTGAAAGGGAGCGGTGCCAATGCCCTTGCGCCCGCCGGTATCGCCGGCGAGGCTATCAATCTGGCTCTGGTCGATCCGTCAGATGATCCAAACGATGTCATCACCGTCACGATCAGCGGGGTGCCCTTAGGCTGGAGTCTTAGTAACGCTACGAATAACGGCGATGGCACCTGGACTGCTCAGACAAATGATGTGCAGTCGATGACAATCACTTCGGCGCTAGATTTCGCGGGTGCGGTGATGCTGAACGTCACGCAAACCTGGACGAACGCCGATGGCACTACGGGAACGGCAACCGTGGCCGACAATGTCGAAGCCTATGCGCAGGGATCGCCGATCTTTGCTGTGTCGGGCGACGATCATCTGACGGCTTCGAGTGGGAACGACCTGCTGGTGTTCTCGCAGCCGATCGGTCACGACGTAGTTTATAACTTCGACGCGATGCACGACCAAATCGATCTGATCGATTACGCCAACTTCACCTCGTTCGCCGACATCCAGGCACATACTGTGAGCGACACCAACGGCAACGCCGTGATCGAGTTGGGAGAAGGCCAATCGATCACTTTGCAAGGTCTCGATCCGACGTCGCTCACATCGAGCAATTTCGTGTTCGATCAAACCCCCGTTACGGAAAATTCCGGCAGCCTGGTGATAAGCGACGGCGCGTTGCTTCCGTTGAGCGGCACCATCGACAACACGGGTACAATTGAGTTGAACTCGACCGGAAACGGGACAAACCTCGAGCTGATCGAACACGGCATCACACTCCAGGGTCATGGGCAGGTCGTGCTGTCCGACAGCGATCAGAACCTGATCACCGGAACGACCTCAGACGTCACGCTGACGAATGTGGACAACACGATCGCCGGCGCGGGCCACCTCGGGGACGGGATGATGGGACTGGTCAACAAAGGCCTGATTGTCGCCACCGGCATCAATGTGCTCGATATCGATACCGGGACGAACACCATCGTCAATTCCGGAACGCTTGAAGCGACTGGGAGCGGCGGGATGGTCATCGACAGCAACCTTGATAATTCTGGGCTGCTGTGGGCGCATGGAGCCAACATCACCCTCAATGGCAGCGTCACTGGCGGCGGCACCGCCTTGATGGATGGAGTAGCCACGCTCGAATTCGGAGCCGCCTCATCGACCAAGATAACGCTTGATGCCGGAGCCACCGGGACAATCGTGCTCCACGACTCCTTCGACTTTAGCGGGGTCGTGTCCGGATTTGACGGCAATGACCACCTCGATCTCCTCGATGTGGCATTCGGAGTCGGCACGACCGCGAGTTATGTCGCAAATCAGGCCGGCACTGGAGGAACCCTGTCGGTGACTGACGGAGTTCATACCGCCGACATTGCCCTGTTGGGCCAGTACGATGCCGCGGGCTTCCAGACGGAGGCAGACAAGAACACGGGAACGCTTATCAGCTATCACAACTATCTGGTCTGACGCGTTGCGACGAGATGGGCCGGGCGAATGTTGCGGTCCGGTGGGCCTGCCGAACATTCGTCTGTATCCCGGCTGCCCGCGACCGTGATGATCCCGACCGTTCCACGAACCGCGCTCAAGCATATCGTCGGGCCGCTCGCCATGTCGTTCAATCAATGGTTCTGGCAGAAATGACGCGTCCGGGCGAGTGATGGAAGAGGCATCATCAGCCGCGCCGACCGGAGCGGGGGACCAACGCCTCACTCTGGTCTGGACGCGGCGGAGGTCCGTGAGGGAGGCAGTCGCCCACGACCCGACCACGCCTGGTCCATATGCGCCCCCTTAACCGCTGACGATGGCCGCCCGCCCGTTCACCTCCGCGGAAGGGTGCCAGGATCAGTTCGCTGCTACAGGAAATTCTGCAGAGGAGAACCCGCGCAAAACGCCGCCGCCGCAACATAGGAAATGACGAAAAAGCCGATGAATTCAAGCGTGTCGCGGTGGCCAGACGCCAAACAGGGCTAGCGAGAATTGGTAAGCGTCGATTTCTCAGACACCTCTCAAGGTTCGTAACCACAATCTGCTCTCGCTCTCGATGTGCAATTGAGGAGGATCTAAATGGCAGAGGAAAATCGATGATGGCTCGGAGCAAAAGCTACATAGCGACTTGAATCAGCAACACTATTGCGACGCGGCATGGGCATCCCGCGGGGCGTGTGGCGACTGGCGCGCAGAGTCCAAAGCCGAGCGTTTCTCTTGGGACATCCAAAGCGTCTTCGGGTTTTCCGCTGCCAGTGCGCCAAAGCCAGCACCCGATCTTGCGCGGACTGCCGCACCGGCAACCGCTACGTTCAACTGCTAACGCTTCAGTTTGGAACCTCCGCTGGTCAGGCCATTGCTGTGGCCGCCGGAGCTGCGATGACCTTCGGACTTGGCGGCAGTGACACGATCACTGGAACGTCAGCTGCTGACGCTATTGCAGGTGGAGCGGGTAACGACTCAATCGTGGGCTTCGTGGGCGCCGACACCATCAACGGCGGCGCCGGGGCGGATAGCATCGTCCTGTCGGCCACGTCCACTGATCTAAACACAGCTGCCGATGCCCAAATCATCAATGTTGAGGCGATCAACGCATCGTCAGCCGCCGCTGGCGTGATCATCGACCTGCACAGCCAAAGCGAAGGATTTACCATCACCGGCAGTGCATCGGATGACACCATCTCGGGCGGGGCTGGAGCTGACCGCATCACCGCCGGCGGCGGCAACGACAGGATTATCGGCTTTATCGGGGCCGATACCGTCAATGGCGGCGCGGGCACAGACACCATCGTCCTGTCTGCGACGTCCACCGATCTTAATACCGCAACCAACGCCCAGATCACCAATGTCGAAGCGGTCTCGGCGGCTTCGGCAGGCGCAGGGGTAACGATCGATCTGCACAATCAGAGCGAAGGGTTCACCGTCACCGGCAGCGCGTTCGCCGACCTCATCACGGGCGGCGGGGGAGCCGACACGCTGATTGGCGGGCTGGGCGATGATACTTACGTCGTCGCCAACACCGGTGATGTGGTCGTCGAGAACGCAGGCGAGGGCACCGACAGCGTGCAGGCATCAGTCACCTACACGCTCCCGACCAATGTCGAGAACCTTACGCTGACCGGTACCTCCAACATCAACGGGACCGGCAACGTGCTCGACAACGTCATCATCGGAAATGCTGGCAACAACATTCTGGCCGGCCTGGGCGGCGCGGATTCGCTCGACGGCGGTCAGGGCACTGACACGGCGACCTATGCCGCCTCAGCGGCTGGCGTCAACGTTAGCCTGGCGACAGGGCACGGTACCGGTGGCGATGCTCAAGGCGATACCTTGGTCAATATCGAGAACCTGACCGGCTCCCAATTCGACGACATATTGGAGGGCAACTCCGGCGACAACGTGCTGGCGGGCAGTTCCGGCATCGACACGGTCAGCTACGAGCACGCGACCGCCGGGGTGACGGTCAGCCTTGCCGTGACCACGGCACAGAACACGGTCGGGGCCGGTACGGACACGCTGACTGGGTTCGAGAATTTGACTGGCTCGGCGTTCAATGACGCGCTGACCGGCAACAACGCCGCCATGTGTTGGCGGGCGGCGCTGGCAACGACGTGCTGAATGGCGCGGGTGGGGCGGATACGCTCGACGGCGGAGCCGGCGCAGATAGGCTCACCAGCGGTGCCGGCAATGACTCATTCAAATTCAATTTCGGTGAGGCGAACGGCGACGTCGTGACCGACTTTACCGGAGCCGGCGCGAATGTCGGCGATCATTTGGACTTCTACGGCTATGGCACGCTCGCCACTGGCGCGACGATACAGCAGGTCGGAACAACTGATTTCTACCAAATTACTCCTGACGCCGCTCATGGCGGTGCCGCGGCGGCAGAAACGATCGAAATTCTGAACGTATTTAACCTCAACACGAGCGCGGGATCGAACGACTTTATCCTGCACTGACAAAAGACGGCCAAGTTCGGCCAAAGGGTCGGAGGCGGCAGGCCTGGCGAGCTGTTGGGCCCCCGACCTGCGTCCAGTTCTCGACTGATGTCGCGTGGATCTCCTGATCCAGTCGGCTTTTGTCGCAAATATGGGAGACTCGCATGAAATTCATCGTTGCTTGGACTGTACCTCAAGGCATCTTCAATGCGGCTGTCGCACGCTTCCTGGAAACCGGTGGCGCACCGCCCGACGGCGTCAAGATGTTGGGGCGTTGGCATGGCATGAACGGTCAGGGATTTGCGATCTCCGAATCGAGTGATCCAAAGGCCATGTATCGTTGGGTCGCGCAATGGGCCGACCTACTCCCGCTGACCGTCACGCCTTGCCTGGAGGACGGGGACGCGGGCGAGGTGATGGCGTCGCTACCCAAGCGTTGACCTTCAATCTGTTCAGCCGCTGTCGGCTTCAATCCTGGCGCCGGCTCTGCTCGGCTGTTGGCCGGGCGGAAAATACGCCTGCCACCGAGTGGTCTTGCCATTGCCACCGGCTCCTAGCCGCAGGATTGGGGTCAACAGCCGGGGGGCGCGAACCAAGGGTCTTCTGCTCCAGAACTAGCTAGGAGCCTGCTGCCCACACCCATGGTGCGCAGCACAGAAGCTAAAAAACCATTTGCCGGACCGGCAGGGATCCGACCGCCGCCTGCAGAGAAAAGCGGGAATACTCATGCCGCAATTGCCGCAGTGGTACTCTGATCTTCGATCGGCTGGAGCGAGGCGCGCGGTTTGCGTGCAGATCGCGATGGCGGCGAAGCATCTCACCGCCGTGACTGCCATGGTTCGCAAGCTATCCATCCCCGTCGCGATCGTGGCGTCCCCAATAGCCCGGCTCCCCTCGTCTAGCCGGTGCCAAGCCGACCAAGCGAGCAAAATCACAGTTCGGGGACGACGCGATATGTTTGAGCGTTGTCATCACCGGCCAACGGCTCGACGTCAGCCCCCAAACGACGGCACAAGCAACCGCAAAAGCAACGATTGCGGCCGCTGCTCTTATGCCCCAGCGTCGCTTCCGTGCGGTATCGGCGCGCCATGACCGTAGTATCAAGCTGCGCCGGGCCACAAAAACAGTGACGGCAATCGTTGCCGTCGCGGTAGCCGTTGCGCTCGTCGGGGGCTTTGGATTGAGCCCTTGGCCGGTCACGACAACGCTCAGACATATCGCGTCCGCTCCCAACTGTGATTTTGCCCGCTTGGTGGGCTTGGCACCGGCGCGATCGGGGGAGCCCGGCTATTGGAAGCATCACGACCGGGATCGGGATGGAGTTGCTTGCGAACCTTGGCCGCCAAGGCGGGGAGCTGCTTTGCGGCCCTAGCTGTGGGACCTGTGGCCCTCACCGCTTCCCCGACCCGACCATCACGTCGATGGCATCTCCGACTTTAAAGCGCTGCATTCTCGCAAGCACGATCACGAGAGGCAGTTCTAAGCTTCGACATTCTCGCGACAAGCGGCGATAACCCGATAACCTGCGCTCTTTGTCTCTGCACCTGCGCAAGACGAGCCTGGAGCGACTTCTGGCGCGCCGTTCTGATGGCATCACCGTGGCGCGGTTCGAGCGCGGCGGATATTGGCCCCGATCCCTTCCGCGCGGCGTGCCGCATGGGGCTTGAGGGCCTTGTCTCGAAACATCGCGATCGGCCCTACCACGGCGGGCGGCAGAAGCACTGGACCTGCACGGCGAACACCGCTGCAAGCACGAAGCGGCTACGCCGCTCAGAACCGCGGGCACGTCCTCTGGACAGCTCAATTGTAACCTAATATCATATTTCAATGAGCGCATACAAGCGCAACCAGGTCGAAGACGCCATTGTGGCGCGGCTCGGCGCCAATGACCCGAAGTCAGAGGCGAACCTGCTGACGCGCGTGAAACGTTTATTAGACACTGACCGCGCGCTGGACGTGCGTCCCCAATCGGACAAGGCCGAACTGGCAAACTACGCTTTTTTTACCGGCGACGCACCGGGCAAAGGCGGCGAGATTCAGTTTTCCGAATACGAGAGCTTTGCCTTGCTGATCGGCTTGCAAATGCTCGATCACAAATGGCCGCAGAAGTTTGTTGTCGAATCGTTGCGGCGCATCAGGCCGGCGCTGGAACGCCAACATAAGAAGATCATGAGGCTCGATCCCGCCAAGCTGTTCGATCCGGATCAGATCCGGCTTCAGGCCCGGCCCGGAAATCCGGCCTTGCCGACCAAGTTACCCGTGTTTTTGCTGATCTGGTCTGACCAAAGGAGCGCGGAAGACCCCGCCCCAACCGTTGAGATTTTCGAGGACTATCATAAGGCGTTCAACCGCGGCCTTGAAAAGCCGGGCCGTTCCACCACCTGGCTCGAACTCACGAAATCAGCTCACGCATTGTCAGAACAGCTCGCCAAAGCGCGACCGCGCAAGCGAGGACGCAGCTGAACCAGACGACTAGAAGGAGAAGTACGATGCAGTCACGTTTAATTGAACCCCATATCGACGCTTCAAAACAATGCTGGCGCGACCGGTGCATGGGCCGGCGAAACTGCCGCGGCACTGAGGCGCGCAAGCGAGCGCGCAGCTGAATTAGCCGACAGAAGGAAAAGCACGATGCACGCAGGTCCAATTGAAACCTATATCGATGCTTCAATGCACTCGCGCGCGACCAAACATCCGCGCCGCCCGCCGAAGGTCACCAAAGGAGCCAACCATGACCGCATTATCGAAACACAACGAGGTCTTCACACAAGTGGGACCGGTCGAGCGTCTTGCCACCGAGGCAATTTCACTGCCTCGGCGATCGCTCCGCAAACACACCGATCGCCACAAGAAACAATACGCGAAATGTATCGAGACATTGGGCTTGATCAGCCCTGTTATCATCGATTCTGCAGGCGTGATCGTGGCCGGTTTGATCTGGTACCTTGGCGCGCTCCAGCTTGGCTTGCGCGACCTCCCCGTCATCCGGGCCACGCATCTCACTCCCGAAAAACTCGAACTCTACCGGATTGCTGAGCAGCGGCTCGGCGAGCTAGCCCCTTGGGACGACCGCGCGGTCGCCGAAACCTTCAAGGAGCTCTCTCAGCTCGACCTTGGGTTCAGTCTCGAGGTCACGGGCTTCTCGCAAGGAGAAATCGATTTTCGAATCGAGAACCTCGAATCTCTGCAGGTTGAGCCGTCTCCTGACCCAGCCGACATCGTTCCCGCGGTTGTCCCGACCAAGGTTTCGGCTGTCAACGACCTCTGGCAAGCCGGACAACATCGGATACTGTGCCAAAGCGCGCTTCAGTCCGATTCATTCTCCGCCCTCATGGCCGGCCAACGCGCCCGGGCCGTGATTACGGATCCTCCATTCAACGTCCCCATTCAAGGGCACGTCTCGGGCAAAGGAGGCATTCGCCATCCCGAGTTTGCGATGGCGTCCGGCGAAATGTCCGGTAAGGAGTTTACCGCTTTCCTGAACGACTATCTGCGCCGTGCGACAGAGCACCTCTGCCAGGGCGCCCTCCTCTACATCTTCATGGACTGGCGTCATTCCGCCGAGATTCTTGCCGCCGCTACGGAAGTTGGACTCGAGCTCAAGAACATCTGCGCGTGGGTCAAATCGAACGCTGGCATGGGATCACTCTATCGCAGCCAGCACGAATTCGTCTTTGTCTTCAAGCACGGCAAAGTGCCCCACCGCAACAACGTAGAGCTTGGTCGACATGGTCGGTTCAGAACCAACGTATGGCAATATCCAGGATGTAATAGCTTCGAACGTAATGGCGAAGAAGGTAACCTGCTTGCCTTACACCCAACTGTGAAGCCGGTTCAGTTGCTTGCCGATGCAATCCTCGACTGCACGGAACGCAATGACATTGTTTTGGACAACTTCCTGGGCAGCGGTTCGACGTTGCTGGCTGCCGAAAGGGTCGGCCGGCGCCTCTATGCGACGGAGCTAGAGCCGCTTTACGTTGACGTCGCGATAAGGCGCTGGCAACGCCACACCGGCCAAAGGGCTGTTCACGTCCAAACCGGGCGCCTGTTCGACGAAATCGCCGCAGATCAGCACCGGGAGTGCGTGGAATGACCAAGCGCAAATCCGGAGACTATCAGGTTGGCTACGGAAAACCTCCGAAAGAGCGACGCTTCAAACCCGGCCAATCCGGCAATCCACGCGGTAGGCCGAAAAAATGTCTCACTTTGATCGATCTTTTTGCGCACGAATTGAAGCGGAAGCGAACCATTGTCGAAGACGGACAACGATTGCGCATTCGGGCGGACGAGATAGTGGTCAAGCGAATACTCGATCTCGCGCTCAAGGGCAATTTGAGAGCCTTGAGGATGACGATGGCACTGATCGAGCAAATTCGCGAAATCGAAAGTGCAAAGATCGTACGCGATTATGACGCGATGTCGATGGAGGAGATAAAGGCCGATTTCGCGCGACTGCGGGCTATGCCGTTTCCACATCGCACCCGAATCAAGAAGATCAAGCTATAACCTGGAGGTGAAGATCAAGCTGCGTGACTACCCAGGCTAGTTGCTCTGCAGTGCTGTCGAGGAGCTTTGCCGCAGCGCCGCAGCACCAAGGAGCGAAAGTGCAGAACGAAGCCAAGTAACCACGCGTCAACCTTGCTTGCTGAGCAATCGCAGCGCCCGCCTCTGTTGCACCAAAGCGGCTCGCTCGTAGCGCTCAAGCCCTTTCAGGCGTTTTAGGTCTGCCGGAAGCGGGCCGGCCAACAGCGCGGCCAACATCTGCTGCCGCAAGCTGCGGAGGCGCAGCAGTGCGAGCTTGGACCGAGCAAGCGCCATCGTCAAATCCGGCGCAACCTGATGCCCGAACCCCAACGCAATCGCGACGGCAAAATTCTCGGTCACGGCAGGATCGCCGCTCCGCGCCAGCCCATGGCGCAGCGCATTTTGGCTGGACCTCGCCTTTCCGCCCGCCGTTTTCGGCCCGGTGCTGCGCTTGGCGTTGCGGCGATTGGCTTCGATTTGTCGAATGGACGCCATGTCCGAGGCCTCGGCTTTTGCTCGTCGCGGCGCCCGAAAAAGTCACTCCAACGTCATGAAATATCAAGGCTTTTCGGCCAAAAAGAACAGCCAATTTGCTGCAGAAAGGACTGGCATTCCCGCGCAAAAGGAGCGTTACTGATCTGACCGGGCCTTGGGCCCTTGGCCCCGGTATCTCTCCTCGCAGCTGCGGGGCTTTTGGTGGTGCGGCGGCAAGCCGCGTTTGCCAAACCAAGGAGAGACCGGTGATCCCGATTTCAACCGACGGCGCCGAGGCGCCCCACTCCGTCATCACCTTCAACCCCCACAACCGACGCGCCTTTGTCGGCGGCTCGGACGCGCGCATCATCATGGGCGACGACCAGGACGAGCTCACTCGCCTGTGGCGGGAAAAGCGCGGCGAGCTCGCGCCGCAAGATTTGTCCCGCAACCTGGTCGTGCAGCTCGGCATTGCCACCGAAGAGCTCAACCGCAGCTGGTACCAGGGCGCCACCGGGCACGCGATCACCGACATCCAGAAGCGGGTGCGCCATCCCGTCCACTCCTGGATGGCGGCCACCTTGGACGGCATGGTCGCGCCGACCGGCGCCGTGTTCGAGGCCAAGTTCATGCTGCCCTGGGCCTTTACCGAAGAGGCGGCGGCCGACAAGCACATGGCGCAGCTGCAACACAACATGTGGGTGGTCGCGGCGCGCGCGGCCGTGCTCTCGATCATCACCGGCGGCGGCAAATGGGTCGAGATCACCGTGCATGCCGACCCGCTCTACCAGCACCTGCTGCTGACCGCGGAAAAGAAGTTTTGGCGCTGCGTGCAGAGCGGCGAGCCGCCGCTGCTGTTCGGAATCGAGACCCCGCGCCCGCGGCTCGCCGCGATCAAGGTGGTCGATATGACCGCCTCCAATCTCTGGGCCGAGTGCGCGGCGACCTATTTGCGCACCCGGGCGGCCCATGGTGAGCACGAGCTGGCCAAGACCGAGCTCAAGAAGCTGCTGCCCGAGGATGCCAAGGAAGCGTTTGGCCACGGCATTCGCGCCAAGCGTTCCAAAGCCGGCGCCATCAGTTTTGATCCGGTTGAGATGGAGAGCGTCCATGCACCAGGCCAGTGAGCGTATCGGGGCGATCGCAGCCGCCTTGGCCCGCGCGCAGGCCGAACTGACCAACCCGGAAAAAACGCTGACCGCTCAGATCCGCTCGCCGTTTCTGCGCGACGACGACCGCACCTTTCGTTACGCCTCGCTCGCGAGCGGCCTCGACATTGTGCGCAAGACCTTAAGCCAGCAAGAGATCGCCACCATCCAGACCACCCGGGTCGAGGCAACCACCGGGCACATCCACCTCACCACCCTGCTCGCCCATTCCTCCGGCGAGTGGATCTCCTCGGACTGGCCGGTCTGCGCGGCGAGGGACATCGAGGCGCCGCATCGGATGGGCGCGGCGCTCACCTACGCCCGACGCTACGCCCTGTTCGCGCTGGTCGGGATTGCCGGCGAGGATGATCTGGATGCCCCCGACGCCGTGGCCAGCCCGCCGGTGGCGGGGCCGCAGGCAACCGCGGGCGCGAAACCCAAACCCGCCAAGGGCGTGCTCAACCGCGCACCGGTGCTGGGGCCGCCGCAGTCCGCCGAGCTCCGCGAGCAGCTCTTGCGCCAGCTCGCATCCTTGACCACCAGCGAGGACCTGCTCGTCTGGGCCAAGGCCAGCCTGCCGCTCAAGAACACCCTGCTGGAGGACGATGCCCGGATCGTCGAGGCCGCCTATCAGACCAAGCTTGAGGACGCCGCGCGTCGGGCGGCAGCAGCGCCGCTCCCTGTTGCGGACGCCGAG
>NZ_PSRT01000200.1 GCF_004212635.1 Bradyrhizobium genosp. SA-3 | reverse complement strand
CCGTGCAGGGCAACGGCAGCTGGAGCAGCACGGTCACGCTCAACAACGGCCCGAACTCGCTGACCGCACGGGTGAGCGATGCGGCCGGCAACATCGTGACCAGCAGCGCGGTGGTCTATTTTGTCGGCGTGCCCGGCGCCATTCTCGGCGACGCTGGCGACAACACCCTGACCGGGACTGCCGGGAACGATGTATTCCAGGGCTTTGGCGGTAATGACATATTCAACGGGTTGTCGGGTGTTGATCGAGCGGTCTATGTCGACGCGACCGGGGGCATTACCGCCGATCTGACGGCAGGGACCGTGACGGGTCCAGGTGTCGGCACCGATACGTTGATCGGTATCGAAGCCATCCAGGGCAGCAACTTTGCCGACCAATACTCGGCGGTCGGCTTCAGCGGCAATTCCGGGGTGCCTGGTACGCCAATTGGCTTCAACAGTTTCGAAGGCATGGGGGGCGACGATATCATCGCCGGCACGGTCAATCCTTCCGGAGAGATTCTGACCCGCATTTCCTATGTCAGTGCGACAGCGGCAGTCGTCGTAGATTTCGCCGCGGGAACGGCGAACGGCGATTCGTCAGTTGGCAATGACATCTTCACCAACGTCAATTCGGTCATTGGCTCCGCATTTGGAGACACGCTGCGGGGCAGCGACAATCCGAATGGTACTTTCGAGCAGTATGACGGTCGTGCCGGCAACGATCTGATCGACGGCCGCGGCGGCTACGATTTCGCCATCTACAACAACGACATCGCCACAGCCACGGGTATAACCGTCAATCTTGCAACCGGAACCGTCACTGGCGATGCTACGATCGGAACCGACACGCTGCGTTCAGTGGAAGCCGTCCGCGGCACCAACTTCGCTGATACTTACGATGCAACCGGTTTCAGCGGCACCAGCACCAACGCCGGATCGAGCGGCACCTTCAACAATTTTGAAGGCATGGGCGGCAACGATATCATCATCGGCAATGGCAACACCCGCATCCAATATACGCAATCAAGCGCCGGCGTGACGGTCGATTTCCTTGCGGGCACCGCGATCGGCGATGCCTCGGTGGGGACTGATACGATCGCCGGCGTCAACGCCGTCATGGGCTCGATGTTTGCCGACACCTTTTCCGGCAGCGGCGCCAACGAGAACTTCATGGGCCTTGCCGGCGACGATTTTATCGACGGGAAGGGCGGCTTCGACACGGCGCAATATGCCAACCTCACTTTCACGACGGGTGGGATCAGCGTTCAACTTGCAGCTGGAAGGGTGACAGGCGATGCCTCGAGCGGCACCGACACCTTGCGTTCAATCGAAGCCATTCAGGGCACTAACTTTATCGACACCTATGACGCGATCAATTTCGGCGTCACGGGAGCTATCGATCCCGCGACCGGCCTCCCCTATGCCAACGTCGGCAACAATGGCACCTTCAATCAATTTGAGGGAATGGGCGGTAACGACATCATTACCGGCAACGGCAACACGCGTCTGATCTACGCCAATGCGACCGGCCCCGTGACGATCACTTTCAGTCTCAATGGCTGGACCAGCACCACCAGCGGCGCGTCGGGGACCGTGACCGGTGATGGATCCGTAGGCACCGACACCTTCTCGGGCGTTGGCTCGGTGTCAGGGTCGTCATTTGCCGACACCATCACCGGCTCGAACAATCCAAACAACACCTCCGAAGAATTTTCGGGTCGCGCCGGCAATGACTTCATCGACGGCAGGGGTGGGTTCGACAGAGCTTTCTACAACCACGATGGCTCGGCTTCAGGTATTCAAGTGGATCTGGCTTCGGGCGTGGTGACCGGCGACGCTTCTATCGGAACGGACACCCTTCGATCGGTCGAAGCGATTCGCGGGACCGCCTTCGCCGACACTTACGTTGCGACCAATTTCGGCGTCTCCGGGCCGAATGTTGGCGATTTCGGTACTTTCAACGAGTTTGAGGGGATGGCCGGCAATGACACCATCACCGGCAACGGCAATACCCGCATTGCATTCTACAATGCCCTGGATGGGGTGACCGTCGATCTCGCCACCGGCAACTCCCACGGGACGGCCTCCGGTGATCTCGCAGACACCGGGACAGACACGTTCACCGGCGTGAATGCCGTCCGTGGTTCGTCGTTTGCCGACGTCATCCTCGGAGATGCCAATGCCAATACGCTCGACGGCAGGGATGGCAACGACCGGATCGATGGTCGTGGCGGTGCCGATACCCTGACTGGCGGGAACGGCTCTGACATTTTCGTCTATGCCGATGGCGGCGGAGCAGACACCATCACGGACTTTGACCGCACCCAGGGCGACAAGATTGATCTGACAGGTTTGTCCGGCATCTTCACGCTCGCAGACGTTCAATCGAAATCGACGGTGAGTGCCGGCAATACCATAATCGATTTCGGGAGCGGAAATGCTCTGACGCTGATTGGTGTAACCGGCCTCCAGCAAAGCGACTTCATCTTTCCGAACGCCACCAACGGCACCTCGGGCTCGGATGTGCTGCTCGGAACGAGCCAAGCGGATGCAATTTACGGGCTTGCAGGAAATGATCGGCTTCAAGGATTCGGCGGCAACGATCTACTCGATGGCGGAGCCGATTTCGACCGCGCTGTCTACACTGATGCCACGGGCGGGATCTCGGTCAACCTTGCGGCGGGCACGGCATCCGGTCCGGGAGTGGGGACCGACACGCTCGTCGCGATCGAAGGTGCGATTGGCAGTGATTTCGCGGACACATTCAATGCGACCGGTTTCGCAGGAGCCACCGGTATTCCCGGCACACCCGTCGGGTTTAACGAGTTCGAGGGTCGAGGCGGCAATGACACCATTCTAAGTGCCGTGAACCCTTTGGGCGCGGCTCTGACGCGGGTTTCTTATGTGAGCGCCACTGCTGGTGTGACCGTCGATATCTTGGCCGGAACGGCGGATGGCGATGGATCGGTTGGTCACGACACGTTTGTCGGCTCCGGCATTATTGCAGTCTGGGGCTCTGCGTTCGCAGATACCCTTTTCGGAAGCAACAATGGATTCGGCACGATCGAGGTCTTTGCCGGCTTCGCTGGCAACGATGTGATCGACGGCCGCGGCGGCTTCGACCGCGTCGACTACAATCACGATTCGACCACCGCGTCAGGTATTACTGTCAATCTCGCAGCTGGCACGCTGACGGGAGATGCCACGGTTGGTAATGATACACTGGTGTCGATCGAAGCTGTCCGAGGCACCAATTTTGCCGATAACTACAACGCCTCCGGGTTTGGCAACACCAGCACGAACTCCGGTTCATCGGGGACCTTCAACGAGTTCACCGGCGAGGGCGGCAACGACATCATCATCGGCAACGGCAACACGCGCATCGGATTCAATAATGCGACCGCGGGCGTTGTGGTGGACATAGCAGCCGGCACGGCTACCGGGGACTCCTCGGTCGGAAATGATACGTTCACCGGCGTCAATGCCATCATGGGCACGATGTTCATCGATTCGCTGTCGGGAAGCGGCATCAACGAGACATTTACCGGACTTGGCGGCAACGACACGATTGACGGTCGCGGCGGCTTCGATACCGCCAGCTACAACAACATCTACCTTTCGACCGGCAGCGTCACCATTGACATGGCGACCGGCACGGCTAGCGGCGACTCCTCGATCGGCGTGGACACGCTGCGCTCGATCGAAGCTATCCAGGGAACCATTCTTGCCGATACCTATGTGGCAACGGGATACGGCCTCGCAGGCGCTCTTAACGTCGGCAACAACGGCAGCTTCAACCAGTTCGAGGGACTTGGCGGTGACGATGCCATCACCGGCAATGGCAACACGCGTCTGATCTACAGCAATGCGACCGGTCCTGTGACAATCACTTTCAGTCTCAATGGCTGGACCAGCAGCACCAGCGGTGCGTCGGGTACCGTGACCGGCGATGGGTCCGTAGGCACCGATACCTTCTCGGGCGTCGGTTCGGTGTCAGGTTCGTCATTTGCCGACACCATCACCGGCTCTAACAATCCAAATGGTACAGCGGAAGATTTTGCCGGTCGCGCCGGCGATGACTTCATCGACGGTCAAACTGGTTTTGACAGAGCGTTCTACAACAACGACGGGTCTGCGTCAGGTATTCAAGTCGATCTGGCTTCGGGCGTGGTGACCGGCGACGCTTCGATCGGAACGGACACTCTTCGGTCAATTGAGGGGATCCGCGGGACCGCCTTGGCCGACACTTATGTCGCGACCAATTTCGGCGTCTCCGGGCCGAATCTCGGCGATTTCGGTACATTCAACGAGTTTGAGGGGATGGCCGGCAATGACAGCATTACCGGCAACGGCAATACCCGCATTGCATTCTACAATGCCCTGGATGGAGTGACCGTCGATCTCGCCGCCGGCAACTCCCACGGGACCGCCTCTGGTGATGCCGCAGGTGTCGGGACAGATGCGCTCGCCGGCGTGAATGCCGTCCGTGGTTCAGCTTTCGCTGACTTCATTTTCGGCGATGCCGGCAACAACACATTGGATGGGCAAGCAGGAAATGACGTGATCCAGGGGCGAGGAGGCGCCGACACGTTGATAGGAGGAGCGGGAAACGATCAATTCGTCTTCGCCGCGGTGTCCGACTCCACGGTAGCAAGCCATGATACGATCAGTGATTTCGTTCATGGTGCAGACCTCATCGACACCTCGGCGATCGCGGGAGTGACGAGTGTCCAGGGCTTGCTAAGCGGGAGCGCCCAAGTCGCCGCGCATAGTATCGCGTGGATTCAGAGCGGCGCGAATACGATTGTCTACGTCAACAGCTCGGGCGCTGCACAGAACCAGGGGTCGGCGGATATGGAAATTGTTTTGACCAGCGTCACTGCGAATACTTTGACCAATCAGGACTTTCTCTTCCAGATCTAACGGCGCAATTCTTTGCTTCTCGGACTGCAGGGCCTATGGTTGTGAAATCCTTGCCGAATTGTGCCCATCGTGCGCAATGTCTGGTTCCATAGTGCTCCACACACACACTGGTGTAACCGCAAAATCGCTGCCGCGGCGGACGGCGAGCGCCGGCGCTTCATTGAGCCGGCCCAAAACTCTGCAAATGGGCCGAAGCCTGGTCGGCGCCGAGGAGCGCCGCACTATCCACATAATCGATGTGACCGCCGGCGATGCTGATGCCTGAGAAGGTAAAGCTATCGTCGCTAGCATCGAAATCGCTGCGCGCCGCGTCGCCTTCCCAAGGAGATCGACTATCGAGTGAAGCGCATGAACTTTCGCGCATGCGGTCCTCGTATGCCCAGAGCTCGGTGGGCAGACTGCCTTCCCTGAGCAGGTCACGATTGCGGTGCGGAAAGGCAAACCAAGCGATCAATTCCCTGCTTGCAGGGACTTTTACAGGGAAAACTGCCCGCCCCAGGGGGCGTCACCGGGCATAAAAATGCGAAATGAGCCTTGAAATCGCAGGCATTGCGACGCGATGCATCAAAATTGGAACAGGGAAATTCCGCTGATGATGAGGGAATGTGCTCGCGTCAAACAGGCAAAATGTCTTGCCGCTCCCATCATTGGAGCGGATTGGATTGGCTCTGTGACGTTTGGGTGCTCAAGGAGAGGCGCCTCCCCACGAGCGCGACCATGGCCGATATGCAGTCGGCAATGAAGCAAGATCACATCCCGATGACAACGCTTCCTACGGATCAAAAGCAGCGACGCATGCGATCATGGATCGGCGACCGCTCTTCCACCGACAGCTAACACACGACTACTAGGCGCGTCGCAAAGGCCCGCGCAACTCAATCTGAGTTGGTCGCTGTTGTTAGACGCGAGACATCTCCCCGCCGCGGCCGCCATGGTTCGCAAGCAACCCCATCCCCATCGCGATCGTGGTGCTTCCAATAGCCTGGCTCTCCGCGCCTCGCGGGTGCTAGGCCGACCAAGCGGGCAAAATCACAGTTGGGGGCGGACGCGATATGTTTGAGCGTCATCGTGACGGGCCACGGGCTCGAAATAAGGAGCCAAATAGCCGGATAGGCGACCAAAATGGCAGCGGTTGCGATCAATGCCGTGATAGCCCACCGCAGCTTAGTACTTCGATTATGGCGTGCCGATACCGCACGGAAACGACGCTGCAAATTGCGCAGTCGCTGTTCAGGACCGGGACCGGGACGAACGGGATTGGGGTTAGGAAGGTGGGGCATGAAATGATCAGAATACCATCACGGAAATCTTCATTCGCGAACTAGGCGCGCGGCAGGCGCGTTCGAAACACGGCGGCTATGTCGCCACCTCGCTTGCGGCCGATTCGCCCGTAACAGTTCGCATTCGCAAGCTCTGTCTGTACTCGATGGCCTCGGCTATTTCGCGGAATTCCAATTGGCCGGCTAGTTGATCAAGATGCGCCTTCACCTTGGACGGCGTCGCTCGAAAGAACTCTCGTCTTCGGTTCACTTCGTTTACGCGGCAGTCCGACAATCGATCATGCATGGACGTTTCGATCCCCAAAAGAACTGGACTGCCGCCGGAGATTACCAACACGATCTCAGGTTGAATGAGAATTCCAGAGCGTCCCTGCACTTTCAAGCAGAGTCGTGAGATCGCGACGTGAGACCTTGGGCTTAGCGCAAGGGCCGAAGCACCCGTCAATTTCCCAAGTATTGGCCAGCAGACTCACTGGTTAACTACTGCGGTCGAGTGCCGCACCATGGCAAGCCGAAGCCAAAGCAATAGGGCCGAGCAGAAGTCCGACGTTTGGTCCTGCTCACCCGCAGGGAGTTCGTGTATCGAGATCGCGGCCAAACTGGGCCGTCCCGCCGGCTCAGTGAGGGCGAATGGCGCGGACGATAGGCATACTGTTGAAGAGGTCGCTGTCGAGGGACCTCTCATGCGCTGCCCGAACGAAGGCAACGCGGCTGCTCCTAAAGGCCGAAGCCTCGACCAATCTCCCGCACAAGCTTGAGCGCGGCGTCAGTATTGCGGCCATAGAAGAACGCTCGATCAAGCTGCGAGAAGATGCCTATTCCAAATAGCGCGATAGCAATGCCTCTAAACATGGTTGTGGACCGGGTTGAACGATGCTGCGAAAGTTCAAAACGGCCCCAGCCGCAGGATTGGGGCAACAGCCGGGGCCGGCATTCCCATTCCAATGTGCCGCACTCCGCGGTAATCGGCACCCGCTCAGCTAGCCACATGAAAGCTAATGAACTCTTTCGCTCGCCCTTGTTCGGGCGGCCCGCCCCCGCCGTCGAAGTTGGTGCAATGTGTCGCACACACTCCCCGTCTGCTGCTTCGCTGACCTGCGCACGCTTCTCCTCTCGATGCGGAAAGCGAATTTAGAACGCCTACTGGCGCGCCGTCCTGAAGGCGTCTTCGTCAGTCCCTTTGAACGCGGTGAGCTTGGGCCTGATCTGTTTCGAGCTGCCTGCACTTGAAGGGCTAGTATGCAAGCCCGGGGACCGGCCCCGAGGCTGGATGCTGTCGCGCTTGAATCAAAGTGAAGAACCGGTCCCACCCCCGGTTGCTTGCGTCAACGAAGCATTTGCCTGAACTTTTTCACGGCTTGGCTTCATCCCGCACCTAGCCTAGCATTAGCTAGCTTTAAAGCGAACCGCATCAGCCAGCGGACCTTCATAGCGATGGGGGCTTATCGTGGCCGCGGTGTCGTTTGGCAGATCGACGGGTTTCTCTATGAGCCGCGGCTCTTGCGATGCGCCTTCAAAACCTCACTTTTGATAATTGGCTGGAGCACGCATTTGGACGCGAGGTTCGCTTTCAGCAAGCGCCTTGGTACTTCGATGCCGCGCATGATTGGTGGGATCCGCCCCCGATAGAAGCCGTGGCTTATCTCACTCGACTGTTTGAAGATCCGGAGCCAGCGTTACAGGGATTCGCTGATAGCCAAATCGCGCAAGGCTTAACCTATCTCGTGAATACGAACGCAGGTGGCGATAACCGATGGCTTTGTTCAACTGATGTTCCGGTCGAAGACCGTGTTCGGTGCGTTACTTCCGTCGCTGCTCTATTTGCGAAATTGTTCGAGCCTCGTTGCGCTCCTACCCTGTCCCACCTGAGCGAGGCCGATACCAAAGCACTAAACTGTGTTTGCTACATGTGGTGGGATGCGTTTCCGAGCTTGGCTCTTCCTGACGACCCCGACCTGCCAACGCTCCACGATTGCGCGCTGCATACCATGGAGCGCATCCTTCAGCTCAAATCGATCGCCTGCCAGGAAAGCGCTCTACACGGGCTTGGACACTGGCACCGAGACTACAGCGAGAAAGTCACCCAAATCATAGACCGCTTTTGCGAGGCGCATTCTAGCGCCGACCCGCGCCTTTCGGCCTATGCCCAGTTGGCCCGGTGCGGATGCGTCCTGTGATCCGCGGCAGTGGCGCCATTGTTGCGTCCCGCCCCGCATTGAGCGCAAACGTCGGCTGAAGACTTCGTGTTGTCGATGCATAGGCCGCGTACTCATTGTCGCCTTGCAGCTTGATGTCCGCTCAACCTCCAACGGCGAAAAAGCGGACATCTCCTGAGATCGCAAAAGGGCCAATAAGCAACGTCATAATGCCTACTCGATCACTACATCGGCCCGCGTCAGCACGGTCGGTGGCATGTTGATGCCGAGTGCTTTGGCGGTCTGAAGGTTTATGACAAGTTCGTACTTGGTCTGCCGTTCGACCGGCGGGTCGCCAGGTTTCGCACCGTTGAAAATCTTGTCGACAAAGGTCGCAGACCGGCGAAACTGATCTGGCAAGTCGATCCCGTAGCTCAAGAGGAAGCCGCCTCCGCGTATTCTCTCACCGCAGAGATTGCAGGCAGCCGATTTCTGACGGCCATGACGCCAATCAGGCCGCGATGGTTGAACAGCACCCCATCGCTCAGCACGACGAGCCCCTGCGTGCGTTCTCTCACCATTGTCGCGAACGCTTGTTCAAGTATGTCCGGCGAGGCCTAAACCTGGGACCATAGTCGCCGCCTGACCAACCGGAATTGACGCACGCGTGACTCAAGTGCGACGAGATCGTTCCTGCGCTTAATATGTGAATCGTTTGTCGCTTTTGCCGAACGACGACCTAACAACAGCACCGAATGCGGTGATCGCGCCAAGCCATCCGAAGCCGATGGGGATCTTGACCGATGAAGAGCGCGATGTCTTTTCGGCGTCAGCCGCGCTTCCTCTGAGAGGACGGCTTGAATTCCACGACCTCGTGCTGTTCGCCGGGATCGGACTGCCCTTTTTGTTTCACGATTTGCTCAAGCTCAAGAGCTTCGATGGCGAGTTCATCCGCCATTCGTCTAAACAGCTCGCGCTTTTCGACGTCGGTCGCCTGCTGACTCATAAGGGTAAAGTCTCTGGCGTCAGAGCGGAGCTTTTCCAATCGTAGCCTGAGGTCCTTCATGTTGTTCTGGCTCAGGTTCTTAAACTGGTCCTCGGCGCGAACAATAACCTTTGCTTGCTCGAATGCCACATGAATTCAACTACCGAGATAGGAGATTGGTTCTCCTTAACTGCTCACTCGTCGCTTGTTCACCGTGCGATGCCAGTCGCAGTCGCCGGCTGGACCAATCTCTGGAGACGGTTTCGGACGTTGCGGCCTGAGGACGTCGAGCGTGGTTTCGCGGCGGGCCCGTCCTAACCGCTGCCAGTCCAGCCGCCCAATCTGGAGCCACCCCTATCTGCTTCACGCCGGATGAGGTGCTGGAACACGGTGCCAAGGTGCATGAATGTTCGAAAGCGCACAGACTCAAGTTTTGCGCCGGACTGGGCTGCGATCCTGGGCGCTCGCCAAAGTGCTCGGGCCTGACGGCCTCGGCATCTTGGTAGGGTGGATGTCGAGGCGGTTTTGACCTGGGGCTGCGCTAAGGTGGCTCTTTTGCAACGCGCTATGGTGCCGCCTGCATCCTAGGTATGAGGCAGGAGGTAGGTAAGTTCGGCAGAACTAAACCAGCTACGGTCGGTCCTCATGCGTACTGTCCTTATTTTGGGGATATGGCTACTGATCAACGTTCTGTTTGTTATGGTTGTCCTGCCCTCGCGCAGGCCAATTCCCCCTCCCAGACCGTCGGAGCCGGTTCCGATCAATAAGATCACCCGTCGATTGGAAGAGCATAAGCCACCATCACTGGGGCGCGCTATTGTTTCGGTTGCGACCAGAGTTCTTTTTGTTCTCGTCCTTCCCTTCGTTCAAGCGTGGGATGCAATCAGCAGGCGCCTCAGAGGGCACCATGACTAGGATGCGTGGGGCGCTGAAAACCTCGAGAAGCGCGAAGTCCGGGTGCAGCAGCGACGCCGGTTCAAGTCCTCTAGCCGGGCTTACGCCAACGAGAAGATCGACCCCGGCGAGCGGATACAGGTAGGATCGACTCGACCACGGCCCTGCCGGTCTTGATATCGGCGCGGCTCGATGCGGCCGCCGACCTGCGCGAAAGCAAGCCCGCCCCTCTCTCTGACCAAGCGCATCGCGCCCCGCTGGCGAGCACGAAGTCGTCGGGCTTGTCGGCTTGCGAGATCATATGCATGCCCTCGACATAGTCTTTGGCATCGCCGCAAATTAAATAATAGACCCGACGGACAGAAAGCCGGCGCTTCAATTTAGCGGGCATCGAGCCACAAAATAATATCGCTGACCGCTATGCCGTGGAGATAAATCCGTAGAATACCGGCGTCGCCTGTGAGAGACGACGCAAAAGCCCCACTTATTGTTGATTTCGCTCCGTTAATCATTAAATTCGCCATGCGAATAAAAAAATGGACGAGGGAAAAATATTAAATTAGTTTTAAATTTAATCCGGACCCGAATGATCGTGATCGCTCCTGATCGCGGGCATCGCTCCCGGAGCGGAAGAATATTGCAGAACGATAATAACAAACGTGGGCGGACCGAGTGCCGGACACGAATGGGCAGGGGAATACAGCTCTAGATCTCTTCGCGTCAATCGCCGCAGTTGGCCAGATCGTCGCTCATGGGCGGACATGTCGTCCGTCCAAACGGACGCTCGTGATTTGCGTGAATTGATTTTGCGGCGACACCTCTGCCCCGCATTGGCAGACGAGGGTTGCGAATGAGGTGCGCGCGTTTTGTGTGGGAGTTCGAGACATCCTCTTGTGAGCTCCGAGCGACACTGGCTCCAACTAAGCTTGAGTTCGTCACACGCTTTCTTTGCGCATTTTCGAAAACCCTCAGCATGACGACAGTCATGCTCGGCAGCACAACAATTTTCTTCAGCAGTATAGGCAAGGCAGCGGCCACCCATCACCGCGCCATTGTGCAATTTGTGCAGGCCCGTGAAGGCGGACTGCGTAGCACCCGGAGGATTTAGCTATGGCGACGCAGACAACGGACGGTGGCAGCACGGTTTCTTTCGGAAACACTCCGCAAGCCAACACCGACGTTTTCTCGTTTGTGGAAGACGCAAGCAACATTCTCATCTTGAATGTGCTGGCAAATGATCTTGGCGGCGCGGCCAAGACGCTGTTCTCACTGGACGACGGAACGAGCGCCTCCGCGTCCACCAAGAGCTACGCACCTGCGGATCTGCTGGTCAAGGATGTGGCGTACAGCAGTGACGCAGCCGGCATGGTCGGAACCGGCGACCGCAGCGCGCTCGGTGCCCGCATCTGGATCGAGTCGGACGGCACCATTCACTACGATAAGGGCGACATCAACACTCAGCTTCAGGCACTCGCGGCCGGGCAAACGCTGACTGATACATTCACCTACGCGATCCAGCTGGGCAACGGCACGCTCAGCTGGGCGACGGTGACACTCCAATTCAATGGCGCAAACGACGTGGTCTATATGACCTCGAGCCCGCAGAGCGGCTCGGTGGTCGAAGGCGCGCGTCGACATCGGCCCCCTCGGAGTCCCTGAATACCGCAGGCACCATCAGCTTCACCGATGCGGATCTGAGTGATACGCACACAGCGACGTTTGTAGCGTCACCCACGAATACAACCTCGCTTGGCACGTTTTCGCTCGATCCGGTCAACGAGGCGGCCAATGCCGCGAACGGCTCGGTGCAGTGGCACTATGCCTTGAACAATAGTGCTGCGCAGTATCTCGCCGCTGGCCAGAGCGTCACCGAGAGCTTCGTGGTGACCGTCAACGACGGCCACGGCTCGACGTCTACGCAGACGGTTACGGTAACGATCACCGGGACCAATGATCTGGCAACCGTCAGCTCGGACTCCAGGTCCGTCACCGAAGGCGATACCGCCGCGGCGCTCAACGCCAGCGGCCAGCTCACCATCACCGACCCGGACACCGGCGAAGCCCATGTCGTGGCGCAGACCAACGTCCACGGCAGCTACGGCGACTTCAGCATCGATGCCAACGGGGCCTGGAGCTACACCGGCAACGGCGCCCACAATGAGCTCACCGCCGGGCAGCAGATGCAGGACCAGTTCACGGTGACCAGCCAGGACGGCACCGCCACCGGCACCGTC
>NZ_PSRT01000199.1 GCF_004212635.1 Bradyrhizobium genosp. SA-3 | reverse complement strand
GAAGAGGCCAGGTCGCACGCACCTACCCGCCCGCCATCAGCGCCTTCGCCACCGCCATATACGCCGGCAGCGTCACGGGGTCGTTGGCGGCGTTGCCCGCCATCGGGTGCGAGGCGTAGCGCGCGATCACCATCTCGGCCCTGGGATCGATATAGATGCCCTGGCCATAGACGCCGCGCGCCATGTAGGCGCCATGGGCATTGTGCGTGACCCACCATTGGTTGCGATAGGAGGCGCCCGGCAGCGTGGTGTAGCCGGCCGGCTTGAACTTTTCGGGGTCGCCGCCGCGCGCGATGTCTTCGACGACCGTTGAAGGCACGATCTGGCGGCCGTTGAAGCGGCCGTGATTGCGCACGGTCTCGCCGAAGCGGGCGAGATCGCGCAAGCTGGTGGAGAGACCGCCACCGCCGCTCTCGGTGCCGATGCGGTCGACGTGATAATGCGCGTCCTCCTCCGCACCCATCGGCTGCCAGATGCGCTCGGAGAGGAGATCGGACAGCGTCATGCCGCTGGTGCGCCTGATGATCCAGGCCAGCACGTCGGTGTTGACGGTCTTGTAGGCAAAGGCCTTGCCGTGCTCGCCCTGCTTCTTCTGCGCCATAAGGAAATCGAAGATGGTGGTCGCGCCTTCGTAGCCCGGCGGGATCGGCGCCATGCCGTTGGCGCGCCGCAAGCCCCACACATCCGAATTCTTGTCGGTATAGACCTCGGTGTAGGCGAGCCCCGTGGTCATATCCATGACCTCGTGCACGCGCGCGTCGCCGAACGCGCTCGCCTTCAGCTCCGGCACATAGTCGGTCACGGGCGCCTGCGGATCGACCCGGCCCTCGGCGACCAGCATGCCCGCGAGCACGCCGGTGAACGACTTCGTCACCGACATCGCGATATGCGGCTTGTGCGGCTTCAACGCGCCAAAGTAGCGCTCATAGATCAGCTTGCCCCGGTGCAGCACCGCGATGCCGTCGGTGTACGTCTCCTCCAGGATTTTTGCGAACGTCATGGGGCGGCCGTCCATCGTGGTCGAGGCGACCGCGCCGATGTCATGATCCTCGCGCGACAGCATCGACGCCGGCCCCGCCCCGCGCCAGACGTTCACGGTCGGCACCAGCTGGCGGATGTTGCTCCAGGCCCAGCGCAGCTCGGGGAAGCTGCGGAACGAGCCGTCCTGGAACGTGATGGTGCGGTCTGGCGCCGGCGGAAAGCCGCGCATCCAGCCGAGGGTTTCGGGGTCGGTTTCGGCGGGGGGGGGTAGGCGGAGGTGGGCATGAAGGCAGGCTCCGGATGCGGACGACGGGGATGTCGTAGCATGGGAGCAGGTGGCGGAGATCCTACGTTTGTGCCGGGGAGCTGCGCGACGGTTAGGACGGCGGCAACTCACCGAAGGGATCAAGCACGGCCACGCCGAGCGGCACGAAGTGCTTCGCGCTGCGCGACAAGATCGTCAACGCGTGCTGACGCGCGGTGGCAGCAATGACGATATCGGCAAAGCCCGGCGCATGCCCCTGCCCGTGTGCGCGGTCCGATAGCTGCCCGGCGATCCGCGCTGTTGGCATGTCGAAGCCCAGGATTCGATCGCCATAGAGATGCAGCACGGCGTCGAGCCAGTGAGCCAAATCTCTGCTCCTGCGCGTAGCTTTCTCGCGTCGGAGTTTGGCTATTCCGTCCTCGACCTCCGCAATCGTCACGACGGACAAAAACAAGGACGCCGATTGCGCATCCATCCATTCGACCAGCTCCGCCGGCGCCGGCCGATTTGGCGACGCGGCGAATATGACGTTGGTATCGACGAGGTACACGTCTCAAAAATCGGTCTTGCGCGGCTTGGAACGGTTGCGCGCCGGCAGGTCGCCGGCTCTCACGGGAGCCGCCATCAGCAAGCGCCCGAAGCTCGGCACCCGAGACAGTCGCCGCCACTCCTCGTAGCTCAACACCACCACCTGCTTCTTGCCGTGCCGGGTGATCACGGCAGGTTTGCCGTCGATGGCCTCATCGACGACCGCGGAGAGATTGGCTTTGGCATCACGAAGCTGAATCTCGCGCATGGAGCACCTTTATGACCACAGTAGTCATATAGGAAATAGGCTCATATTTCAAGCGAAGCCCGGAGGCGGCTTCCAGCGTCGCCGATCTCGAAGATGACCTTGCATCCGAGTAGTCGTGCGCGCCGTAGCCCACCACTGGCGGCAGCTTACCAGGACATCAACTCAAGAGACCACCACTGCCCGGCGTCGAGGCGTCGCGATAGCGGACGCGAATACTGCGGTCGCCCCACTTTCGCGGAACCGACACGGAGGACGTACGGTGGGGAGTTGGAAAAACCTCGACCATTCTGATGAACTGGAGCCGATCAAGTTGTTGGACCGTTGCCGGCGCCCCGATTGATGCAGCCGACTGAGCGAGGCAATCGCGAAAGACGACATCCGTGTAGCTCGGCAGCGGATACAGACGATGACCGCCGATGACAGTCGGGCGTTCCACAATCCACTCGGCTGTCGAGCCAAGCGGCAAAATGGGACCCGGTGCAACGACAAGAAAAGTGGTGAAAAGGCCGGTCGTCTGGTTCTTGATGAAGAACTGCACCTCATCGGCGGAGCGAAGGGTCAAGCCAGCAATGATCTCGTCGTTCACGGAGACGCCGATGTTTGGGATCGGCACGGGAGGATTGTTTCGGTTATCCGGCGGATAGTTCTCGTCCAATGACCACCATTGCCACCACGCATACGCCCTTTTCTTCTCGATGCCGTCGACGATCTGGAAGCATTGGCTTGTACCGATTTGAGGCATCGACGACATCGGATAGCGGCGTCGACCATCGATACCAACCCACACCGACGATTGAAATTCGTCGCCTTGCGTTGCGTCTTGCGGCAGAATTGGCGGCAGCGATACGTCTGGCACCTGCCATGTTCCGCTGACGTGTACCAATTTGTTCGAGCGCTCCGGAGTGAGGTAGCCGCCAGACCAATTTCGACTGCTTTGGAAGCGACGAAAGCCGGGTCGTGCGATGCGACCGACACGATTGGCAGGGACAGGCGAAGGTTGCCCGTTCACGACCTTCGGGAACTCCGTCGCAACAATCTCGAGCGGTTTGCCTAGCAGTCGAGCCCAAAGACGAAAAAGTTCGGGCTCGTTGTCTTCATCGGGGCGAGGTGGCAGCCCAAACTGCTCAAGCTGAGCTCGGGTCGCCATCAAGGGATCAAACTCCTTTGGCGGTGCTGGATAGGCATGAGCACGCTGTTCGATCTCTTTGAAGAAGAGGTCGAGAGACAACTCAAATGTTTTGGCCATTTCGCCCATCGGCGCCGCCCTCAGGTCCACTCGAACCGGGCAGCCGCCATGGCGACCGCGAATGACGAGGGCTTACCGTCGGGGTGCGGCATGGTGCCCTCATCCGTCAAAATCGAGAACAGACTGGAGGCAAGAGTTGCGCCCGCGGCGCTGTCGGATGGAAAGTGAAGACCGGCGAGCTCTCGGTTGCGTGCGATGCGATCGGCAAGCCTCGTCAGCACGAGGCTGATCCCCTGTCCCGGCGCCGCCTGCAGAATCGCAGTCGCGCATAGTGCAAAGAGGTGCGCCTGCGTGGAATGACCGCTGGGATAGGATGCGTGGCCCGGGACCGGAATCGGGGGCAGCAGCGCCGGAACGAGCTGAGACGGGCGCGGCCGGTCAAATTTGTTCTTGAAGTGCATCACGGCCATTGTGGCGACCAGATTTGCCGCATTCAGAACAAGAAACGTCGCGGGACGGGAGCTCGGGCTGGCTCCCATCACCGCCAGGAAATAGCGCATGAATTCCCGGTCCTGCCCCAAAATCTCGCCCAGCGCGGCAGGTCGCTCGTCAAGGACCATAGTTCTCAGCGTTTCAACTTCCTGAGCGGTCGGCGGTTGCGGCGGCGCCACAGTGATGCTTGCCTGCCACCCCGTAGAGCCAAAGTCGCTCAATATTCGCCACGCTTGCCAAATTGGGGACCAGTTATTGGCACCAAAACGCGTGCGCTCGACCGACACGCTTGCAACCCCCGGCTCGGTGATGAACGGGAGATCGACCCGATCAGGGAAACGCACCACATCGCTTTCGCCGAACCCTACGTCGCCGACGTCGCCTGTATCACCCGTGTCACCGGTATCGCCCGTATTGCCGGTCATGTCGCCTCCTCCCTTAAACAGAGTGAACGCAGCTTATGAATATGCCCAACGGTGATCACGAAGTGTGAAATAGCCCATATTTGTGCGGGATTATTCAGGCATCCCCGCAGCCAGCAGCCTCTGGATCCGTTGCCTCTTGATGTCGCCTTGCATCGGCGTGCGAGCGGCCCAAGCCGATACGCGAAAATCCGGAACAATTCCGGCGTGCCGGTTTGCGATTTCGCTGGCTTCCTCCAATCTATTGATTGCGATCAGGCTCGAAATGAGGGTGCGAAGATTGGACGTATTTCGCGCATTGTGCATGTCGGCCCGGCGCCCCCAGGAGATAGCCTGATCGAAATTGCGATTCACGTAATGAGCCTGCGCTAGAATATGCTCGGCGAAAAAGACATGCCGATCGAACGGCGACAGGCGAACGCCAGTTTCGGCGCAGCGCACAGCATTTGGGCCATCACCGGTAAAGCACAGAGTTGCACCTTTTAAGATCCAGGCGATTGCCGAGTTCGGACATACCGCAATTGCGCTATCGAAAATACTGACCGACTGCTCAAAATCCTTCGTCAAGTGAGATTGCGCGTGGCCAAAGATCGCCAAGGCCATTGCGTCGTGGCTGTCATTTGCGATAGCGGCCCGTGCCAGCCGCGCGGCCGTATTGATATCGGCGGAAACATCCGGCGACCATCCTTGGCCTTGGCGGAACATGTGCCAGTAGGCGGCGTAGGAGAACGCCGGCGCGTAGCCGGGATCAAGCGCGATCGCCCGCTGGAGCAATCCCCTCGCGCGCGAAAAGGTCGCATAATCAAGTTCGTAGAGTGGCTCCATCGCTTGCAGCACAAGATCGTAAGCCGTCGTGTTCTGCGGATGCTTGCGAAGCGATTTCCTCAATTCGCGGTCACGCACGTTGGGCGCAATCGTCTTGACGACCTCCTGGGCGATGCGATCCTGGACGTGGAACAGATCATGGAGATCACCTTCGTGCTGATCGGCGCGAATGATTTCGCCCGTGTTCGCATCGCCAAGTTCGGTGCCAATTCTCAGACACTGTCCCGACCGCAGCACGCTCCCGGAGAGCACATAGCGAACGCCAAGATTCTTGCCGACTACCCGCAAATCGATCGCTTCGCTGAGACCAGCCGTGGAGCCACGCGATATGACAAAGAGCTCCTTCAGCGAAGCCAAAGCGTAGATGATGCGATCGACCATGCCGTGGGCGAAATACGCTTCATCTGGACTGGTAAGACTGCGAAACGGAAGTACCGCGATCGACGCACGCCCTTCGTAGCCGCCGATCATTTCTCCGACAGGAGCCGTCACCGTGCCAGGAAGCGTAAGGCTGATCACCTGAACCGGATGCGAGAGGTTGCGCAAATGCAAAAGGCCAAGGTCGACGGCATCCAGACCGAGCGTTCCGCCAACCGCGTCGCGGAACGCTCCCGAAACGACGATCCCGGCCGGCTCGGCGTAGCTTTGAAGGCGAGCGGCAATGTTGACGCCGTCGCCATAAATGTCGTGGTCCTCGACAATGACATCGGCGATGTTCAAACCCATGCGAAAGGCGATACGGCGGTCGGGCGGCTGATCTGCCTCCCGCTTCGTCACCTCGCTTTGCATCGCGATTGCCGCTTCCAGCGCGTCCCGGGCGCTGTCGAACATGGCAAGGAAGCCGTCACCGGTGTTCTTGACGATTTTCCCGCGTCGCCCCTCGACGATGGGATGAAGTATCGAAAACCTGAAGTTCATGAGGCGGCCGTGGGTGCTCCGCTCATCCAACTCCATCAGGCGCGTGTAGCCAACGACGTCTACCATCAGCACTGACGCGAGCCGATGATGAAGAATGGGAGCGTCGCCCGGATCCGCCATCATTTCTGGGACACCAGCGTTTACCGCATCGAGCCCAGCAGGTTAGCCCTTTGGTTCGCCGCGTCAATTCGCTGAAGTTTTCGCTGACGAAGACAACCGCAGCGGGAAATCCGGCAACAGCTAAAGTGGATTCGGGCTGCACCGAAGGTAGTTAGCCACCTTCACTCCCACTCAATTGTTCAGAACCATGTTAACGCGTTGATCTGGCGACGCAAAATTTTCATCGCTCGCTCGAATACCGTGCATCCGATACGTCAGAAATTTTCGATCTTGAATTCAAAGGGGAAATTCGCCGAATCGAAAATTGCTCGGTTTCAGCGACTAATCAATCGCTCTGTTATTGGCGCTGTCATCCGATCAGTCTTGATCTGCGTCGCCGCGTGAAAATCGGATGATCGAGCGTCACTTTCTTCCTCCTACACTTGTTGGCACATACGAAAAGCCCAGACGCGTTCCCAAGAATCTTTCCGGGGTGCATCTGGGCTTTCGTGTTACGCTTGCATCACATGAAACCTCCAAGCCCCCTCGGAGAGGTCGATGCGACCGGATAGAGTTCAGATCGAGCCAGCCGGCGTAACGGCGGGAAAGTCCTTCTCGGGATCGAACACGTTATTGAAAAAGTTCGTCAGGGAGTACATGGCCACCAGCGCGACGATCTCCATGACGTTCGCATCCATGTAGCCGGCATCGCGAACGGCTTTCACATCGGCGTCACTGACCTTGCCACGGGTCTCGATAACTTTGCGCGCAAACTGGAGGGCGGCGTCCCGCTTCGGATCACTGGCATGGCCCTTCCGAGCGAGAATGATTTCATCGGCCGGCAGCTTGGCCATATGCTCGGCCGTAAAGCTATGAACGGTCAGGCAGTAATTGCAGCCATTCACTTCGGAAACAGCGAGGCCGATGCTGTCACGCGTCTTCACGTCGAGCACCTTGCTCAAGGAGCCGAGCAAGGCGGCCCATGAGTTGAACGCGATCGGGCTCGCCGCGAAGGTCGCCATCATATTTGGGGTGAACCCGATGTTCTTGGTGAACGTATCGAGGGCCGGCTTCGAATCGGCCGGCACCTGTTCGGGCTTTAGAGCTGCGCTTCTTGGCATCGTAGTCTTCCGTAAGTTTCTGGTTTTACCCAATCACACGAGATCGAGCACATCGGCCACCGGGCGGCGCGGCTTCTGCGCCCAGTTTCCCGGACGCTCCGGCCCCACGGCCAATAGCAAGACCGGCACTTCGTCCTTAGCCAATCCGAACTCACGGTGCACCGGTTCGGCATCGAAACCGATCATCGGCGTCGAACCCAGGCCTAGCGAGCGGGCCGCATAGATGATCGCCGCAGCGCCGAAGGAGGCGGTTCGTACCGCTTCATCGCGCTGGCGCTGTGGGTACTCCATATACAGATTGCGTGCGGGGATTTCCCATTCCGGCACCATCTTCGCCGGCATGACGCCCGATTCCACCAGCGGCGCCAGGCGCTCTGGTATTACGCTGGAATCGGCCAACTGGCCGCAGAGGATGAAGGTAACGGCTGCGTCGGTGATCGCGGGCTGATTCCAAGCGATCGGACTCAGCCGAGCTTTGGCTTCAGGCGTGCGCACGGCGATGAAGCGCCAGTTCTGCATGTGGAAGGATGTCGGCGCGGTGGTGCCGATTCGCACGAGCTCTCGGATTTGGTCGTCGCTCAAGGTGGCGGCAGGGTCGTAATACTTGGCGGAGCTGCGGCTCAGGATACATTCGATAACAGCGTTGGTCATGGTTAGTCCTATGAGTGAAGGGATAGGTTGAGGTACGAGAGTGTTTTCGCTCTCTTTGAGCGCCGGCCGGCCGCATGCATCGATAGGCGCGCGCCGCTCACGGACGAGCGCGAATGATCGTCTTCCCGCTGATCCGCTCGGTCGGGTTGAAGGCGGCAACGGCATCGTCGAGGGCAGCCACGTTGCCGATGTTTGTCCGCACTCGTCCGTCACGCGCCCGCCGGACAATCTCACTCAGTTGGGCGCGATCGGGTTCGACGACGAAGTCTACCGTCCGGCCGTCAGCGGGCCGTGCCTCAGTCGGGCCGGCGATGGTCACCAGCGTTCCTCCGGCTCGAATCACGCGCGCGGACCGCTTTGCGATGTCGCCGCCAAGGACATCGAACACCAGATCGACTCCGCCGACATCTTCCAGAGTGTCGTTGTCGAGGTCCACAAACTCCTGTGCGCCGAAATCGAGCGCCGTCTGACGGCCGGCAGCGCGCCCCGTACCGATGACGTACGCCCCGGCCTCAAGTGCAAGCTGGGTTGCCATCGAACCGACGACGCCGGCCGCACCGTGCACAAGGACGCTCTGCCCCGCCTGAAGCCGGCCGTGCTCGAACAGCCCCTGCCACGCGGTAAGGCCCGGCATCACGAGGGCCGCGCCCACCGCGAAATCGACATCGCCCGGCAGCGGCGCGAGGTTGCGCGCCTCGATGGCCACATACTCCGCCAGGGTGCCGTCGCGATACCAGTCCGCGAGGCCGAATACCCGCTGTCCCACCGACAGCCCCGCTGTGCCATAGCCGAGGGCGGTGACCACTCCAGCCAACTCGTGGCCGGGGATCGACGGTGTCCGGTCACGCTCGCGGCGATCGGTCCAGGTCGGGGGCCACGTCAGCTCATCCCAGGTGAATCCCGCCGCATGAACCTCAACGACGACGTCGTTTATCGCGGCCTGCGGCTCGGGCCGCTCCACCAGCTTCATTCCGGCCGTTCCCGCCGCCTGGTCCGTCACAACGATTGCCTTCATTGTCCACCTGCCTGAGTGTGGCAGCTCATCATCTTCCGAACTCCTTTGCAGACGAGCGAAAATAGGAAGGCGAAACTCGATGGCTCCAATGACCTTCGGTTATTGAATCGATGCCATCGACGCGGCGCGTATCCTAAAGCCACGTTGCCACTGGTGCCGACGCGATGAAACCCGCGTCGGGCGTCCCTGGACGAATGGACACGCATTCTGGAATCCAGAGCTGACTAGCGCCGAGGATCAATGCGCCAGGCGTGCGCGAATCCGGCTAGGGACGGAAAAGAGCTCGGTTGGGTCGCAGCGTCGGGAGTGCACGAGCCCGCGCGGCCTGCTTTCGGCCTCTGCTGTTTCCAGTTTTTTTCTTCTGCCAAGCAGCGAGCTCAGCCAACGTTGAAAGCCCGACGAACAGTTTCAACAGATGAACGGATGTCGCCAGCAAGCGCGGTGTTTGGCTCAAGCGCCCTTATCGCCCTCACCGTTCTTCACGCTCTGCCGGTACTCGCTAGGATCAACGTTGTAGGCTTTGCGGAATGCTCGCACGAAGCTTGACCGGCTTTCGTAGCCGGCGTTGTAGGCCACAACGTCGACCGGGGCTGACGTCGTCGTGAGATCGAGCGTCGCCTGCCGCATCCTGAGATCTCGAAGGACGGCCATCGGCGAACGGCCGAAGATCTCCGAGAACCGCGCCATGAATCCCGACCGGCTCAGACCCGCGCTATGCGCGAGGCTCTGAACCGTATGGGCGGCGCCCGGACGCGCCACCATGTCGGCGAATGCACGCGTGATCTGCCGGTCCGCGAGAATCGAAAACCGATCAGTCCAGCTCCGGGAGGACTTCATCGACCGCCTCACCAGGGCGACGATGACCTGCTTTAGCAGGGAAGCCGTCATGGCGCCCATGCCGATTTCCTGCGCGCAAAGCTCCTCGACCGCTTCGCGAAGCTTCAGGTCGATCCTGTCCGTCGGCTCGAATTTCTCGACAACGGGCTCCCGCAATTCGCGAAACAACCCGACGGATTGTCCGAAGGATGCGTTGAAGAAGCCGCAGATCTGGATGACCTCGGGCTGCTCGGTCGGCATTCCGATGCGCAGCACGCCGTCATGCCGCTTCCAGCAATCGCGGGAGATGAGCCTCGTCGGGCCGCTGGCTCCGGCGACTTCGATCGCGAACGGGGTATTCGGAGGCTTGATGATGAGCAGATGGGGCTCGAGCGGCATCGAAGGCCCATCGCCGATCGAGATTCGTCCCCTGCCACTGATTGTGTAATGGATCGCGGGCGCGTCGATCGTCCCCATCTCGGTGCGATAGCCCGATGGAATCAGCATCTCGGTGAGCGCGACGACATCGATCTCAAGCGCCCGTATGAGGTTGTTGAGGTCGGCGGTGGCGAGCTTCGAGGCAGAGACGGCGATCATCGAATCGGTCCGCTCCCCCTGTCCGCTTCCGGCCCGCGATTTGGTCCTGTTTTGCATAGCAACCTGCTTACAAGGTCAAACCGTGAAATCTGCCAGGCAAATCATGCCTTCATCCTTGAACTGGACTTTAGGGCACGCTGAAAGGACTTTCCGCAGCGGCCGTCCGGTTAGATATGCAGGTCGATCTGCGGGCGGGAGGGTGTGCTACCCCGTCGAAATGTTCCATGAGCGACTATTACCAGCGATGGCGCAAGGACACCCAGACTGTGTTCGAGGGTTCGGAAGCCAACACCTTCGATCGTCTGCGGGAAAATCAACGACGATATGGACTGCACGTTCCCTTTGGGCATGCTGTCGCTGACTCGGCCTCAGGAGACGCTGTGCCCACCATCATACCACGTGCTCAAGCGCCTGATGTCACGCAGCGGCGCACTCGACCCGTCAAAGCGCAGGGCATCGACGGCGGAGCACTCGACGCATTCTCGTCGGCCGTTGGGTCTTTGCCGTCGCCATCGTCGATGGTCCATGCTGGACTTGTCGCCATCATCCGTGACGCTCACGCATGTGGCACCCACCGAATTGTGCTCTGTGGTACGCTACAGCGCTCCCTTAGAGCGAACGCCCTTTACTTCGCTCGTGCACATGCTCAAATGGGCAAGCGCAATTCATTGCATGTCGCTTGATGTGCCAAAGCTATTCCAAAGTTCGCAATCGCTGCCGATAGTATCCGTCACTCCCACTCAATCGTTTCGGACCACGTTTCGTCGTTGATTTGCAAGCACAAATCTTCGGGTCTGACGGACAAATCCCGACGGTATACCCGCCGCAATTTTTCGGTCTTGAATTCACAGGAAAATTCGCGCCGCTTGAACTACTGGTGATGCGGCTACCTATCGGAGTCAATCGACTCAGTGGCGCTGCGGACGTAGCGTGGATGGCTTCTCCTGGCACTGGCACGGCGTAGCTTCAGATACCGTCAGAGATCAAGAAAGCGCTGGATCCAGTTGTTCGAGGGTACGTCGCACTGATCATCCAACCCTGCGCACCAGCAATCCAGGTCCGCTTCGCGCCCAAATGCGACATTGGCGCCACTTGGTTGACGACCTGACGAAGACCGTCTGGTTACGGGTTGGCGGCGTCTCTCTTCCTTGCCACTTTCCATCCACAACCAAGCAGAGACTTCGGCAGATGGGCTGTATGAACGTATGAACTACAAGCGCGTTAGCCCGACCGCCTCGACGCCGGCGGCGCCCACAGACCATCCTCCCCCCGAAAGGAAGCGGCCCCAGCGGCTTACGTCGTAGACAGGATATGGCCGAAGTTTGTGTCGCCCGCCTGCACGTCGTCGATGAGAGTCCATTTCGGCCTGCCGGATCGCCCGCGTCGCCTCGACATCCATGTGTCGCGGCTCCGAATATTGCCCCCTTTCGGCTTCCAACATTGATCCCAGCATGCTGCTCTAGTTCGAAATGGATTCAGGCGCTTACTGCGTATGAGGCGGGGGTCAACCTTAGGCGCCGATCGGGGGTCAAAAACCATGCCGATCCATACTACATTCACTCGCGTGGACACTGGCCTTGATTGGTCTGCTGGGTCTCGGAGCGATGATTTGGTAAGTCGCCTCAGTTGGCGCCGGCGTGGGCGACCTTTTCCACGCCCACGACGCACAGGGCCGCTTGCCGGCGCTTTGATCGCGGCATGCCCGCCCTCACACGCCGCCGCAGCAAGGACGATCCGCACCCCGAAACGTGGCTGATCTATTTCGGCGATGTCCGGATCGGCGTGATCGGCCGCCGCGCGGGCGTGCCGAACTCGGCCCCACAATGGGGCTGGTCGTGCGGCTTCTACCCTGGCACTGCCCCCGGCGAACATCGCAGCGGCATTGCCGAAACGTTCGAGCGCGCCCGGTCCGGCTTTCAGGCGGCATGGCAGGATCTTGCGCCAAAGCGCACGGAGGCCGACTTCGAGGCTTGGCGGCGCCAGCGCGACTGGACCGCTTGGAACGACCGGATGCACGAGCTAGCCATGCCGCTGCCCTCGCAGAGGCCTGAAGGGATTGCGCGATGCTTCTGCGGCGAGGTAGTCACCAGCCGCACCATCGATTCCCATATCCTCGCTGCACATCGCCTGACCGCCGCATGAAGCTGACCGCCGAACGTCCCTTCGCTAACCCGGAAGTCGCCGCCCGCAAGCTGGTCGAGATTGCCACCGGCATAGAGCCCGTGCAGGACGGCAGGATCTTCACGGAGCTGGTCAATCTGCCTTTCCTCAAAGCCGGCAGCACAGGGGATGGGTTCCGGGCCGCGATTGCATTCGCAAGTAAGCGCGGCTCGCTCGAGGTGCACGAATC
>NZ_PSRT01000198.1 GCF_004212635.1 Bradyrhizobium genosp. SA-3 | reverse complement strand
CACTCAAGCAAGTTCGATGAACTATCTGAAAAAGCCATAGGGAAAAGGCTCCGGCGCGTTGGAGACGACCAATGCGACGGTACACGATCCATAACGTTTCCTGAACCGCGTCTTCCACATCGCTTGTCGTGCGGCAGGTTCTTCGCGCGTACCGGCGTATGTCGGGCTGCGACATTTTGAGCAGCGTCAGGATGGCGTCAGCGTCCCCGCCTATTGCCGCTTCCATCGTGCTCGGCGATAAAAAAGGTGTGCTCATGGTTCGGCGCGCAGCTTTCGACCTGCTACTGCGCATGCCGGGCAGTATCCGAAAACGCCTGTAAGCGCGGTCAGGACCCCGACACCGGCGATCAAGTATCCAACGGGCATACCTTTAAGACCTAGTAGCCCACAAGCGATCATAATTGCCCCAGCCAAGAGCCGGACCCAACTTTCCCAGCCAGCCACGTTCTTCTTGTACAGCATAGCAACCTCCTGCCTTTGTAGCGTCGTTTCTGACGCCCTAGAGACTTAGAGGCTTGGAAAATGAGAAACGGTTCGCGACTCCGAAAAAATAGTCTAAGTTCGGCTGGGGTCAAAAGCCGGCGGTGGGCGGGCTGCGTGAAAAGGTCTGCTCCGGGTCAAAGGCTGCCCTATTCGCGGGGCAGGACCGCAGTCGGCTCACCTCCTGACAGCAGACGCCGCGGCACTCTGGGCTTAGGTCGGCCACGGGCCAATTCCGGACCAGCGCCTGGGAGGCCAAACCGTGCCCCAGATAGTTCGGTCATCGGCTGCGCCAAGCCACATCGCTCAATATTCCTCGCGGAGTCGGAGGAATAAATCAGCCGAATATGTATAGCCCGAAAGGGGCGTTGCGCTAAACTATGCCGCCCGTTCTGTATCGCGATGTGGGCAAAGAACTCGCGTGCCATGAGCTTGAGGACAACCTTTCAAGGCCGAGACGATACATCAGCAGCCCTAACTGACGTGACTCGATGCGAACGTGAGACACAAGGAGGCACAGATGAAACCTACGGACATTTCCGCCCAAGCCGTTGGTATGGCCTGCCGCTGTGATTGCGGCTCTATCGAGCCAAGGGGCCATGAGAAGCATGCCGATCTGGCGCGTCGCAGCTTCCTGCGCAACGCCATCGCCGGCACGGCTGTAGCGCTGGCAGGCGCGACGGTCATTCCCGCTCTGCCCGCATTGGCGCAGAGCACATTGACGCCCGAGGCTGCACTCAAGGCGTTAATGGACGGCAACCAGCGCTATGTCGCCGGACAACTCCAGTCCCTCAATGACGACCTTTCGATTCTCAAGGCCAAAACAGTCGAGAAGCAGGAGCCCTTTGCCGCGGTTCTATCCTGCGCGGACTCACGGGTGCCGGTGGAGTTTATCTTCGACCAGAGCATCGGCCAAATCTTCGTCGTCCGTGTAGCCGGGAACGTAACTACGCCCGAGATCACGGCGAGTCTCGAATATGGCGTCGCCGTTCTGGGCACCAGAGTCATCGTCGTGCTGGGGCACGGCAATTGCGGTGCGGTCAAGGCAACCATTGAAGGCAAGGCTGTGCCTGGCCAGATCAGCGTCCTTTACGCCCCCATCCAGCCGGCGGTGGTCGCCGCGGGCGGCAACCTCGGCGCTGCCATCGACGCCAACGCCAGGATGCAGGCGACCCTGCTCAGCGAGGCATCCCCCGTCATCGCCGCAGCGATCAAGGAGGGGAAGCTGATGGTCGTAGCGGCCCGCTACGACATCATGAGCGGAAACGTCTCGCTGCTCACCTAGGCTTCGAATCTAGGCCACGTGCGATGCCAGTCGGCAGACGGTAGTCTTCGTTCGGGCAGGATGGTTGCGGCATCGTGGGTTTTCCTGCCCAGGCTTTGTGTTCATGCTCCCACCACGTTGGAGTCCGCTCAGGGTCAATCTGAGAAGAACTCAGCGCGAGCATTTGCTTTCCGCTTTACCCCCGAGGGCGGACACTCATCATCGCGGCCGGCGTGTCTCAGAAGGGCCGATTCCGTTGAAAAAGGCCGGCAGTATTTCGTTGTAATAGCTCCGTCGCGACGTGGCCGGAACTGCTCTACTCCAGCAGCTGTATGAGCGATTTAAAGTTCGCTTGGATCAAATGCCAATGGGGTAGGCGCTTTGATGAGCACCAAGAGCAATCGGCGCTAAAATTCCAGCAAACGCACGCCCTTGCGTGACGTTCATTCAACCTCCAAGCGATCATTTAATATCTTGCCCATTTTTTGGTTTAATTTAAACATTTAATATGATATTTTAATGGCATTTATTTGATTCAGGGCATTGAGATTGGATCGGCTCCCAGATTTTGACGAACTCGTTTTGGTGGCAAGGGGCCCGATTGACAATCGATTTGCGCTCTGCGGTGTGAACCCTTTACTCGGAGAAAAATTATGGAGCAGAAAGGTTCTCATTCGACACGCATCCCAAAGTCAGGCTCAATCAGCTTCGGCCGTTCGAAAGCAGATTGCGTGATTCGCAGCATCTCCGCATACGGTGCCGCCCTGAATATTGTTGGAGATGGAAAGATTCCCGACGACTTCGCGCTGACCGTCATTCCGGACGGTGACCTGCGCCGGTGTGCAGTGGTCTGGCGTAAAGAAAAGCGTATCGCCGTCGCATTCTATTGACACGCCACCAGCTCATGCGGATGCAGGTGGAAGTTCTTAGGGCCATAGGCGCGCCGGCGACGAACAGGGGCTGGTGCACAGAAACCCGGCTTTAACATAACCAATCAACCCTACCTGCCGACGCGCGTGTCACCAACCGCATGCGGTGAGGTGTTGTTTTTTTGGAAGCTACCCAAAACGGCTCTGGTCAGGCCTGTCAGGAGGAAAGACTTATGGCCGAGAAGTGGATGGAGCAGCCCATCTGGGATCCGATTGCCCTTGCGGCGCAACTGCGTGACATCACGAAACAAACCCAAGTACTGATGCGGCACTTCACGCCTCATGAGTCTGACGCGATTAAGTTCGGCGTGGGCGAATGGTCAATGCTTGGGTTTGATTTTTTCGAGTTCATGACGAGGATGATGACCGACCCGGCGGTGGTCGCACGCGCGCAGATCGGCCTATTCCACAACATCGTAGGTATCTGGCAGAAAACCGCGGTACGCCTACTCATGCTGCGTGCACGCGAGGCCGATACCCCAAAAGATAAACGGTTCAAGCATCCGGAATGGAGCGAGAATGCTGTCTTTAGCTTTGTGAAAGACAGTTATCTTGTTGCGGCAGCGTCGGTTCTTTCTGCAATCCGCGAAGTCAAAGGCATGGACGAGGCCTCTGCCCGCAAGGTCGACTTCTATACCCGCCAGCTGGTTGATGCCCTGTCCCCTTCCAATTTCGTCGCTACCAATCCGGAGGTCCTCACCGCAACCTTGGCGTCGGGCGGACAGAACCTGCTGCGCGGTTTGGAGAACCTTCTTGCCGATCTGGAGCGCGGCAAAGGCCGTCTTGCGATCACGATGACCGACATGAAGGCTTTCCGCCTCGGCGAAAACATCGCAATGACTCCCGGAAAAGTGATCTATCAAAACGAGCTCATGCAACTAATCCAATATACGCCGTCGACACGAGAGGTTCGCAGGCGGCCACTCCTCATCGTGCCGCCGTGGATCAACAAGTTCTATGTTCTCGATCTGCAGCCGAAAAACTCTTTCATAAAATGGGCCGTCGATCAGGGACATACTGTTCTAGTCATCTCCTGGGTAAATCCCGACAAACAGCACGCTGAAAAGAACTTTGAAAACTACATGCTCGAAGGCCCCTTGGCGGCCCTCGATGCTATCGAGTCTGCGACCGGAGAGCATAGCGTCAACGCGATCGGCTATTGCCTCGGCGGAACACTGCTCGCCTCGACGCTGGCATATTTGGTCGCGAAGGGCGAGGACCGGATTGCAAGCGTCACCTATTTCGCGACGCTCGTCGATTTTACCGAAGTTGGGGATATGGCCGTCTTCATAGACGAAGAGCAATTGGCATATCTCGAAAGACGGTGCGCCAGCATGGATATCTGGAAGCGCATCAAATGGCGACGACGTTCAACATGTTGCGCGCCAATGACCTGATCTGGTCGTTTGTCGTTAGCAATTATCTGCTCGGCAAGAAGCAAGTGCCCGGTGATCTTTTGTTTTGGAACTCCGATTCGACCCGCATGCCCGCGGCGATGCACTCGTTCTACTTGCGCAGGATGTATCATGAAAATCTCCTGGCAAAACCCGGTGGGATCACGTTGGCGGATACGCCGATAGATCTGTCGAAAGTCAGGACTCCGAGTTTCATTCTGGCAACCCGCGAAGACCACATCGCGCCGTGGAAGTCGACCTATGCGGCGACACGCTTGTACTCCGGACCGGTCAAGTTCGTGTTATCCGAAGCTGGCCATATGGCTGGCGTCATCAGCCCACCAGGCACCAAATACGGGCATTGGGTGAACGATGCTTTGCCGCCCAGTCCAGACGAATGGTTCGTCGACGCTGCGCCTTGTCAACGGTCGTGGTGGCCGCTTTGGGACGAATGGGTAACCCGATTTGACGAAGGCCGCGTTCCGGCTCGCGACCCCGGCAGCGGTGGGTTGCCGATTATCGAAAACGCGCCCGGTTCCTACGTCCGCATGAGATCGATGGCCTTGTAGGTTGCGGCGGAAGTGATCTGTCGCTGCGCGCAAATCAGAATTACGGAACGTTGATGTCCGCTCTGGTCTCAGCAGCTAATATCCCTGCGGAGCGATCCGGATGCCCTTGCCTGTCCGCTTTCAAAGAACGAGGTGTAGAAAATAGGGCTTGATCCCGGTCTCAGTATGCAAGTTCGGCATTTCCGGTATGGGTCCAAAAGCGTCGGTCTAGCGCCCGGCTGCAACCTTCCGGTCTGTCCCTGCGAACCGACATGTGGTGGCACTGCGTCAACGGAAGCGATGGGCCAATAGGCGACGTGCTGGCATTCTCGTGTGCCACACGCAACGAACACCTACCGTTGGCTCCAAGGCGAGGTCGGGAATCTGGCTTTACCGGCTGCCACCTCGTCGGGCCACACCACCACCTGCTTGCCGTCCTGCCATTGGATGGTGATCGCCTTATGACCGATCTGGAAGCCGCGCTCGTCCACGGCAAAGTCGCCGAAAACGGTCTTAGTTTCCAACTTCAGTAATGCCTCCCGGAGTTTGTCGGAGTCCAGGCTGCCCACTCGACGCGCGGCGTCAACGAGGAGCTCGCAGCCGGCGTAGGACGAAGCGGCGATAAAGGCCGGGGCGTGGTTGAATTCTTTCTGATAGGCCGCAACAAACTCTCGGTTGCCGGGGTAAGGAAGGTCCGGATTCCAGTACGAGCCGGCATAGACGAACTCCGCCGTTTTCCCGAGAGCCTTCTGGTAGTCAAGAAAACTCGCTCCAGGTGTCGCGCTGAGCATTTTTACATTTATGTCCAGTTCTTTCATTTGGCGGGTCATCGCGATGACCTCGGCCGGAACATAGTTCACCACGAGGAGATCGGGCTTGGCCGCGTTGACCTTGTTGAGGATGTCGGAGAAATCGGTGGTGCCCGGCGGGTAAGTCTCGTGCAATACCAACTCCAGGCCCTCCTTCTTAGCCAGTTCAAGCGCACCTTTGGCCACGGCCTTTGCCGGGAGAGTATCTACGTTGATCACGGCAATCGTCTTGAGCCCGTTGCGGGCCGCAAGATCAATCGTTCCCGCTGTGGCGGCTTCCAGTGGCGAAACCACCATGATGAGGTATTTCCGCCCCTTTTCCCAAATCGAAGTCGTCCCCGCCGCCGGCGCTACCATCAGCTTGCGGTACTTTTCCACGACGTCGGCCACGGCGTCCGTGCTTGCGGAGCCGTAGGGGCCAATCACCGCATCCACCTTGTCCTCTGTGATCAGCTTCTCATAGAGATCAACGGCTGTCTTCGGATCGGACCCATCATCGCGGATCAGAAACTCAATCGGTCGCCCGAGGGCTCCGCCCTTCTCGTTTACATGCTTTTGGCAAAGCAGATAACCCTCACGGACGTAGCCGCCCTGCACCATGTCCCTCCCGGTGATTGCAATCGAGGTGCCGATCCGAATTGGCTGCTGGGCAAGGCCTTGCCCAGCCGCAACGACGGAAGCGACAGCCAAGGCAACGAGTGAAAGTGATTTTGACCTCATGGTGCACTCTCTCGTTTATGATCTCGCTTCACCTACGAGACCTACGAGACTGCTTTCCGACTGCCCCAGAATACGAAAAAAAGGGGCCATTGTCCCATTGGAAATGTCAGGAACGGGTCAATCTCGACATTCTTGCAGTTGGCCAGCCACGTCCGATCTACCCCTAATTTCTGACATACCGTTGCATTGCGCCAACTGAAGCGATGGGCCACAAGTGGACATCGGGTGATAGCGTCTCAGCTTTTTAAGGCGCAATCGGCGCCCCGGAACTAATTCAGGTGACGGCTGCAAATAGGCGCATTGGCTCGGAAAGACCCTTAAGCTCGGCCGGTCCCTGATCGACGAACTTGAGGCCAGCACCTGCGACTAGGTCTCTTACCGTGCTCGAGGCCAGAACTTCGCTCGCTTTCGCATGCTGAGCTACCCGTGCTGCGATGTGCACAGCGATGCCGCCCACATCGTCGCCCATCATTTCAACCTCACCGGTATGGACGCCGGCCCGTACTTCGAGATCGAGCGGCCGCACCGCGCTGACGATCCTCTGCGCGCAGCGGACAGCGCGCGCCGGGCCGTCGAACAGGGCCAGAAATCCGTCGCCTGTAGTTTTAACTTCGCGTCCGCGATGCCGCTCCAGTTCCGAACGCACCGCCGCATGATGCGCTTCCAGAGTTGAACGCCACTGCCGGTCGCCCACCAACCAGGCTCTCCTTGTCGAATCAACGATATCGGTGAACAGCACAGTCGAGAGGACGCGATCAACCTCGATGGCAGTAGCGGAAACACCCATGAATTGTCTGATCTCCTCGACAAGCCGGTCCTGATCTCCTGACCATGCGAGGTGATCGTTACCCGGTAGTTCGATGTAGCGCGCCTGAGGAATTCTCTCTCCAAGCTCGCGGCCGGCCAGTGCACGAATGCGTACGTCGTCGCACCGGTGCATGACAAGTGTAGGAACACGGATCGACGGCAGGATGGCCGTTACGTCGATCTCGCGGTTCATACGCATCAGGTTGATCACATCAGACGGGCTGGCCGCCGAGCGCTCGAACTTGGCGAAGCGCTCCATGGCCCCGGGAATTGCGGCTGCCGACGGGGAGAAACTTGGCAGACTTTTGCCGGTACCCCAGTTGGACCGGATATCGCGCTCCAATCCCACAAAATCGTCAAACGGAACGGAGGAGCCAACCGTGCGCGCATACGTGCCGAACAGGATGAGACCGGCGACCCGTTCAGGGTAGGTCGCCGCGAACAGGATCGACATCGGCCCGCCCTCCGAGACACCGAACAAGTAGGCCCTCTTAGAACCCGCGGCGTCGAGGACGGCGCGGATATCGTCGATCCTTTCATCGAGATGCGGGACACCGACGCCACGATCGCTGAGACCCGTGCCGCGTTTGTCGAATCGGATCAGTCGCGAGAACGAGCCGAGGTCGTTAAGAAAACGCGCGGCGTTGGGATTCTCCCACGACAGCTCCAGATGCGATACAAAGCCCGGCGTCATGAGCAAATCCGGACCGTCCTGTCCGGATATTTGGTACGCGACGAAGACCTCGCCGCTGGTCACATAGCGCGTCTCGACAACCATGGCTTCCCGCCAGTCTGGGTCACTGGGTAGCCTACGGCTAACGGCCAAGCAGTGCAATTGAGCGGCGAGAGGCTCATGGCCGTGTGGCCATGACCTCAGGCTGCCCATGTTCGCTGAGGGTCCGCGGCGCACCTCAGCCGGAGCCTTTCGGAGGTCGGAGCGCCGGTTGGCGGCTCCGCCGGTTTCTTCTACCTCGATGAGCCGACAACAGGGACGCCGGTCGGACCTGCGCCTTCGGGCCAGTTCCAGACCCACGCACCGCAGCAAGCGAGACCATATTCTTTGAGAAAACCACCTGTGCTAACCTCGCAGTGCGGACTCAAGGAGGGACACGTGGCTCGTTTAGTAACGCGTCGTACCTTGCTTACGACAGCCTGTTCGATTGCCATTGCCGCCGTGGTGCACGCCGAGCGATCGCAGCCCTGGCGCGTCGCGCTGGTTACCTCCGGACAAGGCGATCGGATCATCGGATGGTTCAGAGAAGCTTTCAAAGCCAAGGGATATCGGGAGGGAAAGGACCTCATAATCGAACTGCGCGAAGCGAAGGGTCACTACGCGTTGTTGCCGAATTTGGTTGAGGAACTCGTTGCACTAAAGCCCGACGTCATAATCGCCGAAGCGACACCTGCAATTGCAGCTGCACAAGGAGCGACCTCGACGATTCCGATCATCATGTCGCCATCCACCGATCCCATCGGCTCTGGCTTTGTCAAAAGTTTTGCAAAGCCCGGTGGTAATATCACCGGCGTAGCGAACATGTTCGGTGATCTCACAGCGAAGACGTTCGACATCATTCGCCTTGTGTTTCCCAAGGTCCAGAAAATCGGTGTGCTCACTTCAAACAACCCGACGCATCCGGCGTTGGCCGAAGTGGCGGCCAGGGCAGCGGGCGCTATCGGCGTTTCAGCCCAACGATTCGTTGCGCCCGACCCCGAAGATGTTGATAAGGCGTTCGCCGACATGCAGGCCGCGGGGTGCGAAATCGTTTACGTACTTGCAGACCCGCCGCGGCGGGCATTGCCATCAATCGCACTCAAATACCGGCTGCCCACAGTATATCAGGTCACCAATTACCCAGACCTGGGTGGGTTGATGGCTTATGGGCCGGACATCAAGGCTCTATTTGTACTAGCGGCCGATTACGTGGACCGCATCCTCAAAGGTGCGAATCCACGGGACTTGCCGGTTGAGCAACCGACGAAATTCCAGTTCGTGATCAATCTCCAAACGGCCAAAGCATTTCACTTGGCTGTCCCGGAGCAAGTACTCCTATTGGCGGATAGAGTGATCGTGTAGCGATTTGCCGAAAGTCTGCTCCGGGTCATTCGCGTAAATTGGCCGCGTCGCCACCACGTCCGGTCTGGCCTCGGCTGCTGACGTGCCGGGCGCCATCGTGATCTTTGTCTTCGGGCCAGCAGCGGATCTTTATTCGATAACCTCGTCCGCACTAACCAGGAGAGTCGGCGGCACAGTCAGATTGAGCGCTCTTGCTGTCCTCAAGTTCACGATGAACTCAAACTTCGAGGGCCGCTCCACCGGGAGGTCAGCGGCTTTCTCGCCACGCAATATTCGATCAGCCAGTTGAACCGCACGGGGAAAATAGTCCCTCTGGTTGGGGCCATAGCTCATCAAGAATCCGCGCCTTGCCGCTTCACCGAGAAACGAAAGGGTCGGCAGATTGTTCTGCGTTGCGGCGGCAACAAATTTCTCTGCAACAGGGGTAATCCCAGGGCCTGAGAGCTGGATGATGCCGGTGCGTTTCGGCCCTGCGATGGCCGAGAGTAGGCTGGGGAAATCGTCGTTAACGCTAAATTCCAGAACAGTCGTTTCGACCCCCAAGTTCTCGGCAACTCGGAGCGCCACGCCTAGCTGGCTTCTTCCGGCAGATGGCTGCCAGGCAAAAGCAACACGGTCCAAAGCTGGAACCATCTCGCGCATGAGCTGAATCCACTTGGCGGCAAGGACAGGTGTGTCCAGAAATAGGCCTGTGACGTTGCCGCCGGGCCTCGCAACGCTGCGAATTAGTCCGGCTTGGATGGGGTCAGTCTCCAAATCGATAGCCACTATTGGAGTGTTTGAGGCCACGCTAGCAGCGGCGCGGACAGCTTGGGCCCCGACGGCAATAAGGACGCCCACTCCTTTGCCGATCAAATCTCGGACTAACTCGGGAAGTCGTCTTAGTTCGCCCTCGCCGGAGCGGGTCAAAACAGTTTCGCCTTCAACATACCCGAGGCGGCGCCACTCCCGCTCAAGTACTGAGAAGGTAATGTGATTTGGATTTGTCGTAACGGGATGCAGATAACCTATCTTGCCCTTGACGGGCTGAGCCCGAAGCAACTGAGGAAGATGTGCCGCACCGAGCATGGCAAAAAGCAATAACTCCCGCCGCCTCATACCTCGCCCCTAATTGCGTATTGGCTGAAACGTCGCATTTGATCACGAGCAGCAGCCGAAGACTATAGGGAGTCGTCAAAACGAATCTCCGCTAATGGGTCATGAGCGGCGGTCACCGCAACCATCGTGCAACGTCCGGTCTCCCGCAGACAGCCAACATGGCGGCGGCTCGTTCGTTGTTCAGCTCGGGGCCGGTAGGCGACATCGCGGGGTCGGCCTGATATGAACGAGGCCGCCAACTGAGGCGGCCTTCGCGATGACGAGTGCGCGAGGCGGTGCCGGACCACTCCGCCATCCTGAAATTGGCGAGACCTTTACAGGCGCCCCCGACAAGTCTCGCGATACCTGCGGCAATTTCCTGCGCCTTGTTCGCCCAGCTCGTTCTTGTAGAGGCAGGCCTGTCTCAATTCGGCGCACACATCCCGGCGTACTGGTCTTTGGCAGGTCTCCCGGTATCTGCGGCAATTTCCTTCGCCCCGTTCCCCTAGCGCGTCCTTGTTTTCGCAGGCAAGCCGCAATTGCTCGCATTGCCCTCCCCCTCGACCGTCGTACCCTCGGACACCTCCCGGCCCAATCTCAAAGGATTGGGAAAAGGCCGAGATCGGGATTACAAAAAGCGCAGTTGCCGCTGCGGCGCCGAATGCATACTTGCGCACTCCTTTCAACATGGCTGATCCTCCAGTTGGTATGTTCCGGTGAATAGAGGGAGGCCACTTCGGCGGTCTCTCTCTTGTCGATGGGAGCGGAAGTTATCGCTTCTCGCCACCGCTCCCTTAGTGCGCGCAGACATTGATGGTCTTCATCCCGGTCTCAGCTTCAGTGCGTGTCTTGAACACCTTGCCGTCGCCAACAATGACGGTGGTTGTGGTGGTCGGCTTCTTGTTCACGATGGTGCATTTCTTTGTGGAGGTGTCTTGCACTACATAAAATTCCGTCTGGGCGTAGGCAGCGCCGGTCATGATTGCAGCGGCAGCAGCCGAAACGAGAAGCTTCTTCATTGTGTCTCCTCCATTGTGAGTATGTCCCTGCGCAAATTATCGAGCGCGTGGATTCGGCTCCACGGCTGGAAACTACGGCTCGGGTTCACTACTGTGTGGACATCCTAAAGGGATGATATGAACGCCGGCCGAACCGGCAGTTCAGAGATCGTTTATCTCGAGGTTACCGATCTTCGCCTCCACAAGCGCACCACTCCCGTTTTTCACACAGCCAGGGTCAAAGGCCGCCCTCGGGAGCTTACCGGAGACGGTCGCCTCATCTTCCAGAGGCAGACATCGCGGCGTCTGATTGAGCGGCCACGGGGCCATTATCCGACATCAACCGTTCGTGGATCATGTTGGCTAGACAGGGGTAGTCACTGCAGAACGCGACGGGCTGCAGCCAGGCTCAAAGCAATTGCTGGGAGGCCAAGCCAAAGGATTCGTCGGCACCGACCATGCGATGCACGCGTGGATGGGGTAAGCCACTCGTCCGATCAGACTGGCAAGCAGTCGGTCCCCAATCGTTGGACTCGCCGATTGGATATCCCGCCGGTCTTGCTGACAGAAATTCCCTCGCCCTGCCCAACACCCCCGTCGTTCGCAGGTATTTAGGAAGTCGCTCGGTCTGGGTTGGGCCCCATTCCTCCGCGGTTGAGTCCCAATGATGGGTGTCGTCGAAATGCTTCCAGAGTGGCTGCTTTTGCTTCCTTTCGCCATTCTGCCGGTTTGCCTGTGTGCGGACGACAAGCGCCACAGCCATCATTACCCATTCGCGAGCACTATGTGGGGAGTTCCATTTGATTGCTGCGAGCATCGGAGGCCTCCGTCAAGTAAGAATCTTTCCTCACATTAGCGCGCGCCACGAGCGAAGGGATCTAAGCTACTTCACAGGCAGTCAAGATCTTCGATATAGCCGAGGGCGATCACGGCGCGGCGAACGCGAGCAAATCGTCGGCTTGCCCTTTCCGTTAAGCCTCAAGGGCAGCGGTCGGCGGCCCTGGGCGGGGATTCATCGTATTGGAGTCGCAGGCGGCCCGAAAAGCCAGTCCACCTTCCATTGCAGAGGAGCAGATCGAAGCCGACAACCCGTTGGCGCGCGGGCGAGCGTCGGTTTGCTTGGCCCAGCACCTGCAAGTGTCCTTTCCGTCGCAAGATGGAATGGGCCCGGAATAGAAGCAGCAATCCCTGCAACAATGGGCTCGCCCAACGATGTCGCTGCAATCGTGATTGTCATCAAAGATAGGGCGACTACAAGCACATGGGTCACAATGCGCTTCCAAAAGTGTTTCGTCATGAGTTGAACCCTCACAACCGAGATGAAGTACTGCGCAGTTACAATCTTAGTCCGTACGCAATGGGTATCCCGAGCCATCGCCGCTTGTTCGTTATTGCGGCCTCGAGGAGAGCCCTATGTCTTGCGGCCACTTCAATTCGGCGCGCCGTAGCTGAATTCGTGCTGCGTGTCCGTCCTACCAACGCTACCCTGATCAGCACGATCATAATCCAATTGTAGGGCTTGAGGAGCTTCACGCGCGATCAGAAGCTGTTTCCGCATTTCG
>NZ_PSRT01000197.1 GCF_004212635.1 Bradyrhizobium genosp. SA-3 | reverse complement strand
CCGCGGCCCAGGTCACCGGCGCGCGCTCTTCGCCCGCGAGCGTGAAGGCGATATCGGGCCGCGCCATCGCGAGGCGCCGGACCACTTCGCGAATGGCTTCCGCCTCGGTGCGGTCGGTCTTCAGAAACTTCAGCCGCGCCGGTGTTGCATAGAAGAGATCGTTGACCTCGACCCGCGTGCCATGCGCCAGCGCCGCTGGCATGATCTCGGACTTCTCGCCGCCCTCGACCGTGAGCGCCCAGGCGTGCGGCTCGCTGGCGTGCCGCGTCGTAATGGAGAGGCGCGCGACCGACCCGATCGAGGGCAGCGCCTCGCCGCGGAAGCCGAGGGTGCGGATCTGGAGCAGGTCCTCGTCGTCGAGCTTGGACGTGGCGTGGCGCTCGACTGCGAGCGCGAGATCCTTTGCAGTCATGCCGCCGCCGTCATCGGTGATGCCGATACGCCGGCGCCCGCCACCGTCGGTGAAGACGTCGATGCGGCTCGCGCCGGCATCGATCGCATTCTCGACGAGTTCCTTGACCACGCTCGCCGGGCGTTCGACCACTTCGCCGGCGGCGATGCGGTTGACGACTTGCTCTGGAAGCTGGCGGACGGGCATGAACTCGATCTTGGGGCTCGAACGGGGATTCGCAGACGACGCTATTCTAGGCCGTGTTGCGTCAAAAGCATGGGCTGGGCAACACCGGAGTGGCGGGCTGGGGAAGAGGGCTCACTATCACATTGAAGACATTGGGCGTTCGAGAAAATTCCGCAACCGGGATGGACGCGTCTCCGGCCACCGTCCTGATTGTGAGGTGGCGGGGAGCGGTGTAGCATCGTGAAAAAATGGCAACAGGACGGGAGGACGCCATGTGCCATCTCTTCGCGCACCAGCCCCAACGCGACTACGAATCCCAAACCCGTTCGTTAAGGATCGGCGGGCACTGCACCTCGATCCGGCTGGAGATGGCGTTCTGGGACACGCTGGAGGAGATCGCGGCCAAGGAGAGCATGAGCCTCGGCAAGTTCCTGACGACGCTCTACAACGAGGTGCTCGACCATCATGGCGAAGTCAACAATTTCGCCTCGCTGCTGCGCTGCTCGTGTTTGATCTACCGCTCCCGGAGCATGGCGCCGGTGCTGGAGTTCAAGGGCACGGTGACGCCGATTCTCGACGCGGCGGAATAGCGCGAGCAAGCCGAGCATGTATCCATAATGTCGTCCCGGCGAAGGCCGGGACCCATAACCACGAGGCTCAGTTTGACGGAGATTGGTTGTTCGGTACTCCTACCTTCCGCAATCGATAGTTCACGCGGTATGGGTCCCGGCCTTCGCCGGGACGACACCTTGAGTGGATGAACATCCTTCCTCAACGTCGCCATCGCGAGCGCGATGACGATGTGAGCCTCAAATCTCCTTCTTCTGCATCGCCCCCGCAATGTAGTCGGCCTGCCGGATGGCCAGCGCGACGATGGTCAGCGTCGGGTTGCAGGCCGCGCCGCTGGTGAACTGGCTGCCGTCGGAGACGAACAGGTTCTTGATGTCGTGGCTCTGACCGAACTTGTTGACCACGCCGTCTCGCGGTTTCTCGCTCATCCGGTTCGTGCCAAGATTGTGCGTGCTCGGATAGGGCGGCGTCGGATAGGTCACGGTGGCGCCGACGGCGTCGTAGACCGCAGCGCCCTGCTTGTAAGCATGTGCGCGCATTGCGATGTCGTTAGGATGATCGTCGAAATGCACGCTCGCGACCGGCTGTCCGAACTTGTCCTTCACGACAGGGTCGAGCGTGATGCGATTGGTTTCCTGCGGCATGTCTTCGCCGACCAGCCACATGCCGGCCATCCGCGGATAGCCGTCGAGTGCTGAGGTGAACGGGCGGCCCCAGGCGCCGGGATTGAGGAACGCCGCCATGAAGGGCAGACCGATCGACAGCGTCTCCATCTCATAGCCGCCGACGAATCCGCGCGTCGGATTGTTGGCGGCTTCATCACGGATGATGCCGGCCATGGTGGTGCCGCGATACATGTGTACCGACTTTTCGAACACGGCGTAGACGCTGCCGGTCATGTGGCGCATGTAGTTGCGGCCGACCTGGCCGCTCGAATTGGCGAGACCATCGGGGAACATGGTCGAGGCGCTGTTGAGCAGCAACCGCGGGCTTTCGATCGAATTGCCGGCCACCGCGACGATGCGCGCCTTCTGGCGCTGCATTGCGCCATTTTCGTCGGCGTAAACGACGCCGGTCACCTTGCCGCTCGCATCGTGCTCGATCTTGACCACCATGCTGCCGGGGCGGACGTCGAGATTGCCGGTTGCCTCGCCCTTCGGGATCTCGGTGTAGAGCGTCGACCATTTCGCGCCGGATTTGCAGCCCTGGAAGCAGAAGCCGATCTGCTGACACGAGCCGCGCCCGTCGCGCGGCTGGCTGTTGATCGCCATGTTGCCGGTGTGCACCGTCTTGTAGCCGAGCTTCTTCGCGCCGGCCTCCAGCACCTTGAAGTTATTGTTGCCGGGAAGCCCGGGAATGCCGTTGGTGCGGGTCACGCCCATCTTGTTCTCGGCCTTGGCGTACCACGGCTCCATCTCCGCGAGCGTGACCGGCCAGTCCAGGAGATTCGCGCCGGGAATGTTGCCGTAGGTGCTCTTCACCTTGAACTCGTGCTCGTCGAAACGCAACGAGGCGCCGGCCCAATGCACGGTGGAGCCGCCGACCGCCTTGACGATCCAGGCGGGCAGACCCGAAAAATCCTTGGCGACGCGCCATGTGCCTGACGTGGTGCGCGCATCGGTCCAGGCGAGCTGCGAGAAGCTCTCCCATTCGTCGTTGATGAAGTCGTGGTTCTCGATGCGGGGACCCGCCTCGAGAATGACGACCTTGACGCCTTTCTGCGCGAGCTCGTTGCCCAGCGTGCCGCCGCCGGCGCCGGAGCCGACGATCACCACAACGCTGGAGTCGTTCAGATCGAATTTTACCATATGCGTTCTCCTGAACCGTTGGGTGACGTTAAGCCTTCGGCAGCCAGTCGATGTCGGCAAAGCCGCGGTTGATGTAGCCGCCATGCTCGGCCGAGGAGCCCTCGTAGCCGAACCGCGGCCAGACCTCTTTCTGGTTGTAGAGCGAGACGACGAGGTCGCCGCGCACCTTCTGGAAGAAGTCGCTCTGCTCGATCTCCTTCAGCAGCACCACGCGGTCGGCTTCCCAGGGCACCTCGGCGTAAGCCACCTTGTGGCGATCGCGCGCGTTCTGGTCGAGCCGCGTGATGCCGTCGCTGATCAGCGCCTTGATAGCAGGATCCTTCGCCGCCTTGCCGTCCCATGGCTTGATCGCGGTGACATAGTAGCTGTCGCCGAGCACATCGTGCGGATAGATGTCGCGCGCGACCTTCAGCAATGTCTTCATTGTCGCAGGCGACAGCGCATTCGCTTCATCCGCCCAGGCATTGTCGATGCTGACACCGATGCTGGTCGCGACGGCCGCGACCGGTACGGCGGTTGCCGCGCCCTTGAGAAAGACGCGGCGGCTGTGCTTGCTTCGACGGTCGACTTCTCTCATGGCATGTCCTCCTTCAATTCTTGTGATTTGGATTATCGTGATTTGGTCAATTGAAACGGCCGCCCCGCTGGATCACCTCGATCTTGTAGCCATCGGGATCGTTGACGAAGAAGAAGCGCGCCAGTGTCCTGCCCTCGTGCTTGAAGTCGCGTAAGGGGCCCGGCGCGAGCTGCTCGCGCTCGAAGCGGGCATGTTCGGCGTCGAGGTCTTCGACCACGACGGCGAGATGGCCGTAGCCGTCGCCGAGCTGGTACGGCTCCTTGCGATCGAAATTCACCGTCAGCTCGAGCTCGAAAGGTGAGGAGGGGTGACGCAGATAAATCAGCGCGAAATCCGCGAATTTCAGATGGTTGGCGACCTCTAAGCCGAAAGCGCGTCTGTAGAAGTCGAGTGATCGCGCTTCATCGCGCACGCGGATCATGGAATGGACGGGCTTTGCCATTCAGTTCTGCTCCTTGAGATAAGTGATGATGGCAGCGCGCGTCTCCGGCTTTGCCTGCCGGTAGGCCATGACCACGCCGGGAACGACCGCTTGAGGATTGGCCAGCCAGGCGTCGAGCTTTGCCTCGTCCCAGGCGAAGTCGGCCTTCGCGAGATTCTCCGAGTAGCGAAAGCCATCGAGCTTGCCGGCGGGCCGGCCCACGATCTTGACCAGAGGCGGACCCTGCCGCATCGGCTCCGACAGGCTGGTGGTGTGGCACACCGCGCATTGCTGTTTGAAGAGTGTCGCGCCATCCAGCGGTCTTGCCGCCGGCAAGGGCATCTGCGCGTCGGCAACCCGCATCATCAGCACCATCGCGGTGCACAATCCCAGCATGACTGCGCGCATCGCCAAGAGCTCGCCCCATCCACCTCGAAGTCAGCGTGCGCAAACTCTAGGCGGCGTCAGAGATGCGGTGGTAGTAGCGGGCTGTTTCGCTGCAAGCGGGGGCTCGCGCTTGGCGCGTGTTCCGCGCTGCCGCATATGAGGAGCACAATTCCGCGAAACCGCCCAGAAATCCCTAAACGATGACCACACGACGCAGGTTGCATCACAACAGCGCCGTTCAAACTCTCTTTGCGATGAACTGGTCCGGTGCAGGCGAGCGGCGCAGGGATGCCGCCGTGCCGTTCATCGCGAAAAAATCCAGGAGAAATGGATGAAGTTGGTGAAGACCTCTGCAATCGCATGCGCTCTTTCGGCCCTCATTGCGACGCCTGTTCTCGCGCAAGGTACGTCATCCGGCGTCAAGCCCGGAGGCACCGTGCAAAGCAAACCCATGCAGGGCGGCACGGTAGGCAGCGAGGATGATGATGTCGGCGCGCAGCAGGGGGCTGCCGGCGAGAAGGTCGGCACGAAGTCGACCAAGGGTAAGGGTACCGCCGGAACCACTGGCAGCGCGACACACAAGGGCACGGCCGATGATGCGGCGACGGGCGGTGCTGCGACCGGCAAGCGCTACTGACGACTATCCTTGCAACGGCAAATCTCCGGTCGCCCTGCGGCCGGAGATCTTTTTCCGTGCCTCAAGCACGATGCGATTGGGATGAATCGAATTGTTTGAGCATGATCTTATCGGAAGCCTGCCTTTCCGGATCATACTTTAATCGTCGAAACCGCGCCCGCGCTTCGCCTTGATGTCGCTACGCCGCTTCTTGCCTTCGAGCCGGCGCTGCTTGGACGCGAAGGTCGGCCGTGTCGCGCGCCGTGGGATCGGGCGCACCATCGCCTCGCGCAGCATCTCGACCAGCCGGTCGATGGCATCCTGCCGGTTGCGCTCCTGGGTGCGGAAGCGCTGGGCGTGGATCACGATCACACCGTCCTTCGTCATGCGCTGTCCGGCGATGCGGGCAAGCCGGATGGCGGCATCCTCCGGTAGGGTCAGCTTGCGTGTGTCGAAGCGCAGTTGCGCTGAAGTCGCGACCTTGTTGACGTTCTGTCCGCCAGGCCCAGAGGCGCGGACAAAGCCGATCTCGATGTCGTCCTCGTCGATGACGAGATCGCGGGATATCCGCAGCATAATGGCACCATTCGTGATGTCCGGACATATCGCGAACGTCTACATTCGGCAATGGTGCATCGTGGAAACGCAAATGGCCGGGACCCGGCTATGGCTTCGCCGGGCTTTGAGTGCTGGGCGGGCGAAGCCAAAGGCGGAGACAGCGAGCGGCCATTTCAGAAGACGTTTTATCCGATCAGTTCGACTTCGTCGCCGGTACCGCCGCCGGCTGCGCAGCGGCCTGCGGGGCGCGGCCGATGACGACAGTGAGGAGGCCCTGGCCCCACAGGCGCTTCGCGGCGGCCTTGGCGTCGTCCAGCGTCACCGCATCGACGATGGCGTTGCGCTTCTCGATATAGTCGATCGGCAGCTTGTCCTGCTGATACTGCAACAGCGCCTGCGCCAGCTTGGAGGAGGTGTCGAGCGCAAGCATCTGCGAACCCTTGAGGTAGGATTTGGCCTCATCGAGCTCCTTCTGTGTCGGGCCCTCCTCGGCGATGCGGCGGACCTCCTTCTCGATGGCGTCGATGGTGTCGCCGGCGCGGTCGGCGCGCGTGCCGGTATTGCCGATGAAGAGCGCCGAATGCTCCATCCAGAGCAGCGATTCGTACACGGAATAGGCCAGCCCGCGCTTCTCGCGGACCTCGCGATAGAGCCGGGAGGACAATCCACCGCCGCCGAGGATGTGGTTGACGACGTAGGCGGCCATGAAGTTGGGATCGCTGCGCTTCACGCCGGGGCCGCCGAAGGTGATCACGGTCTGCGGCACGTCGAGCGTTACGAAGGCGCGTTGCGGCGGCTTTGCGGCTTCGACGTCGGGGACCGGCGTGAGGTTGGCCTTGGCGGGGAGGCTACCAAAGGTGTGGTCGAGCAGCTTGCCGAGCGTGGCCGGATCGACGTCGCCGACGACCGCGATCTTCAGCCCATCCTTGGCGAGCACGCGGCCGACATAATCCTTCAAGTCGGCGACCGTGATGGTCGGCACGCTGTCGAGATTACCGTTGGTCTGCCGGCCGTACGGGTGATCGCCGAAGGCGACCTCGAGGAACTTGCGGCTCGCCAGCGATGTCGGATTGGTGGTCTCGCGGCGCAGCCCCGAGATGACCTGCGAGCGGATGCGCTCGACATCGGCCGTATCGAAATGCGGCGAGGTCAGCGCCATCCTGAGCAGATCGAAGGCCTCGTCCTTGTTGTCGCGCAACATGCGCAGGCTGCCGCGGAAGGTATCGCGGGTGGCGTTGAAGGAGAGCTCGATGGCGCGGCGGTCGAGCCGTTCATGGAAGGTCTTGGAGTCGAGATCGCCGGAGCCTTCGTCGAGGAGGTCGCCGACGAGGTTGGCGACGCCCGACTTGTCCTTGGGATCCTGGGCCGAGCCGCCGGCGAAGGAATACTCCATGGCGATCAGCGGCACCGTTGCGTCCTGCACGAACCAGGCTTCGATGCCGCCCGGCGAGGTCAGGTGCTGGATCTTTGCGGCTGCATGCGACGGCGAGATCGCAGACAGTGCGAGGGCCGCGCCGGTAACGAAGGACAGCGCGAAGTGACGCGCGCGAAGGAAGGGATAGGTCACGAACGCTTCTCCTCGCGTTTGGCGGCGGCGGTGTCCTTGATCAGATAGCCCGTCACCGAGCGCTTCTTCTCGAGCCATTTCTGCGCAACGGCGCGAACCTGCTCGGCGGTGACCGCGCGGATGCGGTCGGGCCAGCTCCTGATGTCCTCGATCGACAGGCCCGTGGTCAGCGCGCCGCCATACCAACGCGCCAGCACCGCCTGGTTGTCCTGGGCGTAGATCGCTTCCGCAATCAGCTGGGTCTTGACCCGCTCCAGATCCTCGGCGCGGATCGGGTTCTGCGCGACATTGGCTGTGACGCCGTCGACCGCCTGCTCGACCTCTGCGAAGCTGACGCCGGGTTTCGGTGCGGCCGAGATCGCGAACTGGGTCGGGTCGAGCGAGATGCTCGAATAGCTGGCGTTGGCGGAGACCGCGAGCGGCTTGTCGACGACGAGGGCGCGGTAGAGATAGGAATTGCTGCCGCTGCCCATCAGCTGCGCGAGCACGTCGAGGGCCGCGCTCTCGCCGGCCGCAGCCGTGGTCGCCGAGGGCACGAGATAATAGCGCCGCATGTTCGGCTGCTCGACCCGCGGGTCGGCCAGCGTGACGGTGCGCGGTGCGGCCGGCTCCGGCTCCTGCGGACGAATGCGCCGCGCCGGGATGGCGGGCTGCGCCGGTATGGAGCCGAAATTGCGCTCGACCAGCGGGCGGATTTCAGCGGCGTCGACGTCGCCGGCGATCACCAGGATCGCGTTGTTCGGCGCGTAGAAGCGGCGGTAGAAGGCGAGCGCATCCTCGCGATCGAGCTTCTCGATCTCCTGGTGCCAGCCGATCACCGGCCGGCCGTAGGGATGGTTGAGATAGAGCGCGGCCATGATCTGCTCGTTCAGCCGCGCGTCCGGATTGTTGGCGACGCGCATGTTGTACTCTTCGAGCACGACGTCGCGCTCGGGCAGCACGTTCTCGTCCTTGAGGATGAGGCCGGTCATGCGATCAGCCTCGAACTCCATCATGGTCGGCAACTGCTCGCGTGGAACGCGCTGGTAGTAATTGGTGTAGTCGACCGAGGTCGAGGCGTTCTCGTTGCCGCCGACGCGGAGCACGGTCTGCGAGAATTCGCCGACCGGATGCTTCGAGGTGCCCTTGAACATCAGGTGTTCGAGGAAGTGGGCGAGGCCGGATTTGCCCGGCGTCTCGTCGGCCGAGCCGACCTTGTACCAGATCATCTCCGTGACCACGGGCGTGCGGTGATCCGGGATCACCACGACCTGCATGCCGTTGCTGAGCGTGAAGCTGGCGGGCGGGGTCGATGTTACCGTGGTCTGGGCGAGGGACGCGCCGGCCGTCAGGACAATCGTCGAAAGCAGCGCGGCAAGGAGGCAGGCAGCCGATCGGTAAGAGGACATCATGATCCCTAGTGAAAGGCCGAGATCCGGATGTCCGGCTCGGAAGCACGGCATGGTACACCGTGCGGCTGAGGCTTCGCGTCACGAAGCAGAGAACTCAACGCGGAGGCAAGTTACTGATAAGCAATTTAGGAACCGCGTCCGGCGTGCACGAGCCGCCGGCGCAGGGTGCGGTTCTGTCAGGATGTCGCGGCGCGACAGGAACGTTATTGTTCCTTCTCCTTGCCGGACATGATGTCGAAATAGGTCCGTCGCGACTTGTCAGGCCCGGCGCCATAGGCGTAGTTCGGCGACGGCGTCTGATAGCCAGGCGGGGGCTCGACCAGCGATTGACGCGGCGGCTCGCTAACGAATTTCTTTTCTTCGGAGCTGTTGCCGCCCTTCATCATGTTCCACAGACCACCGGTGTATCCGAGCTCGGCGGGGCTGAGCGACGGGTTGCCGTTGGCACCCGGCTGTATGGGATCATTGCTGGTGCGGGGGGCCGCGGCGACCTCACCCGCTTTCATCTCAGCGGGGGTCAGGGGCCGGGCGGCCTGCCAGTTCTCCGTCGCCTTGGTGGCTTTCTTGCGCGCGGCAATCGCTTCCTTGCGGCGCTTCTCGTCGGGGTCCTTCGGCCAGTTCGGCGCATTCGTGGCCTGGGTAGCGGCCGGCGGCGGCAGGTCGAGCTTCGGCGGCACGACCAGCGGCGAACGCTCGCGGTACTCGATGCCGGGCTTCTCCATGCTCTTGGCGCCGAGGCCGGACATCAGATTGTCGATGAGCTTCTCTTCGAAGGTCATGTCGTCTTCCTCGTCGTCGTCACCGGCGCGGGCGGCGCCGGTCGACATGACGAGACCGATGCCGAGCGCGACAGCGGACAATTTCAATGCCCGCCAGAACCCCCATTTGGGGTCTCGAACCATTGAACCGCTGGTCTTCGAGCTGCGCATCACCATACCTGTTCCAAATTGTGGCAGTTTGCCGCTCGCACGCGGCTTGACCCTTGCAAAAGCGGGTTCCACCTGCCGGTCGTATCGGCCGGGATCAGGGCGCTTTTGCGGCGGGTACCCCCAGGAAGGAATCATACAATAGCGCCGCCACCCCAGCAACGATGGCCACGTCGGCGAGGTTAAACACGTACCAATTATAGGTATGTCCGCCGATTTCGATGTGAAACAGGGCGAAATCCACCACCGCACCATAGGCCAGGCGGTCGATGCCATTGCCGATGGCGCCCCCGATGATCAAGCCTAGCGCGATGGTCGCGAGGAGGGTGTGGGAGCGGGCCATCCAGATCGCCAGCGCGACCACCGCGATAGCTTTGACGGCCATCAGCGCGAGCTGCGCCGCCTGGCCGTCGTTCTGGAGCCAGCCGAAGCTGATGCCGATGTTCCACGCCAGAACCAGGTCGAAGAATGGTGTCACCCGCACCACGTCGCGATGAGCGAGGTCGAGCACATTCAACAGCCAAAGTTTGGAGGCCTGGTCGAGGACGAGTGTGACCAGGGCGGAGATGATGCCGGCGCGGAGCGGGGTCATGCCGGGGATCAGACCCCCACCCCCAGCGCCTTCCATTCGCGCAGCGCCTGAGCGTCGCGCGGGGTGACGTCGGGGTATTCGGGGTCTTCGCCCACCGTCGGTGAGATCTTCCAGGAGCGGGCGCATTTGGTGCCGACCGCCTTCTCCACCACGACCGCGACGCCTGGCACGGCATCGAGACGGAACGCGGAAGCCGGCGCCTCGCCCTCACGCACCTCGTAGTTCGAGGTGATGCAAACTTCGGCGAGATCGACGTCGAACAACGTCGCCAGCATGGCCCGGTCGGCGACATAGATCACCGGCGAGGCCTCCAGCGACGAGCCGATGTTCTTGGCGGCGCGTTCGAGCTCGAGCGCGCCGGTAACGACGCGGCGCACGTTGCGGATCGTCTCCCACCTCGCCGCGAGCTTGTCGTCCCGCAAGCTTTCGAGATCGTTCGGAAACAGCGTCAGATGCACGGACGGCTCGGCGTCGGGCCGGTACATGCGCCAGGCTTCCTCCGCGGTGAAGCTGAGGATCGGCGCCAGCCATTTCAGGATCGAGGCGCACAACAGGTCGATGGTGGTCAGCGCCGCCTTGCGCGTCAGCGAAGAGGGTGGATCGCAATACAGCGTGTCCTTGCGGATGTCGAAATAGAACGCTGACAGCTCGCTGTTGAGGAAGGCGGACAGGATAGCGACCACGGTCTTGTAGTCGAACTCCCGATAGGCCTTGCCGATCGCGGCGGCGCGCACCGCGAGCTCGTGCAGCATCAAGCGCTCGAGTTCCGGCATCTCGGCGGGCGCGATTGCGTCGGCCGGCTTGTAGTGATGCAGCGTACCCAGCATCCAGCGCACGGTGTTACGCAGCTTGCGATAGGTCTCGACGGTGTTCTTCAGGATCTCGGGGCCGATGCGCTGGTCGTCGGTGTAGTCGCAGGACGCAACCCAGAGTCTCAAGATGTCGGCCCCGGATTCCTTGATGACGGCCTGCGGCTCGATGGTGTTGCCGAGCGACTTCGACATCTTGCGGCCGTCCTCGGCCTGGGTGAAGCCGTGGGTCAGCACGATGTCGTAAGGCGCGCGGCCGCGCGTGCCGCAGCTCTCCAGCAGCGATGAGTGGAACCAGCCACGATGCTGGTCCGAGCCTTCGAGATACATCACCGTGTCGGTGCCGCCGTCGACCTTGCGCTTGATGCCGGCGAGGCCTGGAAAATGCACGGGGTCTTCCAGCACGAACGCGTGCGTCGAGCCTGAATCGAACCAGACGTCGAGGATGTCGTCGACCTTTTGCCAGTCTTCGTTCGCGCGGGACCCGAGGAAGCGCTCGCGCGCTCCCTTCGCATACCAGGCGTCCGCGCCTTCCTGCTCGAAGGCTTCCCCAATGCGCGTATTGACGGCCTCGTCCTGGAGGATCTCGGCCGAGCCGTCGCCCTTCTCGCGCACGAACACGGCGATCGGCACGCCCCAGGCGCGCTGGCGCGAGATCACCCAGTCCGGCCGGGCCTCGATCATGCCGTTGATGCGGTTCTCGCCCGACGGCGGCACCCATTGCGTCACCGAGATCGCGTGCAGCGCGCGCGCGCGGAGCGTGTCGCCGGACTTGGTCTTGCCGTCAGCGGCAACGTCCTTGTCCATCGCGATGAACCATTGCGGCGTGTTGCGGAAGATCACCGGCTTCTTGGAGCGCCAGGAATGCGGATATTGATGCTTGAGCCGACCACGCGCGAGCAGCATGCCTCTTTCGACGAGCGCCTTGATCACGGCCTCGTTGGCGTCGCCCTTCTCGCCCTTGTCGTTGATGACGCGCTTGCCGGCAAAGCCCGGAGCATGATCGGTGTAGGCGCCGTTCTCATCGACGGTGTAGGGGATCGCGGTGTTTATGCCGCGCGCATCGAGATCGCGCGCCTGCGCCATCCACGCGTCAAAGTCCTCGCGGCCATGGCCGGGCGCCGTGTGCACGAAGCCGGTGCCGGTGTCATCGGTGACGTGATCACCGGGCAGCAGCGGGACGATGAAGTCGTAGCCGCCGGCGAGGCCCTTCAGCGGATGGGCGCATTCGATCGCGTCCATGGTGTCGCCGGGGACGTCGCGGACCTTCTCATAGGCCGTCACGCGCGCCTGCTTGAAGACTTCTTCAGCGAGCGCGTCGGCGAGGATGAGGAGATCGCCCGTCTTGGCCCAATTGTCGGCGGGCGCGTCCGTCACCTTGTACAGGCCATAGCCGATCTTCGGCGAGAACGAGATGGCGCGATTACCCGGCAGCGTCCATGGCGTCGTGGTCCAGATCACGACGCTTGCGGAGGCGAGCGCGCCGTGCGCGGGCGAGGTCACCGGGAATTTCACCCACACCGTATCGGAGGTGTAGTCCTCGTATTCGACCTCGGCTTCGGCCAGCGCGGTCTTCTCGACCACGCTCCACATCACAGGCTTGGAGCCGCGATAGAGCGTGCCGTTGGCGGCGAACTTCATCAGCTCGCGCGCGATCTGGGCTTCGGCCGGAAAGCTCATGGTGGCGTAGGGATGATCCCAGTCGCCGATCACCCCCAAACGTTTGAACTCCTCGCGCTGCACGCCGAGCCAGTGCGTGGCATAGGCGCGACATTCCTTGCGGAAATCGATCATTGCGGCAGAGTCGCGGAAGTCGGGCTTCTGCTTGCCCTTCTTGCGATAGTGCTCTTCCTCGACCTTCCACTCGATCGGCAGGCCGTGGCAGTCCC
>NZ_PSRT01000196.1 GCF_004212635.1 Bradyrhizobium genosp. SA-3 | reverse complement strand
CGCTGGCGGCGACCATCGCGCAGTTGCGCCCGGAGCGGGCCAATTTCCTGCTGAGCCTGTTCTACGCCGGCCCGGGCATAGGCATTCTCGCCTCGGGGCTGATCGCCCCGTTCACGCTGCAATATTTCGGACCGGGCTCGTGGTGGATCGTCTGGTGGGCGCTGACACTGCTGTCCGTCGCGATGACGATTCCGCTGTTCCTGATCCGCATCGAGAGCAGTGTCCGCTTCTCGGAAGGCAGCCACGTGTCGTTCGCGATTCTGCCCGTGCTGATCTATCTCGCCGGCTACTTCCTGTTCGGCGCCGGCTACATCGCCTACATGACCTTCATGATCGCCTATGTGCGCGACGGCGGCGGCGGGGCCGCGGCACAGGCCGCGTTCTGGAGCCTGATCGGGCTGAGCGCCTTCGTGACGCCCTGGGCCTGGCGCGGCGTGCTGGCGCTCGATCGCGGGGGACTTGCCACCGCCATCATCCTCGGCACCAACGCGCTCGGTGCCGCCTTGCCGATGCTCGGACATTCACCGGCGTGGCTCGCGGTCTCCGCGGTGGTGTTCGGCGTCGCTTTCTTCGCGGTCGTCGGCTCGACCACCGCCTTCGTCCGCTTCAACTATCCGCCCGAGGTGTGGCCGACCGCGATCGCGGCGATGACGATCTCATTCGGCGTCGGCCAGACGCTCGGCCCGATCGTGGTCGGCGCGATCACGGATGCGCTGGGCAGCTTGAGTTACGCGCTGAATGTCTCGGCGGCGCTGCTGGCGCTCGGGGCGGTGGCGGCGCTGTGCCAGCGCAAGGTGGGGGCGGCCAAACAATCGGTGCCGTAGGGTGGGCAAAGCGAAGCGTGCCCACCAACGCTTTGTCCGCCGTGACAATCATGGTGGGCACGGCGCTACGCGCCTTTGCCCACCCTACAGCAGCGGGCCTAGCTTCCACTAAACGAATTATACCCCTGGTCTTCCCAATAGCCGCCCTTGTAGTCGTTGGTGACCTCCATCGAGACCACGTATTTCGGGTTCTTGAAGCCGAGTTTTGTCGGCACGCGGATCTTCATCGGAAAACCGTAGGCGCGCGGCAAGATCTCGCCTGCGTATTTGAACGTCATCTGCGTCTGCGGATGCAGCGCGCTGCGCATGTCGAGCGGCGAGTTGTAGCCGTCCTTGTCGGCGCACTGGAACCAGACATATTTCGCGCGCGTGTCGGCGCCGATCAGCTTGAGGAAGTCGCGCAGCGGCGTGCCGGTCCAGCTGCCGATCGCGCTCCAGCCCTCGACGCAGATGAGGCGGGTGATCTGCGTGACCTGAGGAAGTTGGTACAGCTCCGGAAGGGTCCACGATTTCTTGTTGTCGACGAGGCCGCGAACCTCGAGCTTCCAGTCGCTGCCATCGACATCAGGCGCGTCGTCGAGATCGTAATAGGCATTGAACGGGAACGGTTTTGTGATCGCGCTCTCGGGGAAGGTCGGCGCCAGCGCATCGGGATTGAAGATGAAGGCCTGTACCGCGTCGTTGAATTTCGAGACCTGTTTCAGCATCTCCTCGGCCGAGGACGAGTCGACGACGTCGCAGCCGGTGAGCAGCGTCAGCGCACCGAAGCTGGCGCCGCCCGCGATGAAGCCGCGGCGGGTGACGTCAGGCATCGTCTTGATGAAATCTTTGATCAGCAATCGCTTGTCGACGCCGGGGATCAGGAATGAGCGCTTCGCCATGTTCTCCTCCTCAGCGGCCGATGATCATCGCGCGCAGGCTCTTCGGCACCAGCAGCGCGAGCAGGACATGAATGACCAGGAACGCGCAGATCGCGGCCATGCAGAAGAAGTGCACGTAGCGCGCAGTCGGATAATCGCCGAACAGCATCACCAGGTAATAGAGCTGCACCGGCTTCCACATCGCGAGGCCCGACAGCACGATCAGCACGCCGACCACGATGATGCCGGCATAGAGCAGGCGCTGCACGTAATTGTAGACGGTGAGATCGTCATGGCCGAGCTTGAAGGTCAGCGCCGCCCTGACGTCGTGAAGCACGCCGGACGTCGTGATCGGCAGCAGCTTGCTGCGGAAACGGCCGGTCGCGAACCCGGTGATGACATAGGCGAGGCCGTTGATCATCAACAGCCACATCGCCGCAAAATGCCAGAGCAGGCCGCCCGCGAGCCAGCCGCCGAGCGTGTATTCGCGCGGGAAGCTGAAACCGAACAGCGGCGAGGCGTTGTAGATCTGCCAGCCCGACAGGATCATCAGGATCATGGCGAGGGCGTTGACCCAGTGCATGATCCGGACCCAGGCCGGCTGGATCACTTTGGCCGGAGTGGCCCTGACCTGCTCGTCGGTGACTGTGAGGCTCGCCATGATGGTTCCGTCCTGAACGTCGTTTGACAACAATTATACGCCGATGCTTCCGCTTTCGTTACGCCCCGTCCGGCATCAAATCGATACTGGCGGGCTATCACGGTCACAAGAAAGCGAGCCGGGCACCCCCGGCTCGCCGTCTCGAGGCCTCCTGTTCGGGGGATGAAACAGGGGTGGGCGGTGTTACGTCGCCGGCATCAGCACGGTGTCGACCACATGGATGACGCCGTTCGACTGGTTGACGTTGGAGATCGTCACCATCGAGGTGCCGCCCTTGGCATCGACGATCCAGGTCTTGCCGTCCATCTTCTTCACCGTCAGTTCCTCGCCCTCGGCGGTCTTCATCTTCTTGCCGTCGGTGAGGTCGGAGGCCGCGAGCTTGCCGGGCACGACGTGATAGGTGAGGATCTTGGTCAGCGTCGCCTTGTTCTCGGGCTTGACCAGGTTGTCGACGGTGCCGGCCGGCAGCTTGCCGAAGGCGGCATTGGTCGGCGCGAACACCGTGAACGGGCCCTTGCTTTCCAGCGTCGGCACCAGGCCTGCCGCCTTCACCGCCGCGACCAGCGTGGTGTGGTCCTTGGAGTTGACCGCGTTCTGGACGATGTTCTTGGACGGGAACATCGCGGCGCCACCGACCATGACGGTCTTTTCCTCGGCGCTGACGGGCGCAACGACGGTCGCGGTGATGGCCAGGGCGCTGAAGGCGGCGGCAGCGAGATAGGCAATGCGCTTCGACATGGAGAATCTCCCGATTGAATTGAGACCGGCGGTCGCCGGTGTTTGAGTTGGCAACAACGGCGGCTGTGTCTCCTTGGCTTGAAGCAGCAGCGCCGTCGTTGGACCGAACTACGGGAGGGCTTGCGATGCGGTTTCGGAAAAAAATTCTTTGTGATGCGTGAAACTATGGGGGAGGAATTTCGTGTGGTGGCTCGCACCGTCCACGTTCACCACTGTCGTCCCGGACAAGCGCAGCTCCCGACAACGCGCAGCGTTGTCTGGAGCGAAGCGCCGATCCGGGACCCATAGCCACAGGGAGTGGTTTGGCGAAGACTCGGAGTGACCTATCTCGCGCGACGACTCCTCCCTGGGATTATGGGTCCCGGATCGGCGCTTACGCTTGTCCGGGACGACAGTGGAGTGGCGTGCACTCTGCCCTCAATCCCGGCTCTGCGGCGTCTGAATAAAACCACGGTTATGCGTCGGGCTGATCAGCACTTCGTTGATGCAGACGCGTGGCGGCATCGACGCGATAAACGCGATGGTGCGGCCGAGATCTTCGGATTGCAGCATCCTGGCCTGCTCATCCTCGCTCGGCACCACCGGGCGCAGTTTCAGGATCGGCGTCGCCACCTCGCCCGGCATCAGGCAGCAGGCGCGCAGGCCGTTGACGCATTCGTCCATGTTGAAGGAATGAGTCAGCGCCAGCACCGCATGCTTGGTCGTGGTGTAGGCCGGGCCCGGCATCTTCGAGACGTGGCGGCCGGCCCAGGACGAGACGTTGATGATCGCGCCGTCCTGCTGCTTGCGCATCGTCGGCAGCACCGCGCGCATGCAATAGAGCACGCCGTTGAGGTTGACCTGGACCAATCTGTCCCAGCCTTCCAGTTCCATGTCCTGCCAGCTGCGCTTGGGAACATTGATGCCGGCATTGTTCACCAGCAGATCGATCCGGCCGTGCTTGGCGACGATCTGATCGGCCGCCTTCTGGGCTTCAGTGGCGTTGGACACGTCGAGCACAATGGCCTCGGCCGCCCCGCCTGCGCCATTGATCTTTGCAACCACGGCATCCAGGGCTGACTGGCGCCGGCCCGACACCACCACCGTCCAGCCGTCGGCAGCTAACGCCTCGGCGCCGGCCTCCCCGATCCCGCTGCCGGCGCCCGTGACCCAGGCCACGCGTTTCCCGTTTTTTGTCATGCCAACTGTCTCCGTTGCTTCTGCGGGGCGGTTTTTGCTAATCCAGCCCTCGGTTTTGACCGGCCTTCGCCGGCGAGGAATGTTGCATGAACCAAGCTGCCAACGCCAATCTGTTTTCCCGCCTGTTCGACGGCCTGGACGATCCCAAACGCCTCGCGATCGAGACGCATGACGGCGCCCGTATCAGCTATGGCGATCTGATCGCGCGGGCAGGGCAGATGGCGAATGTGCTGGTCGCGCGCGGCGTGAAGCCCGGCGATCGCGTCGCGGTGCAGGTGGAGAAATCGGTCGCCAACATCGTGCTGTATCTTGCCACCGTGCGGGCCGGCGCGGTCTATCTGCCGCTCAACACCGCCTATACGCTGAACGAGCTCGACTACTTCATCGGCGATGCCGAACCGTCGCTGGTGGTTTGCGATCCCTCCAAGGCCGAAGGCCTCGCCCCGATCGCCGCCAAAGTAAAGGCCAAGGTCGAGACGCTCGAGCCTGACGGCAAGGGCTCGCTGACGGCTGCCGCCGACAAGGCGAGCAGCGAGTTTACGACGGTGCCGCGCGAAAACGACGATCTCGCCGCGATCCTCTACACGTCCGGCACCACGGGGCGCTCCAAGGGCGCGATGCTCACCCACGACAATCTGGCGTCGAACTCGCTCAGCCTCGTCGGCTACTGGCGTTTCACCGACAAGGACGTCCTGATCCACGCGCTGCCGATCTACCACACCCACGGCCTGTTCGTTGCGACCAACGTGACGCTGTTCGCGCGGGCGTCGATGATCTTCCTGCCGAAGCTCGATCCGGATTTGATCATCAAGCTGATGGCGCGCGCCACCGTGCTGATGGGCGTTCCGACCTTCTACACACGGCTTCTGCAGAACCCCGCGCTGTCGCGCGAGACCGCGAAGCACATGCGCCTGTTCATCTCGGGCTCGGCCCCGCTGCTGGCGGAGACCCACCGTGAATGGTCGGCGCGCACGGGCCATGCGGTGCTCGAGCGCTATGGCATGACCGAGACCAACATGAACACGTCGAACCCCTATGACGGCGAGCGCGTGCCCGGCGCAGTTGGCTTCCCGCTGCCGGGCGTCTCGTTGCGCGTCACCGACCCCGAGACGGCGAAGGAACTGCCGCGCGAAGAAATCGGCATGATCGAGGTGAAGGGCCCGAACGTATTTAGGGGTTACTGGCGCATGCCGGAGAAGACCAAGGCCGAATTCCGGCCCGACGGCTTCTTCATCACCGGCGATCTCGGCAAGATCGACAGCAAGGGCTACGTCCACATTCTCGGCCGCGGCAAGGACCTCGTGATCTCCGGCGGCTTCAACGTTTATCCGAAGGAAATCGAGAGCGAGATCGACGCCATGCCGGGCGTGGTCGAATCCGCCGTGATCGGCGTGCCGCACGCCGATTTCGGCGAAGGGGTCACCGCCGTGCTGGTCTGCAACAAGGGCGCCGAGGTCAGCGAAGCCTCGGTGCTGAAGGCGCTCGACGGACGGCTCGCAAAATTCAAGATGCCCAAGCGCGTCTTCGTCGTCGACGAGCTGCCGCGCAATACGATGGGCAAGGTGCAGAAGAACGTGCTGCGCGAGACGTATAAGGATATCTACGCGAAGAAATAGGCATGTTGCGGCTTCGCGATCGCCGTCAACTTCCCGCTGTCGTCCTGGCGAAAGCCAGGACCCATTACCCCAGGGAGAAGTTTGGCGCGAAGCTGGTGGCCACGAGTCATCGCAAAACCACCCCTGGGGTAATGGGTCCTGGATCGGCGCTCGCTGCGCGAGCTTGTCCAGGACGACGATGATGTTGGCATTGCGAGCACTCTCAACGCCGTCATTGCGAGGAGCTCTTGCGACGAAGCAATCCAGGCTGCCGCCGCGGAAGGATTCCTGGATTGCTTCGCGGAGCCTGTCATCGGGCCGCGCTTCGCGCGGACCCGTTGGCTCGCAATGACGGAGTGTGCGGGGCCTACTGCCCGCCGACCAGGCTCATCACAAACCTGCTGCCGACAATAAACAGATAGCACCCGAACGCCACCTCCAGCGTCCGCTTCGACATCGCATGCGCGGCTCTTACGCCGAGCGGCGCGGTAACGAGGCTCATCGGCATCACCAGAACGGCGCCGATCAGGGAGACGTAGCCGAGCGCGAATGGGATTTGCAGGGCCGTGACGGCCGGATAGTTCGCCGATGCCGGCCACCCGGCATAGATGTAGCCGAGCGCGCCGGGGATCGAGATCAAGACCGCGAGCGCCGATGAGGTCGCGACCGCCTGATGAATGGGACGGCTGTAGAAGGTCATCAGCAGGTTCGAGAACAGGCCGCCGCCGATGCCCATCAATGTCGAGAGGATGCCGACACAGAAGCCGTAGGCGCGCATCAATGGGCCCTTCGGCAGATCATCGCCGAGCTTCCAGGTCTCGCGCGCGAAGATGAGCCGGACCGCGGCTGACCAGGCGACGGCGACGAACACGATCTTGAACAGGCGCTCCGGCGCGTAGCGCGCGACCACGCTGCCGGCGATGACGCCGATCACGATCGGCAGCCACCAGACGCGCAGGATCGCCATATCGACGGCGCCGCGTTTGTAGTGCGCCTGGAACGAACGGATCGAGGTCGGAATGATCACCGCGAGCGAGGTGCCGACGCAGAGCGGCATGCGCACCTCCAGCGGCACGCCGGCGATGCGAAAGCATTCGTAGAACACCGGCACGAGAATCGCGCCACCGCCGATGCCGAACACGCCGGCCAAAAATCCCGAGAGCGCGCCGGTTGCGATCAGCAACAGCGCAAGCTCCACGATCTCCTTGATGTCGAGCCCTGCAATCACCTCTGACCTGCCCCGGCGACTGGTCGCTGCGGTGCCGAGATGTCGCTTCGGAACGCCGCGTAGGGAGCATTAGGCGATCTGATTCGCGCGGTCGACACACCGGACCTCCCGGCTGGGGTGGGATGCAGGGTGCGCATATCCAAGGGGTTCGAACGGAAGCGGAATGGGAAGGCAGGTTCGCGTGGGCCGGACGAGTTTGCGCCACGACTGGACCACCCTCTGGCCGATTTGGACGGGACGGTCCGTTTAGAGGCGTTCCAATAGCAATTTCAACGCACCTCGCTCCCTCCCGAAGAAATGAATATTTATTCCTTACTTCGTTGGCGGACCGACGCTCTGGTATACCAAGCCACTGATTGGCCTTGTTTCATCAACGCTCTAGAGCTGAACCATCGTTCGATTTATGGCGATTTGGTGATTGCGCCAGCGAAATCGACTCCGTAAATAGAGCCGACCTTTCCGATCCCCGCGCGCCCCTCTGTTGGGCCGCAATACAACATCAAAGCCCATGACCGCACGGATCGAACGACCGCTCTCACCACACATGCAAGTGTACCGTTGGACGTTGACGATGGCGCTGTCCATCATCCACCGCGCCACCGGTATCGCCCTCTATGTCGGAACCCTGCTGCTGGTCTGGTGGCTGATTGCGGCGGCCTCCGGCCCGGCCGCCTACGCGCACGTCCAGGCCTTCGCCGGCAGCATCATCGGACGGCTGATCGTGTTCGGCTACACCTGGGCGCTGATGCACCATATGCTCAGCGGCATCCGGCATTTCGTCTGGGATCTCGGCTACGGCTTCAAGGCCAACGAGCGGGAAACGTTGACCTGGGGCGCCCTGATCGGCGGCATCGCGTTGACGGTGCTGATCTGGATCATCGCCTATGCGATCGGAGGTGGACGATGAGCGCAACCGATACGCCGAAGCGCAGCATGCGCACCCCGCTTGGCCGCGTCCGCAATCTCGGCGCCGCGCATTCGGGCACGTCCGATTTCTGGCACCAGCGCATCACCGGCGTCGCCATGACGCTGCTGATGATCCCGGTGCTGGTGATCATCATGATGCTGCTCGGCCGCAATCAGATCGGCGCTGCGCAGATTCTCAGCTCCATTCCCGTCGCGGTGATCCTGCTCCTCTTCATCTTCGCCAGCGCCTGGCACATGAAAATCGGCATGCAGGTGGTGATCGAGGACTACGTCCATAACGAGAAGCTGAAGCTCATCTCCATCATGCTCAACAACTTCTTCTCGGTCGCCGTGGCGCTCGCCTCGACCTACGCGATCCTGAAACTTTCATCCGGAGTGTAACCCATGGCCACCACAACGAATGGCTCGGGCAAGGGCGCTCCCGCCACCAACGGCAAAGCCTATCCGATCGAAGACCACACCTATGACGTCGTCGTGGTCGGCGCCGGCGGCGCGGGCCTGCGCGCCGTGGTCGGCTGCAGCGAAGCCGGCCTGCGCACCGCCTGCATCACAAAGGTGTTTCCGACCCGCTCGCACACGGTCGCGGCGCAGGGCGGCATCTCCGCCTCGCTCGGCAACATGCACCAGGACGACTGGCGCTGGCACATGTACGACACCGTGAAGGGGTCGGACTGGCTCGGCGACCAGGACGCGATCGAATACATGGTGCGGAACGCGCCGGAAGCCGTCTACGAGCTCGAGCATTGGGGCGTGCCGTTCTCGCGCACCGAGGACGGCAAGATCTACCAGCGCCCGTTCGGTGGCATGACCCTGGACTATGGCAAAGGCCAGGCGCAGCGCACCTGCGCCGCCGCCGACCGCACCGGCCACGCCATGCTGCACACGATGTACGGCCAGTCGCTGCGCCACGCGGCCGAATTCTTCATCGAATTTTTCGCCATCGACCTGATCATGGACGACCAGGGCACCTGCCGCGGCGTCATCGCGCTCAAGCTCGACGACGGCACGCTGCACCGCTTCCGCGCCCAGACCGTGATCCTCGCGACCGGCGGCTATGGCCGCGCCTACGCGTCCTGCACCTCGGCGCACACCTGCACCGGCGACGGCGGCGGCATGGTGCTGCGCGCCGGGCTGCCGCTCCAGGACATGGAGTTCGTCCAGTTCCACCCGACCGGCATCTACGGCTCGGGCTGTCTCGTCACCGAAGGCGCGCGCGGCGAAGGCGGCTATCTCGTCAATTCCGAGGGCGAGCGCTTCATGGAGCGCTACGCGCCTTCCGCAAAGGATCTGGCGTCGCGCGACGTCGTCTCGCGCGCGATGACCATCGAGATCCGCGAAGGCCGCGGCGTCGGCAAGAAGAAGGACCACATCTTCCTGCATCTCGACCATCTCGATCCCGCGGTACTGGCCGAGCGGCTGCCGGGCATCTCCGAATCCGCAAAGATCTTCGCCAATGTCGACGTGACGCGCGAGCCGATCCCGATCGTGCCGACCGTGCACTACAACATGGGCGGCATTCCCACCAACTATCACGGCGAAGTGCTGACCAAGAAGGACGGCGACGACAACGCGGTCATCCCCGGCCTGATGGCGATCGGTGAAGCCGCCTGCGTCTCCGTGCACGGCGCCAACCGCCTCGGCTCCAACTCGCTGATCGACCTCGTGGTGTTCGGCCGCGCCGCGGCGCTCCGCCTCGCCGAGAAGCTCACGCCCAATGGCAAGCAGCCGGAGCTGCCGGCGAACTCGGCCGAGATGGCGCTCGGCCGCCTCGACCATTACCGCTACGCCTCCGGCGGCACGCCGACGGCGAAGCTGCGCGAAGGCATGCAGCACGTGATGCAGAACAACTGCGCGGTGTTCCGCACCGGCGAAGTTTTGAGCGAAGGCCAGAACCTGATCCAGAAGGTGCACAGCGGCATCACCGACATCGCGGTGTCCGACCGCTCGCTGGTGTGGAATTCGGATCTCGTCGAGACGCTCGAATTCGACAATCTGATCTCGCAGGCGGTGGTGACGATGAACTCGGCCGCCAACCGCACCGAGAGCCGCGGCGCCCATGCGCGCGAGGATTTCTCCGAGCGCGACGACAAGAACTGGATGAAGCACACGCTGGCCTGGCTGGACGATTCCGGCAAGGTCAAGATCGAGTACCGCCCGGTTCACAACTACACCATGACCAACGACGTGCAGTACATCCCGCCGAAGGCGCGGGTGTACTGATCGAACATTAGCCGTCATTCCGGGGCGATGCGCAGCATCAAGCCCGGAATCTCGAGATTCCGGGTCTGGTCCTTCGGACCATCCCGGAATGACGAAAGGTTAGAGCAATGGTTGAATTCGCACTTCCGAAGAACTCCAAGATCACCGGCGGCAAGACCTGGCCGAAGCCTGCGGGCGCGACCGAGCTCCGCGAGTTCAAGGTCTATCGCTGGAATCCGGACGACGGCAAGAATCCGAGCGTCGACACCTATTACGTCGACACCAATGATTGCGGTCCGATGGTGCTGGACGGCCTGATCTGGATCAAGAACCACATCGATCCGTCGCTGACCTTCCGCCGCTCCTGCCGCGAAGGCGTCTGCGGCTCCTGCGCCATGAACATCGACGGCCAGAACACGCTCGCCTGCACCCGCTCGATGCACGACGTGAATGACGGCGCGGTGAAGATCAATCCGCTGCCGCATCAGCCGGTGGTGAAGGACCTCGTTCCCGACCTCACCAATTTCTACGCGCAGTACGCCTCGATCGAGCCGTGGCTGAAGACGACCTCGCCGACGCCGCAGAAGGAATGGCGCCAGAGCCACGAGGACCGCGAGAAGCTGGACGGCCTCTACGAATGCATCCTGTGTGCCTGCTGCTCGACCTCCTGCCCGAGCTATTGGTGGAACAGCGAGCGCTATCTCGGTCCCGCCGCGCTGCTCCAGGCCAACCGCTGGGTGTCCGATTCGCGGGATGAAGCGACCGGCGAACGGCTCGACGATCTCGAGGACCCCTTCCGCCTCTACCGCTGCCACACCATCATGAACTGCGCCAAGGCCTGTCCGAAGGGCCTCAACCCGGCCGAAGCCATCGCCGAGCTCAAGCTCAAGATGGTCGAGCGCCAGATCTGAGACGAATATTGCCGCCCCGGCCGGGCCGGCCGGGGTATTCTGCGATCACAGTCAATTTGAGCAGAATTTTCTCCAACCCGCTGCGCGCGCAAGTTTTAGATCAACAACCAGCGGTTTTCGCATAAGCTGCTTCCTTCCCTGCGCGAGATTCAGTTAAGCTCGCGCCAGGGACTGGAGCGACTGTGCAGAGGGCGCAACGCAACTCGCTGAGGCTGTTGCAGTGGATGATGGCGGCATCCCTGGCGCTGCCGATTGCGCTGTTCGCGATCGCCGCCACGATCTCCTACACTTCGACGAAAGACATTGCCGACCGCGAGATCGCGCGCACCCTCGACGTCGCGCATGAGCATGCGCTGAAGGTGTTCGAGACCATCGACCGCAGCCTTGCCGAGCTCAACGAGGTCGTGCGCGGCCTTCCCGACGAAACCATCCGCACGCGCGAGCCGGCTTTGCACCGTCGCCTGAAGCGGCTGACCGATTCGCTGCCGCAGCTCAAATCGGCCTGGATCTTCGGTGCGGACGGAAAAGCGCTGGTCAACAGCCTCGCCTCACCGCCGCCCGAGCTAAGCTTTACGGACCGCGATTACTTCTACGCCCACATCGACCAGAGCATCGGCACTTTCATCGGCATGCCTCTGACACCACGTCCACCCTATCGGGGCGCGCGCTTCTTCGGGATGAGCCGCCGCCGCGATTCCGACGACGGCACCTTCATCGGCGTGATCCAGGCCTCCGTGCTGCCGGAATATTTCGAGAGCTTCTATGCCAGGATCGGCTCCGATCCCGGCAGCTTCTTCGCAATGGGGCGTGCCGACGGCGCCGTGCTCGCGCATTTCCCGCGGCTCGACCACGACCTGCGGCTCGATCCGGGCGGCCCGGTCGGTCAGCAGATCGCCGCCCAGCCCGAGCGTGGCCTAATGACCGTCGCCTGGCCATCGGACGGGATCGAGCGCCGCATCGGCTACCGGCGCGTTGCCGAATATCCGATCTATGTCAGCGCCGGGCTCGAAACCTCGGCGATCCGGGCGCGCTGGTTCGCCACCATGGGCCAGCATCTGGTGTTCGGCATTCCCGCCACCGCGCTGCTGTTCCTGCTGCTCGCCTTCGCATTCCGCCGCACCCAGCATCTTCAGGCCGAGGCCGCAGCGCGGCGCGAAGCCGAGGACGCGCTCAAGCACAGCCAGCGCCTGGAGGCGCTCGGGCAGCTCACCGGCGGCGTCGCGCACGATTTCAACAATCTGCTGACGGTGATCCGCGCCTCGGTCGACCTGCTGAATCGCCCGCACCTGACGGAGGAGCGGCGGCAGCGCTACATCACGGCCATCGCGGACGCAGTCGCACGCGCCGCCAAGCTGACCTCGCAGCTGCTCGCCTTTGCGCGGCGCCAGACCCTGAAGCCAGAGGTGTTCGACGTCGGCCAGCGCATGCAGTCGCTGCACGACATGCTGGCAACGCTGCTCGGGCCCGCCATCGAGATCGTCACGCGGCTGCCGGCCGAGCCCTGTCTCGTCAATGCCGATGCCGGCCAGTTCGAGACGGCGCTGATCAACATGGCGACCAACGCGCGCGATGCCATGCAGGGCAAGGGCCGGATCGTCTTCGAGGTCGCGG
>NZ_PSRT01000195.1 GCF_004212635.1 Bradyrhizobium genosp. SA-3 | reverse complement strand
GTCTCGGTGCCGCCGGCGCCGGCGGCGGGATCGCTCACCTTGGCGAGGTTGCTCTCTTCCAGCAGCAAAAGCTGCGTGTTGCGCGCCACGCGCCGTGCGAACGGATCGGGCAACCCGAGCGCCAGCGTATGCGGCAGCACCGTGATTGCATTGGCACCGGCAAGCCCCGCCGCAAAGGTCGCGATGGTCGCGCGCAGCAAGTTCACGTAAGGATCGCGCTGCGTCAGCATACGCCAGGCCGTATCGGCGGCGATGAACAGCGGTTTTGGCGTCAGCCCGCACGCCGTCTCGATGCGCGCCCAGAGCAGCCGCAGCGCGCGGAATTTGGCCATGGTCAGGAACTGGTCGGCATCGGCGGAAAGCCGCGCATAGACCATGCCCTGCGCCTGCTCCAGCGCAATGCCGGCGCCTTCGATCGCGCGCAGATAGGCAACGCCGCAGGCGAGCACGAAGGCGAGCTCCTGCACCTCGGAGCCACCGGCATCGTGAATCACGCGCCCGTCGGCCGACGCGAACGGTCCCTTGAAGCCGAGCGCCGCCAGGCCCTTGATGGCGCCGGCGACGGCGGGAACAATTTCCTCCCACGTATCCCACGTATAAGGGCTGTGGCCCCACACAGCGCCAGCCGCGAGCGGATCGAGCCCGAAGCGGATGTTGCAGGCGGCGGGATCGAGGCCAGCGCTCTTCACATATTCCGCGACATGGATCGCGGCCATCCGCGATTGCGGACCGATCTGGAGCTCGAGGCCGATGCCGGCATCGAGATGAATGTCCTTCAAGACTTTTGCGACCGCATCGGCCGAAGGTTCCAGGCCGAAACCGTGGGCGCCGCTGCCGCCGGCGAACACCAGCGCGAGCCCCGTCGCGCCATTCTCGAGATCGGTCAGCGCCTGCGCGTTCGCGGCGGCGGCATCGGGATGGTCGACCCGCTGCATGATCTGCCAGGGCGCAGCTAGCGGCCGTCCCGCCACGGGCGCACCGCCCTTGGCGCGCGGGTAGAGCGGTTCGATCTTCAGGCCATCATAGGTCTTGCCGACCAGCTTCTCGAACGGCGCGCCCTTCAGCACGCCGTCGACCAGCTTGCGCCAGTCGTCGATCGTGGCCTTGGGGAATTCCACCGCCAGCGGCAGGTCGTCAGTCACGGAGGTCATGCGGCCCAGGGCTCCCGACAATCTTGTTATTCGCAGGCGAAATTGCCACGGCGGACCGTCCCTGCAAACGGTTGTTTTTGGTTAACCGGTATCCGGAAGCCGCTCAATGCCTTGCGTCGAGACGCTGGCGAGCCCGTCACGCACACGAATGCCTGATATCACGCGGTCGGGCGCGATTTCGGCCAGCGGCACCAGCACGAAGGCGCGCTCGAACAGGCGCGGATGCGGCAGGGACAGATCGGGTTTCTGCAAGTTGACATCGTCATAGGCGATCATGTCGAGATCAAGCGTGCGCGGTCCCCAGCGCCGCTCCTTGTCCCGCGTGCGGCCGAATTTCTGCTCGACCTTCTGCAGCACGAACAGCAACGCATGCGGATCGAGGCTGGTCTCGATCTCGATGCAGGCATTGATGAAGGGCTCCTGGTCCTCGTCGCCCCAGGGCGGCGTCGTGTAGTCCGAGGACCGCGCGATCAGCGCGGCTTGCGCCATGCCGCAGATGTGCGCGATCGCCTTGCCGAATGTCGCGCGGACATCGCCGACATTGCCGCCGAGTGCGATCAGCACGCTTGCCATCTTATGGATGCCGCGAGCGCGTCAGCATGATGCCGACGTCATCGAAGATCGCGGCGATCGGCGCATGCGGCTTGTGCACAGTGATCTTCACGGCGCGGATGCGCGGGAAATGCGACAGGATGGCATCGGCGACCGCGCCGGCCGCGCGCTCCAGCAGCTTGTAGTTGGTGTTCTTGAACGCCGCCGTCGTGGTCGCCACGACCTCGGCGTAGGACACGGTATCGGCGAGCCGGTCGCTGCGCGAAGGCTCCGACAGGTCGGTATAGAGTTCGAGATCGATGACGAAGCGCTGGCCGACTTCGGTTTCGTGATCCATGACGCCGTGGCGGGCGTGGATCGACAGGCCGGTGACGAAGATCGTGTCGGTCATGGCTTGCTCTCGATTGCGTGCGCCACCCGCAGGGCCTGCAAGGTCTCGGCGACGTCATGGGTCCGGATGATCTTTGCGCCGCGCTGCGCGGCGATGAGGTGCGCCGCGATCGAGCCGGCGAGCCGCTCTTTCGGCTCCGACGGCGATACCGAAGCGATGAAGCGCTTGCGCGAGGCGCCGACCAGGATCGGCAGGCCGAACATGTCGAGTTCACGCAGCCGCGCTAGCGCGATCATGCTCTGCTCGGCGGTCTTGCCGAAACCGATGCCGGGATCGAGCACGATTTTTTCCCGTGAGATGCCGGCCTTGGACGCGATATCCAGCGAGCGCAGGAAGAAGGTCTTCATGTCCGTGACGATGTCGATGGTGGGGTCGGCATTGTCGCGGTTATGCATGACGATGACCGGAACGCCTTTCGCAGCGACCAGCGGTGCCATGGCGGCGTCGCGTTGCAGACCCCAGACATCGTTGACGATCGCCGCGCCCTGGTCGAGCGCGAAGGCCACCACCTCCGCCTTCATGCTGTCGATCGAGACGGGCACCCCAAGCGCCACGACACCAGCCAGCACCGGCTTCAGCCGGGCGAGCTCGTATTCCGCCGTGACCGGTTGGGCGCCCTTGTAGGGCCGGGTGGACTCGGCGCCGACATCGATGATGTCGACGCCATCAGCGATCATCGCCCGGGCTCGCGCGAAGGCCTGGTCGGGCGCGATGAACTCGCCGCCATCGGAGAAGGAATCCGGGGTGACGTTGAGCACCCCCATCACCGCCGGAAGCGGCCGTTCCAGCAAAATCCGCAGCACGTCGGCCCCGGCCGAGCCGGCCGGCGGGACGGATGGAGAGGGCGAGGCACTCATGCGGGTGGCTTTAGCGGTCGGGGAAGGGGAGTCAAGACGGGAAGGGGGCATCCGGCCGTTCCGATGCGCTCAGGGGCACGAGAGGGAGAAGGTTCTTGCCCACACTCCGTCATTGCGAGCCAACGGGTCCGCGCGAAGCGCGGCCCGATGACAGGCTCCGCGAAGCAATCTAGGCTGTCACCGCGGAAAGATTCTGGATTGCTTCGCTACGCTCGCAATGACGATCTGGGAGCAGTAGTATCCTATCTCCCCAGCTTCGTCCTCGGCTCAATACGTAATCTTCGGCGGCAGCTTCTTCGCTTTGGCGATGATGTCGCCGACCGACTTCTCGGAAGGCAGGATGCGGAGGAGCTTCTTCTTCTCGTTGGCGTCCCGCATGCTCTGGGCGAGCCTCGCCGGATTCCGATAAGCGAGCTCGCGCACCGTGGTGACGCCGGCGGCGCGAACGAGGCCGACCTTGGCCCGGCCCATGCCGGGGATGCGCATGTAGTCCGAGACGTTGGCCCATTCCAGCAGCAGCTGCTCGCTGATGCCGGTCTTGGCGGACAGCGCCTTGCGGCCCTTCACGGTGCCGGCAGCCTCGAGCAGCGCGTCGGTGGTGCGGATTCCTTGCGCCTTCAATTTGTTGGCGGCAAAGGCCGACAGGCCGTCAATCTCGGAGATCGGATATGTCATGATACTCGAATATGAAATGCGTGGCTTCAGGCGAACTGGCTGAGGCCCGGCGTCCCCGCGATGATCTTGCCCATCTGATCCGCTCCGATTTTGTCTCGGCCGAAGCGGAAAAGTTCACGGGCGACGTTTTGAATCTCCGACATGCCGAGTCCGAGGCCCAGCAGGCGCGAGCCGACGGCCATCAGGCCACCGCCCATCAGCCGCGACAGTCCGCCGCCGCTCTTGGACGCCTCGATCGCGGCTTCCGCTCCAGGGATTTGATCAATCAGAGCCTGCACGCTGTCGGAAGGACCCTCGCTGCGGAGGAAGCCTAGGATAATGCCGATAGTCTTTTCAGCGACAGCACTATCTATGCTGGCGTTTGTTGCCAGCCGCCCGATCAGCTCGTCCATATGGCCTGCCCCTCAGCCGGTTCACATGCCGGAGTTTTCGAAAATGATCTTGAGCCCGTGCGATGTGAAATACAAGCGATGAACGCACGCCCCGTCGCGATTCATCCTCGAACGCATAAACAGTGTTGCAGCGGTGCAAGAGCGGAGATGGAATCAGCAAAAAAATACCGCGGTGCGAGCGCTCCATTCCGACTTTCGGCTGATATTTCCGCCAATGTCGCATGTTTGGGACGCGTTGAATGGTTTTAATCGACGCACAACATGCGATAAACTACGGAACTAATGCATTCGAGTTTCGATACGCGAAACCTGCAGAGATCAGTGAGAATTATGACCGCACAGGACAGCAAGCTCGGTGACACCGACGCCAAGATTTTCGTCGGCAAGGGAGACGAGCAGGCCTGGCTGACGCTGGCGCTCGCCAATCGCCACGGCCTCGTCACCGGTGCAACCGGAACCGGCAAGACGGTGTCGCTGCAAGTGATGGCGGAAGGATTTGCGCGCGCCGGTGTTCCGGTCTTCGCCGCAGACATCAAGGGCGACCTCTCCGGCATCTCCGAGGTCGGCGAAGCCAAAGATTTCATCGTCAAGCGCGCCACCGAGATGGGGCTGACCTTCCAGCCCGACCAGTTCTCGACGGTGTTCTGGGACGTGTTCGGCGAGCAGGGCCACCCGGTGCGGGCGACCGTCACGGAAATGGGGCCGCTTCTGCTCGCGCGCATGCTCGATCTGAACGACGTGCAGGAAGGCGTGCTCAACGTCGCCTTCCGCGTCGCCGACGACAACGGTCTTGCCTTGATCGACATGAAGGACCTTCGCGCGCTGCTCGACGCCATCGTGCCCGATAGCGGGAAGAAGGCAGCGGACGCGGAGGAGGATCCGTTCGCCGTCATCCGCAAGGCCGCCCAGGGCTTCGGCAATGTCACCAAGGCGACCGTCGGCACCATCCAGCGCCAGCTCCTGGTGCTGGAGAACCAGGGCGGCACCAAATTCTTCGGCGAGCCTGCGCTGACGCTGAAGGACTTCATGAAGACCGACCGCGACGGCCGCGGCATGGTCAACATCCTGGTCGCCGACAAGCTGCTGCAGAGCCCGCGACTTTATGCGACATTCCTGTTGTGGATGCTGTCGGAGCTGTTCGAGGAGCTGCCCGAGGCGGGCGACCTGCCCAAGCCGAAGCTCGTGTTCTTCTTCGACGAGGCGCATCTGTTGTTCAACGACGCGCCCAAGGCGCTGATGGACAAGATCGAGCAGGTGGTGCGTCTGATCCGCTCCAAGGGCGTTGGCGTCTACTTCGTGACGCAGAACCCGGTCGACGTGCCCGACCGCGTGCTCGGGCAACTGGGCAACCGGGTCCAGCATGCGCTGCGCGCCTTCACCCCGCGCGATCAGAAGGCGGTCGCCGCTGCAGCCCAGACCTTCCGGCCCAACCCGAAGCTCGACACCGCCAAGGTGATCACGGAGCTCGGCAAGGGCGAGGCGCTGGTATCCTTCCTCGAAGGCAACGGCACCCCTTCGATGGTGGAGCGGGTGATGATCCGGCCGCCATCGGCCCGGATCGGACCGATCACGCCGGAGGAGCGCAAGGCGATCATGGCGGCAAGCCCAGTCATGGGCAAATACGACACCGTCGTCGATTCCGAGTCCGCCTATGAGATCCTTCAGAAGCGCCTCGCCGGCACGGCGGCAACGGCCGACGGTTCGGCAGGCGGAAGCGGTGGCGGCATCCTCGGCCAGATCGGCTCGATCGTCGGCACCATCTTCGGCACCAACGTCAAGCGTGGCCGGCTGTCGACCGGCCAGGTCATTGCGCGCGACGTGACGCGATCGGTGACCAACCAGGTGATCGGGGGGATGGCCGCCAATATCGGCAAGTCGGTCGCCGGCCAGCTCGGCGGCTCGATCGGCCGCACCCTGGTTCGCGGCGCACTCGGCGGATTGCTGCGGCGGTAGGCAGCAGGTCCGGCCATGACGCTGCGGAAGGTTTAGCGGCCATCGGGGAGGCCATCACTACCGGCACAAATTCCGGTGAGGGACTCTCCAAACATCCGTCCGTCTGCTACGTGGTAGTCCGCCGCCGACTGGACCCCACCGTGATCTCCGCCACCCCGTTAGCCAAACCCGATGCGCCGAGACGCCTGTCGTTGCGTGCGCCGCTCGACCTGCTTTTCCTGTTCTGCTGCCTCCTCCTGACTGCCGACGTGCTCATTCCCGAGATCTTCGGCCACGGCAAGACCAAGGATTACGGACTGTGGTACTGGGCCGGTCAGCAGGTCTTGCAGGGGCGGCCGCTCTATCCCGGTGACATCAGCGACTATTTCGAGTTCATCTATCCACCGCTGCCGGCGGTCCTGCTGGCGATCCCGGGCTGGTTCGGCAAGATCCCGCTCTATGTCGTCCTGTCGATCCTGAATGCGGTGGCGTGGTGGTGCACCGGGACGTTCTCCCAGGTGTTGGCTGGATCGGACCGCAGGGCCGGTCCGTGGCTGGAAGCGCTGCCCGCCTTCGTCACCGTCACCTTCGTGTTCGACATGTTCGACCTCGGCCAGCCGAACCTCGTCTTGCTCGCGATGTTGCTCTACGGCTTCTGGAGCTTGCGGCATCAGCACCACTGGCTTGCCGGCTTCATGTTCGCGCTCGCGACCGCCATCAAGGTGTTTCCGATTGCGGTGCTGCCCTATCTGATCTGGCGGCGGAAGTGGGCGGCCGTGGTCGCGACCGTCGCCTTCATCGGCATTCTTCTTTACGTCGTGCCGGCGCCGATCCGCGGCTTCGAGCGCAACGCGGCCGAACTTGCGACCTGGTACCAGGCCATGGTCGGGAGCAGCTCGGAAAAAGGCTTTGGCCAGCGCGGCGAGCAGAACTGGTCGTGGGTCAACCAGTCCCTCATTGCCGTCACGCATCGCCTGGTCCGGCCGATCAATTACAATCTGGAAGATCCCAACAAGCCGCCGCGTACGATGAACGTCATCGACGTCGACTACCGGACGGCGAACTGGATCGTGCTCGCGCTGTCGGCAGTGCTCGGGCTCGGCTTCGTCGCGATCATGCCTCGGCAAGCGCGGCGCACGGCGCGCTCCGATGCCGAGGAGCTCGGCATCCTGTTCTGCCTGATGACGATTGCCTCGCCTCTGGCGCGACAATACTATTTCATGTGGTTGTTCTTCCCGATGACGGTGCTGATGCATCGGGCTGCCTTCGACGCGCGGGCGAATGTGCGGCTGGGAACCTGGCTCGCTTTGGGCGCGGCCGGCATCCTCATGCTGCTGTCGCTGCCGTGGTTTCCCAATGTCATCCAGGCCTGGGGCAATAATCTCGTTGCGACCGCGATCCTTGCCGGTAGCCTCGCATGGCACATCCGGCACCCGCCGGTTGCGGCTGGCCCCGAGGCCGCGCCGGCGCTAAAAGCGCAGACACCTTGAGCCCCCGATTTCTTGAGACTCGAAAGTCAGGATCACGACCATGGCCAATGCGCAGCTTCAATCCGTGCTCGACCACATCGACAAGGATTTCGACAACAGCCTGGAGCGCCTGTTCTCGTTGTTGCGGATCAAGTCGATCTCCGCGGATCCGGCCTTCGCCGCCGATTGCAAGGCGGCGGCCGAGCATCTCGCCAAGGACATCGCGAGCCTCGGTGTCGCCATTGAAGTGAGGCCGACCGCCGGCTATCCCGCCATCGTCGGCAAGACCGGGGCGGGCGGACGGCCGCACGTGCTGTTCTACGGCCATTACGACGTGCAGCCGGTCGATCCGCTCGATCTCTGGCACCGTCCGCCGTTTGAGCCTGTCGTCACCGACCATGCCGATGGCCGCAAGATCATCGTCGCGCGCGGTGCCGAGGACGACAAGGGCCAGGTCATGACCTTCGTCGAGGCCTGCCGCGCCTGGAAAAAGGTGACGGGCTCGCTGCCGATCGACATCACCTTCCTGATCGAAGGCGAGGAGGAGGTTGGCTCGAAGAATTTCGTGCCGTTCATCGAGGCCAACAAAGACGAGTTCAAAGCCGACTACGTGCTGGTCTGCGACACCGGCATGTGGGACCGCAACACGCCGGCGATCACGACGTCATTGCGCGGCTTGCTCTATGAGGAGCTGAAGATCACCGCCGCCAATCGCGACCTGCATTCCGGCGTGTTCGGCGGCAGCGCGATGAACCCGATCCGGGTGCTGACGAAAATTCTCGGCGGCCTGTTCGATGACGACAACCGCATCACGATCCCGGGCTTCTATGACGGCGTGAAGGACCTGCCGCCCGATATCCTCGAGCAGTGGAAGAAGCTCAATCTCACGCCGGAGATGTTTTTGAAGCCGATCGGGTTGTCGATCCCGGCCGGCGAGAAGGGCCGGTTGCTGATCGAGCAGGCCTCCTCGCGTCCGACCTGCGACGTCAACGGCATCTGGGGCGGCTATATCGGCGAGGGCTCCAAGACGGTGATCCCGTCGCACGCGTCTGCCAAGGTCTCGTTCCGTCTGGTCGAGGGGCAGGATCCCGCAAAGATCCGCAAGGCCTTCCGCGACTATGTGACGGCGCGCATTCCCGGCGACTGCAAGGTCGAGTTCGGCGACCATTCCGCCGCTCCTGCGGTTGCGCTCGATTGGAACATGAAGCCGCTTGCCGCCGCCAGCAAGGCGCTGACCGAGGAATGGGGCAAGGAGACCGTGCTGATGGGCTCGGGCGCCTCGATCCCTATCGTCGCAGACTTCAAGCGCACGCTTGGCCTCGACTCGCTGCTGGTCGGCTTCGGCCTCGACGACGACAACATCCATTCGCCGAACGAGAAGTACGACCTCCGCAGCTTCCAGAAGGGCATCCGCTCCTGGGCCCGCATCCTCGCCGCGCTGGCGGAGGTGAAATAAAGGCGGTGTCGTAGGGTGGGCAAAGCGCAGCGTGCCCACCACTTCCGAGGCGAGCTGCGAGATGGTGGGCACGACGCTATGCGCCCTTGCCCACCCTACGAGACCTATCCTCGTCATTGCGAGCGAAGCGACTTGTCCGCCGAAGCTTTAGCGAAGGCGGAAGCAATCCAGAATCCCTCCGCGGATGCAGTCCGGATTGCTTCGTCGCATCAGCGCAAAATTGCTACGCAATTTTGTCGCGAGCTCCTCGCAATGACGGCGGAGGGCGCCCCTAAATAAAAACGCCGCCCGGAATTGGGCGGCGTTTCATTCCAAAACGTGCAGAGGTAGGTAACGTCTACCCTACACCAAATCCCGAAAATCTCAAGAGCGGTAGCCGGGAAGCTCGCGGTCGAGCTTGCGCAGCAGCGGCGGCCACACGAGGTTGGTGGCGCGTAGCTCGGCGCGGTCGCGGTTCGACAGCAGCTCGGTGTTCTTGTCTATCGCGACGTGGTCGACCGGATAGACCGGCGTGCCCAGCGCGCGCGTGCGCACCTGCATCGAGCAGGCGCGTTCGAGGTGATACATCCGCTCGAAGGCGGAGGCGACCGAACGGCCGACCGTCAGCGTGCCGTGGTTGCGCAGGAGCATGTGGTTGTGGTCGCCGAGGTCCTTCTGGAGCCGCGGCCGCTCGTCGTGGTCGAGCGCGATGCCTTCATAGTCGTGATAGGCGAGGTCGTGGGTGACGAGCTGGGCGGTCTGGTTCAGCGGCAGCAGGCCTTCGGCGCTGCTCGACACCGCGGTGCCGTCGAGCGTGTGGAGATGCAGCACGCAGATCGCGTCCTCGCGCACCTCGTGGATCGCCGAATGGATGGTGAAGCCGGCCGGGTTGATGCTGTATTCGCTCTCGGAGAGCTGATTGCCGTGCAAATCGACCTTGACGAGGCTCGACGCCGTGATCTCGTCGAACATCAGTCCGTAGGGATTGATCAGGAAGTGATGGTCGGGGCCGGGCACGCGCGCGGAGATGTGGGTGTCGACCAGATCGTCCCAGCCGTACAGCGCGACCAGGCGATAGCAGGCGGCGAGATTGACCCGTTGTTGCCACTCGGCCTCCGTCATATTCGACGGCACTTCCTTCAGGCGCGCTTCTGCTGGCGACATGGCTGATCTCTCCGAACATCGTTGTTGCGGGGAGGGAGCGTAGTCTTGCAATCGGCCGGCAGCAAGGCGGCCAAAGCGCGGCAGTTCAGCGTAGCCCGCATGGAGCGCAAGCGTAATGCGGGGCAGCTCCTAAGAGGTCCCGGATGTCGCTCGCTCTCCGGGCTACGGACCCGGAGAAAACAATTACGGCGCCGGGATCGACAGCAGGCTGGAAATGCTGCGGCCGCGGATGTCGTAGACGCGGGCGAACACCACGTCGTCGCGCTTGATCTCGACCATGACGGGGGCGGTGAGGCCCTTGCAGTAGAACTCGCCCAGCGTCATCGCGAAATCGGCCGCATTGGAATCCCAGCCGATGGTGAAGTCGGGTCCGAGCGCGACCTGGGCCGGACGCTGCGGACCGCACACCGCGACCTTCCATTTGCGATTGACCGGCGGCACTTCCTGGCGCTCGACCAGCTGCTCGCGCAATTCATCGGAAGCCTGCTTCAGCGCGAGGCCCCAATAATCCAGCATGAAGCGGTCGTCGGCGCCGCGCACGGTGCCGGCGATGTGGTTGAAATGGGTGTATTGATAGGGATGCAGCCGGATCATCTCGGCGAGCGACAGCGCGAGGCCGAAGCAGAAGGTGGCGAGCACGACCGGCTGCCAGGTGCGGTGATTGGCGCGCAGGCGCTCCATGGCCCAGGCAAACGCGACGCCACCGAGCACCGCCATCGGCGGGATCACGAAGACGAAATGGCGGATGCCGTTGTACAACGCCGGCCGCTTCACCATTGCGATCGCGAGCGGCAGGGTCGCGGCGAGCGTCAGCATCAAGAGGATGGTCTTGCGGCGCGCGGGAACCTCGCGGCGCGGCAGCAGTGCGAAGGTGCCGATCACGGCGCCGGCCATCAGCACCAGCATCACCTCGGGCAGCTGCAGCGCGAACAGCGTCGGCAGGTAGGACCAGGGCATGTCGGGCACGGACACGATCGCGCCGTCGAACATCTCCTTCCAGGGCTTCTCGAAGAAGTGCGAGAAGTAGGTCAGCGCCTCGAAGGGATTGCCGGGCTGCATGATCGACCACGGCCAGATCAGCCCCATCACGAGGTAGCCGAGCACGAGGCCGGGCAGCAGGACGTAGACGACATGGGCGAAGCGGCGGATCGACTCGCGCAGGCCCTCGCTGCGCAGTTCCTCCAGGAACAGCGGCATGAAGCCGACCACGGCGTAGACCAGTGCGAGACCGCCGAGAACGCGGCAGCCCAGCGAAAGACCGGCACCCAAGCCGACGATCAGGATCGTGCGCGGCGACGGCTGCGGATATTCCTCCGCGAGGCGGACGAGGCCCAGCATCAGGATGATCATGGCCACCGCGAAGGGCGCATCCTTCGGGTTCATGAACATGTGGCCGTAGAAGATCGGGCACAGCGCGAGCAGCAAGAGCGCGGCGAGACCGGCAAGGGGGCCGCCGACGCGGCGGCCGAGCCGCCACGTCACCGCAAGCCCGATCACGCCGACGATGGCGCCGACCAGACGTCGCGTCTCGAACAGCTCGAGCGGAATGATCTTGTGCAGGAGAGCGGCGACCATGTCGAAGCCGCCGCCATACATGTAGAGGTTGGCGAAGGAGAGCGCCGCGGTGTCCCTGAAGCCGGAACCGAACATGCGCAGCAACAGATCGGCATATTCAGCGTGGGTGTAATCGTCCCAGCCGAGCCCGTAGTCGCGGAAGGTCAATCCTGCGATGACGGCGACCGCAGCCAGCACCAGCATGGCGAGATCGTCGCAAGTCCGTTCGACCGAGCGCCGCAGAGGCGTGTCGATCGCCGAAGTCGTGATGGATGTCATGGCTATTGGTGACCCGGAATCCCCTCTCGGCCCTGCTGGCGCGCGTGGGCCTGTTCCCCGGAATCCCTATAGCGCAGTTCCATTACCAAGTAATTGGGCATTATGGCTAAATTCCTGATGCGACGCAGCAAATCCAGAAACTTGGAGCACTGTAGCAGTAGCGAGCCGCAGCTGAAGGGAATGTGAATAAGTCCCTGATTTCTTTCCCTTTAGGAACAGCGCCCACAATTGGCCGTTGGCGTGGAACACCGTATGACGGTATCGTGGCGTGAGGAGTGTCGCGTGTGGATGCGCGGCCGGGGGTGAGTTCGATGACCTTGGCATTGTTGATCGTGGGGATTTTCGCCGTTCTGGCGGGCCTCCTTGCGATCCTGTTTGGCTACACCGTCAGGGAATTCAGTGTCGGCAGCACCCTCATAATCTCCGGAACCATCGGCGTCTGCACCGGAATGTTACTGGTCGGCCTGCATCTCCTGCTGCTCGAGCTGAAGGGCATCGCCCGCCGTCTGGCGGCCGGAATAGCTGCGTCGGAGGTTCGGGTCAGGCCCGTGCTGCCGGGTCTGACGATGCCTGGCGCGCCTGCGCCCGAGCCGGCGCTTGCCTCGCCTGCGAAGATCGAACCGGCGCCACCATCGCCGCCACCAGCCGCAGGCCCTCCGCCGTGGCAGAGCGAAGCCGCCGCGCGCGAGCGTCCGCGCGTCGAGGCGCCGGAAGCTCCAACGCCTCCTGAGGCGCCGCGCCGCCGCAACCTGTTATTCGCCTCGACCTCGCGTAAGGAGCGTGAGCGCGCGGAGGCGAAGGCCACCGAGGGCCCACCGCCGCCTCATGAGGAACCAGCAGCGCCCGCCGCGGCGGACGTTCCGCCTGCCAGTTTCGAGGACGCGTGG
>NZ_PSRT01000194.1 GCF_004212635.1 Bradyrhizobium genosp. SA-3 | reverse complement strand
GGCGCGCATCCCTCGACCAGCCGTGGCATGTGATCGCGCGACAAGCCGGTCGCCGCCAGCGCCGCGTCCGACCAGTCCCGGCGCGCGGCGTCGAGCCACAGCGATCCCGATGCATCGGAGACGTCCTCGATGGCCTCGCCGCTCAGCACCAGGCGCAAATAGGCCTTTGGAAGCAGAACGATCTTGGTCGCCGCAAAGATGTCGGGCTCGTGCGTCGCGATCCAGAGCAGCTTCGGCGCGGTGAATCCCGGCATCGCTTTGTTGCCCGACGTCGCACGCAAGGCGGGCCAGCGCTGCTCCAGGACACGGCACTCAGCGGCCGAGCGCCCGTCGTTCCAGAGGATGCAGGGGCGCAAGGGCCTTAAGCTCGCATCGAGCAGCGTGGCACCGTGCATCTGGCCGGACAGCCCGATGCCTTCGACCGCCGCCAGCTCGCCGGCGTGCGATGCCTTCAGAGCATCCAGCGTGGCAAAGGTCGCATCGATCCACTGCGCGGGATCCTGCTCGTAATAGCCCGATTGCGGCGAGACGGTCGCGAGCGGCCGGCTCTCGCTCGCAATCACGCGCTGCGCACCATCGACGAGAACGGTCTTGACCGCCGAGGTGCCGAGATCGATGCCGAGATACATGAATGCTTCCCGCTCACGTCGCCGTGTCGATCCAGATTCCCGGCTCCGAATGCTCGCGGATGTAGCTGACCAAGAAGTCGGAGAACACCCGGATCTTGGCCGGCAGCCCGGCGCGGTTCTGATAGGCGATGTTCATGGTGAGCAGCGGCAGCTCCCAGTCCATCAGGACGGGGACGAGCCGGCCCGCGGCGATATCGCTTTGGACGATGTAGAGCGGCTGGATGAGGATGCCGAGACCTGCCAATGCCGCACCGCGAATGACCTGACCGTCATTGCTGTCGAGCGTCGGCGTGATGCGGACGGTCTGCGCGCCATGGCCCTTGCGCAGGCGCAGCGAATAGGGATCATTGGCGAGATTGTAGACCAGCATGTTGTGACGCGCGAGATCGGCGGGCTGTTCCGGCGCGCCGCAGCTTGCGAGATAGGACGGTGCCGCCGCGAGCACGCGACGCATCTGGCCGATGCGGCGGACGATGATGTTCGAATCCGGCTCCTGCTCGCGCGTGCGGATCGCCACGTCGATGCCGGCCTCGATGAAATCCGGGTAGCGGTTGGCGGTGGTGATCTGCATGTTGAGCTTCGGATAGCGCGCGCGGAAGGCCGGCAGCATCGGCGCCAGATAGATCACCGCAAAGGACAGCGAGCTCGTGACGCGCAGCGTGCCCTGCGGCGACAGCGCGCGATCGCTGACGATGTCCTCGGCCTCGGCCAGTTCGTTCAAGACCCGGCTGGAACGCTCCAACAGCTCTTGCCCCGCCTCCGTCAGCCACAGGCGGCGGGTGTTGCGCTCGATCAGCCGGACGGCGAGCCGCTCCTCGAGCGCACTGAGATGGCGGCTCGCGGCCGCGTTCGACATGCGCAGCGCTTCGGCCGCCTTGGACAGGCTGCCGAGCTCGGCCGTCTTGGAAAACACCTCCAATTGCGCCAGGCGGTCCATTTTTCCACTTTTAGGAAAAGAGAGTTACGATTATTGATCTTTATTTCCGCCTCCCGCAAGCCAAAATGGCCTCAACACAAGCAAGATAGCAGGCGAGGAAGCAGGGAAATGTCGGGCCCGATCAGGCACATCGTGATGTGGCGGCTGCGCGGGGAGACCCCTGCGGAGCGATCCGCCGCCCGGATCAAGGTCAAGACCCTGTTCGAGGGGCTCAAGGGCCGCATCGACGGCCTCACCCATATCGAGGTCGGCATGGATGTCAGCGCTGTCGATTACGCCTGCGATGTCGTTTTGTTCTCCGAGTTCACCGACCAGGCTGCGCTTTCCGCCTATGCCAACCACCCCGAACATCTGCGCGTCCGCGATGCACTTGGCGACTTGCGGATCGGGCGCTTCCAGGTCGATTATCCCATCAAAGAGACCGGCGCATGATCGGTTCGTTCACCTTTGAAAACCTGCCCTGCCGTGTCGTGTTCGGCAGCGGAACGCTTGCCTCCGCCAAGGCTGAAGTCGAGCGGCTCGGCGGCGAGCGCGCGCTGGTGCTGACGACGCCGCAGCAGGAGGCGCAGGGCAAGAGTCTCGGTGCGGCGCTCGGGCCGCTCTATGCGGGCCTATTTTCCGACGCCACCATGCATACCCCGATCGAAGTGACGGAGCGCGCGCTCGCTGTCATGAAGGCGTGCGAGGCCGACTGCGTCGTCTCGCTCGGCGGCGGCTCGACCACGGGCCTTGGCAAGGCGCTCGCCTTGCGCACCGGCGTCAACCAGCTCTGCATCCCCACCACCTATGCCGGCTCGGAGATGACACCGATCGTCGGCCAGACCGAGAACGGCCTGAAGACCACGGTGCGCGATGCCGCCGTACTGCCGGAGACCGTGATCTACGATGTCGACCTGACCCTGACGCTGCCGGCGAGCTTAGCTGCGACATCAGGCATCAATGCGATCGCACATGCGGTGGAAGCGCTCTACGCGCGCGATACCAATCCCGTGACATCGCTGATGGCGGAGGAAGGCATCCGCGCGCTGGCCCGCGCCCTGCCCGCGATCGCTGTCAAAAGCGACGACCGCGAGGCGCGCACCGAGGCGCTCTATGGCGCCTGGCTGTGCGGTGTCTGCCTCGGCACCGTCGGCATGGCGCTGCATCACAAGCTCTGCCACACGCTCGGCGGCACTTTTGATCTGCCGCATGCCGAAACGCACACCATCGTGCTGCCGCATGCGTTAGCCTACAATGCACCGGCGGTGCAGATGCGATGGCGCGCATCGCGCGCGCGATTGGCGCGGCCGATGCCTCCCAAGGACTGTACGACCTTGCGAAGCGGCTGGGTGCAAAGCTTGCGCTGCGCGACGTCGGCATGCCCGAGAGCGGCATCGACAAGGCGGCCGATCTCGCCGTCACCAACACCTACTGGAATCCGCGTCCGCTCGAGCGGAGCGCCATCCGCGGCCTGATCGCGCGCGCTTGGGCCGGCGAGCCGCCGGGCGCAGTCAAAGCGGCGGCTTGATGCGATGCGGCGCACGCTGATCAAATCCGCCACCGTCATCAGCATGGATGACGCGATCGGCGATCTCAGCACCGGCGACGTGCTGATCGAAGGCAACCGCATCGCTGATGTACGCCCATTGATCAACCTCGGCAACGGCGAGGCAGAGATCATTGACGGCACGGGACGCATCGTTATCCCCGGCCTGATCAACGCACATATGCACACCTGGCAGACGGGCTTACGCGGCTATGCCGCGAACTGGACGCTGCTGGAATATTTCCGCCGCATGCATGCGGGCCTCGCGACTGTGTTCAGGCCCGACGACATCCACATCGCGACGCTGGTCGGCGCGCTGAACCAGATCAACTGCGGCACGACGACACTCGTCGACTGGTGCCACAACAATCCGACGCCAGATCACACCGACGCTGCGGTTCGCGGCCTGATCGAGAGCGGCATCCGCGCCGCCTTCTTCCATGGCTCGCCGAAACCGGAGCCGAAACCGGGCGAGCCGCATTTCTCCGAGATTCCGCATCCGCGCCGCGAGGTCGAGCGGCTGCTCGCGGGCCCCCTCGCCGACCGCGACGGACTCGTCACGCTCGGGCTCGCCATTCTCGGCCCGCACTACTCGACGCTCGACGTCGCCATGCACGACTTCCGCCTTGCGCGGGAGCTCAAGCTGATCGCCTCCATGCATCAGGGCGGCGGTCCCGCCAAGACGCCTGGTGGCTGGGAGAAGCTGATCGAGGCCGGGCTCGTCGGCGCCGGCATCAACATCGTCCATGGCAATGATCTGCCCGACGAGCTGCTGGACCGAATGGTCGATCTCGGAGTGTCCTTCTCGGTGACGCCGGAGAACGAGATGATCCAGGGTCACGGCTTTCCGATCACGGGACGCCTCCTGAAGCGCGGCGTGCACCCGACCATCGGCATTGACCTGGAGTCCGTGCTGGCCGGCGATCTCTTCTCCGCTGCTCGTGTCGCACTGTCGATGCAGCGGGCGCTCGACAATGCGGAGACGCGCAAGGCCAGCGGCACCATCCCGGCAACGACCACGATTCCGGTGCGCGAGGCGCTGCGCTGGATCACGACCGAAGGCGCCCGCATGCTCGGCCGCGAGAACCAGATCGGCTCGCTGACGCCGGGCAAGCTCGCCGACCTCGTCATCATCAACGCCACCGATCTCAACCTCTTCCCGGTGCACGATCCCGTCGCGACCGTGGTGATGCAGACGAGCCTCGCCAACATCGAGGCCGTCATGATCGGCGGCGCCTGGAAGAAGCGGAACGGGCGACTGCTGGCCGAAGCGCTCGAGGGCAAAAAAGAACTGCTGGCGCAATCCGGCCGGCGGCTGGTGCAGGACATCGAACGACAAGGACGCGCCGCCTGAAGGCGCCAATGGACAAGAACAATGAGTGATGCTTCAAGGAATGTCGCTTTCATCGGGATCGGCAAGATGGGCCTGCCGATGTCGGTGCTCGTCGCCAAGGCCGGTTACGCCATCACCGCGTTCGATCAAAGCGCGGCGCGGATCAACGAGGCACGCGCGCAAGGCATTGCGATTGCCGCTACGCCAGCCGAGGCCGTGAGCGGCAAGTCCGCAGTCGTCACCTCCCTGCCCGACGATGCCGCCTTGCGCGGCGCGCTGCTCGGTCCTGCCGGCCTCATCGCCGCGATGACGCCCGGAGCTGTTCTCATCGAGACCAGCACCGTGAGTGTCGAGGCTTCTACCGAGGTTGCGGCCGCCGCGCAGGCGCGCGGCATTGCCTATCTTCGCTCGCCGGTCTCCGGCAATGCCAGCATCGTGCACACGGGCGCGCTGACCTGCTTCGTTTCGGGGCCGAAGGATGCCTTCGAAAGCGCAAAGCCGCTGTTCGCCGCCTTCACCCGTGCCCAGACCTATCTCGGACCGGCCGAGGAAGCACGCTACGCAAAACTCTCGGTCAACCTGATGATCGCGGTGTCCGCGGCCATGATGGCGGAGAGCCTGGCGCTGGCGCGCAAGGGCGGCATCGCCTGGCAGGATATCTTGAAAGTGCTCGACGACAGTGCAGTGGCTTCGCCGATGGTGAAGTACAAGACCGCGCCGCTGCGCCACCGCGATTTCGCGTCCACTTTCTCCTGCAAGCAGATGGCCAAGGATCTCGACCTCATCCTCGGCGCCGGCCACGCCGTTGGCGTGCCGCTGCAGCTCGCGGCGCAAGTGCGCGAAACTTATGGCTCGCTGGTCGCGCAGGGCGACGGCGAGACCGACTTCATTGCGACCGTCAAGCATCTCGAACGGCTGTCCGGCCTCGGCGAGCCGAAGCTGTGATCAACGGAGGCACACATGCGTAACTTCAACGAGAACACGATCACGGACGCGGTGCTGGAGCGGATCGCGGGCGCGACCGATCCGCGCATCAAGCAAATCAGCGAGGCGCTGGTCCGTCACCTTCATGCCTTCGTCCGCGAGGTGCGGCCGACCCAGAAGGAATGGGAATACGGCATCGACTTCCTGACCCGCACCGGGCACATGTGCGACGACAAGCGCCAGGAGTTCATCCTGCTGTCGGATACGCTCGGCGTCTCCATGCTGGTCGACGCGATCAACCATCCGGTGCCGGAGGGCGCGACCGAGACCACGGTGCTCGGGCCGTTCTTCGTCCAGGCTGCGCCGGAGAAGGACAGCGGCGCCGATATCTCGGGTCCGATGGAAGGCGACCCCATGCTCGTGACCGGTTCGGTCTCGACCGTTGACGGAAAGCCGCTTGCAGGCGCCGTGGTCGACGTCTGGCATTCCGACGACGACGGCTATTACGACGTGCAGCAGCTCGACGCCATCGGCGATCTCACGATGCGTGCCCGCTTCCACACCGACCAGAACGGCCGCTTCCATTTCTGGTCGATCAAGCCGGCCGCCTATCCGATCCCGCATGACGGCCCGGTGGGCGAGATGCTGGAGGTCCAGGGCCGCCATCCCTGGCGTCCCGCCCATGTGCACTTCATGATCTCGTCGCCCGGTTTCGAGAAGCTCGTAACGCACGTGTTCGTCGCCGGCGACCAGTATCTCGACAGCGACGTGGTGTTCGGCGTCAAAGACAGCCTGATCCGCGAGTTCGTCCGCCACCCTGCCGGCCGTGCGCCGGATGGTCGCATGGTGGACAGCGCATATTTTCATCTCAACTATGATTTCGGCCTGAAGCAGGTTGCGAGCAACGCGCAAGCCGCCTAATCCGAACGACAACGCAGCGGACCGACAAAGAGTCCGTCATCGGGGCAGAGAGGGAGCAAGGATGGGACCGCGGGTCAGCACGGCAGTATTGGCCGATCGCCTCACCGGCATGATCGGCCCGCGCGCCAGCGTCGCGCGCGGCGTGCTCGATCAGCACGGGCAGAGCGAGTCGCATTACCGCAATCTGCCGCCCGACATCGTCGTCTTCCCTGAAACAACGCAGGAGGTCGCCGAGATCGTGAAACTCTGCGCGAGCGCGGGGATGCCGATCGTCCCGTTCGGCGCCGGCACCTCACTCGAAGGCAACGCGGCCGCGGTCGCTGGCGGCGTCTGCTTCGATTTCGCGCGCATGAACAAGGTGCTTGCCGTGCACGACAGCGACATGGATGTCGTGGTGCAGCCCGGCATCACGCGAAAACAGCTCAATGCGGAGCTGCGGGCGACCGGCCTGTTCTTTCCGATTGACCCGGGCGCGGACGCCTCGATCGGCGGCATGACCTCCACGCGCGCTTCCGGCACCATGGCGGTGCGCTACGGCACCATGAAGGACAATGTCATGGCGCTGGAGGTGGTGCTCGCGGACGGGCGTATGATCCGCACCGCCAAGCGCGCGCGCAAGTCGGCCGCCGGTTATGATTTGACGCGCATGTTCGTCGGCGCCGAAGGCACGCTTGGCGTCATCACCGAGATCACGCTGAAGGTACATCCCGTGCCGCAGGCGATCTCGGCCGCGGTGTGCAGCTTCGATAGCCTGCACAACGCCGTCGATACCGCGATCTCCGTGATCCAGTCCGCAATCCCCGTTGCGCGCATCGAGTTGCTCGACGACGTCATGATGCGCGGCATCAATGCCTACGCAAAGCTCGGCTATCGCGAGGCCCCGACCTTGTTCTTCGAATTCCATGGCTCCGAGGCCTCCGTCGCCGAGCAGGCCGAGGCCGCGCAGGCGATCGCGGCCGACCATGGCGGCCACGGCTTTGCCTGGGCCAAGGCGCCGGAAGACCGCAGCCGGCTCTGGCACGCCCGCGACAACACGCTCTATGCGGGCCTGGGCCTACGACCCGGTGCGCGCGCGGTGATCACGGATGTCTGCGTGCCGATCTCGCGGCTGGCGGAATGCCTGACCGAGACGCGGCGCGACGCGGACGAGCACGGTTTCACCGCGCCGATCGTCGGCCATGTCGGCGACGGCAATTTCCACATGCTGATCCTGATCGACCCGGCAAAGCCCGAGGAAGCCGAAGGCGCCAAGGCGCTCCAGGCCCGCATGGTTGCGCGGGCCATCGCCATGGACGGCACCTGCACCGGCGAGCATGGCATCGGGCTTGGTAAGATCGATTATCTCACCGCTGAGCTCGGCGAGGCCGTCGACGTGATGCGGCAGGTCAAGACCGCACTCGACCCGAACGGTCTCATGAATCCCGGAAAGATCTTTGCCAGCGGAGCGCAGGCATGAGCAGCGCAGCATTGGCCGTTGAACCCTCTCCGCCGACACCGCTCTTGGAGCTGCGCGGCATCAGCAAGGAATTTCCAGGCGTAAAGGCGCTGGATGACGTGTCCTTCGCCGTCTACCCCGGCGAGGTCCATATGCTGCTGGGCGAGAACGGCGCCGGCAAGTCGAGCCTGATGAAGGTGCTGTGTGGCGCCTACCGCGCCGATGCCGGCGAATTCTTCTACAAGGGCGAGAAGGTCGAGATCAGCTCGACCGCGGATGCGCAGAAGCTCGGCATTGCCGTGATCTTCCAGGAATTCTCGCTGGTCCCCTATCTCGATATCGCCCAGAACATCTTCCTCGGCCGCGAGCCGAAGGGCCGCATTCCCGGCACGATCGACCGCCGCAAGATCCTGGCTGACGCTCGTCGTGTCCTCAGCACCATCGGTTTCGACATCGATCCCTCCACCAGCGTCGACAAGTTAGGGGTGGCACAGCAGCAGATGGTCGAGATCGCCAAGGCGATCAGCCAGAACGCCCGCATCCTCGTGATGGACGAGCCGACCGCCGCGCTGTCGGACCGTGAGACCGAGCTGCTGTTCGCGCTGATCGCGCGGCTGAAGGCCGATGGCGTCTCGATCGTCTACATTTCGCACCGCATGGCCGAAGTGTTCGCGCTCGGCGACCGCATCACGGTGTTGCGCGACGGCCGCCGCATCGACGGCGTTCGTCCCGCCGACGTGACGCCGGACCAGCTCGTCCGCATGATGGTCGGCCGCAACGTCGACATGACCTATCCGCGCAACTTTGCCGATAGGCCCGGCGAGGTGCTGCTCGAGGTCAAGGGCCTGACGGCGCCGACCGGCATCTCCGACATCAACATCGAGGTGCGCCGGGGCGAGATCGTCGGCCTGTGCGGCCTCGTCGGCTCTGGCCGCAGCGAGGTTGCGCGCGCCATCTTTGGCGCCGATCCGGTGACAGCAGGCGAGATCGTCTTCGACGGCAAGATCATCTCCGGCGAGCCCGACCTTGCCGCCCGCCGCGGCATCGCGCTGATCCCGGAGAGCCGCAAGAGCGAGGGCCTCGCGCTGCTGCGATCAGTCAGCGACAATCTGGTGGTGTCGGCGCTGCGAAAGTTGTTCCCGAGCGGTCTGTTCGACCAGCGCAGTGCGCAACGCACCTCTGATGGATTGATCCGGCAATTGAGGATCGCGACACCGGGTGCGCGGCAGACCGTCGGCCTGCTCTCGGGCGGCAACCAGCAGAAGGTCGTGATCGGCAAGTGGCTGGCGGCCGGCTCGAAGCTGTTTATCTTCGACGAGCCGACGCGCGGCATCGACATCGGCGCCAAGTCGGAGATTTTTGCGTTGATCGACCGACTGGTGGCCGAAGGCGCAGCGGCCCTCATGATCTCGTCCGAACAGGTCGAGATCTGCCATGTCTGCGATCGCGCCTACGTGATGCGCGAGGGGCGCATCGCCGGGCACCTGACACGCGACGAACTGACCGAGGAGAACATCGTGCGACTGGGGATGCATCATGCGTGAAGCCGCGGTCGTCTCGCAACCCAATCCGCTGCAACGCATTCCCGGCGTTGCCATGGTGCTGGTGCTGCTGATCGCGCTGTTCAGCGCGATCGCGCCCGGCTTCCTGTCGGTCGCCAATCTCTCCAACGTGCTGGTGCAATCGACCATCCTGACCATGCTCGCATTGCCGATGACACTGATCATCATGACGGAGGGGCTGGATCTGTCGATGGGCGCGGTGCTGACGCTGACCTCGCTCTGCGTCGCGATCGTGTCGCTCGCGACGAAATCGATGTTGCTGGGTTTAGGTGCCGGCCTGCTGGTCGGCGCCGCCTTCGGTATCGCCAATGGCTGGCTGGTCGCGATCCTGGGCATCCCGCCGTTCGTCGCGACCCTGGGCACGCTCGGCATGGCGCAAGGACTGTCGCTGATCGTCAGCGACGGCCAGAGCGTGGTCGGCATTCCCCACAGCGTGCGCGACATCTACTCGGCGACGCTTCTCGGTGTACCCGTTCCGATCGTGATGGCGCTGGTGACCTATGCGGCCTTTCACGGCCTGCTCTATCACACCCGCTTCGGCACCTATATCTTCGCGCTCGGCGGCAATCGCGAGGCGCTACGCTATGCCGGCCTCTCGCCCAACCGCCTCCTGATCGTGGTCTACGCCATCGGTGGCGCCATGGCCGGCATCGCCGGCCTCTTGATGACCGCGCGGATGAATTCCGGCCATCCCACCGCCGGGCTCGGCCTCGAATTCGATGCCATCGCGGCCGTCGCCGTCGGCGGCACATCATTCGAGCGCGGCAATGGCTGGCTGCTCGGCACCGTGCTTGGCGTGATCGCGGTCGGTGTCTTGCGCAACGGGCTGAACCTGATCTCGCTGCCGTCCTCGGTGCAGGTCGCAAGCGTCGGCGTGCTCGTCATCGTCGCCTTGTTCCTCGATGGCCTCAGGAGCCGCGCATGACCGACATCACCAAAGACGCCATCGCGCCGCCTCGCTCGTTCCTGTCGCAGGACGCGATCCAGGTCTTCTATCGCCTGCTCGCGGCACTGCTGATCTGCGCGGTGCTGGCCGTACTCAGCGATTCCTTCCTGAGCCTCGGCAACATCCTCAACGTGCTGAGGCAGGCGAGCCTGACCTTCTTCATCGCCTCTGGCCTGACGCTGGTGGTCTTGACCGCCGGCCTCGACCTCTCCGTCGGCGCCAATGTCGCGCTGTCGGCCTGTATCGCCGGAACGGTGATCCACAAGACCGGCTCGCCGGCGCTCGGCATCCTCACCGGGCTTGCCTGCGGCGGCATCGTTGGCCTCCTCAACGGCATCATGGTCACCGCGCTCCGCATCCCCTCCTTCATCGCCACCTATGGCATGCTCTGGGTGCTGAACGGCCTCACCTATTGGTACATGGCGGGCGAGACCCTTCACGGCTTCCCGGCCGGCTTCCGCCAGATCGGCAGCGGCTATCTGTTCGGCCTGCCGATCCCGGTCTATCTGCTGCTGGTGTTCCTCGGAATCGGGACGCTGTTCGCGCAACGGACGATCTGGGGCCAGGAGATCTATGCCATCGGCGCCAATCCGGTCGCAGCGCGGCTGTCAGGCATTCCTGTCGCGCGCCGCCTGCTGCTGGTCTACGCCGTCTCCGGCACCATGGCGGGGCTTGCCTCGATCATCTTCCTGTCGCGCCTCAATTCGGCCGAGGCCGATATCGGCGAAAGCCTGACGCTGCCGGCGATCGCGGCCGTGCTGATTGGCGGCACCTCGCTGTTCGGCGGCGTCGGCACCGTGTTCGGCACCTTCATTGGCGCGCTGATCCTGACCTTGGTGCTGAACGGCATGAACCTCTTGTCGGTCAGCGCCAACTGGCAGCCGCTGGTGACAGGCATCATCGTCATTCTCGCGGTCTGGCTCGACATGAAGACCCGCCGCCGCGCGCAATGAGCTTTTAGAAATCCAACAAGCAAAATGAGGGATGGAGGCTACATGAAACTGAAACTTGGCTATCTGACGCTGCCGCTGCTGATGGCGGCTGCGTTCACCACGGGGGCGCGCGCCGACGGCGAGACCATCGCCGTCTTCACCAAGAACCAGACCAACCCGTTCTTCCAGACGGTGCGGGTCGGCGCCGACAACATGGCGAAGACGCTGAACGCGAAGACGCTGCAGTACATCCCGACCAAACCCGACAGCATCCCCGAGCAGCTCAGCCAGATCGAGGACGTCGTCGTGAAGAAGCCGAGCGCGATCGTCTTCACGCCGGTCGACTACAAGGCCATGGTGCCGGGGGTCGAGAAGATCAACGAAGCCAAAATCCCCGTCGTCAACATCACCGACCGTTCGGCGGGCGGCAAGTTCCTCTCCTTCGTCGGTGCCGACGATTACAGCCTTGGGCGCGAGACCGCGCGCTACCTGCTCAAGACGCTGGGCGGCAAGGGCAACATCGTCATCATCGAGGGCGTCAAGGGCTCGCTGACCAATGTCGACCGCGTCCGCGGCTTCAACGCTGCGCTGAAGGAGGCTCCGGGCGCCAAGCTCCTGGCCTCGCAGCCCGGCAATTACCAGCGGCTGCAGGCGCTCCAGGTGATGGAGAACCTGATGCAGTCGAATTCGCAGATCGACGGCGTGCTCGCCGCCAACGACGCCATGGCGGTCGGCGCGATCGAGGCGCTCGACGGCGCGAACCGCAAAGCCCAGGTGATCGGCATCAACGGCACCAAGGAAGCGATCGACGCGATCAAATCCGGCAAGCTGCTCGCGAGTGGCGACTACAACGGATTTGCTCAAGGCTGCCTCGGCACCATGATGGCGATCCGCTCCTTGCGCAACCAGCCCGTCATCAGCGAGATCGTGCTGAAGCCGACCGTCATCACCAAGGACAATTTTGGGCCGTTCGACGTGCCGTTGGAGCAGCGGACCTGCCCGACCTTCGAGGAAGCGGACAAGCTCGGCGCCAAGTAGACTAACCCATCACGTCAAGTCCGGACGGCCGCCGCCGCGGCCGTCCCAAGAACTGAAGCAAGAAACGGAGACCACCATGCTGTTCGCCATTCACGCCGTCGACCGCACCGGCGCGCTGCCGACCCGGCTTGCCAATTACGACGCCCACAAGGCTTTCCTGAGCGACACATCACGCTTCGGCGTCAAGATCGTGATGTCGGGGCCGCTCGTCTCCGACGAGGGTGCGACCATGATCGGCAGCCTGTTCCTGATCGAGGCACCCGGCCGCACTGAGGTCGAAGCCTTCAATCGCGCCGATCCCTTTGCCGCCGCCGGCATCTGGGAAAAGGTCACGATCACGGGCTTCCTGCGCCGGCAGGGTTGAGGCCGGCCCAATCACAAACGCGAAAACAACCCCATGCACAGTAGAACGGGGTTGTTTTTGCATACAAATTTCCGTCGCGTCGAGCGCGCTTTAGCTCGTCGATCGCAAAGCGCAATGGCTTCAGGTGAATCGATTCCGGGGCGGCTCGTTCACCTCTCCCGCTCGCGGGAGAGGTCGGCGCGCAGCGCCGGGTGAGGGCTTTCTCCTCTAGGGGACTGTCCCATTGCGGAGACA
>NZ_PSRT01000193.1 GCF_004212635.1 Bradyrhizobium genosp. SA-3 | reverse complement strand
TCGAGCGACGCTCGAATTCGACCTCTCCCCGCAAGCGGGGCGAGGTAAGAGGGCCGTGCCATCCCAACAAAAAATCGCCGCGATCAAGCCACCTGCCGCGTGCGCGCGCTGACGCTGCCGAGCGGGCGCTTGCCCCCATAGGCCATCAGCGCATCTTCGGACGAGGCGCGGCGGAGCCGGCTGGTCTGGGGCAGGTGCTCGGCATTGGCGATCAGCTGGGTGACGAAGCTGGGATCGGGGCGGGGCAGCGGCGCCTTGTGGACCCACTGCAACGTCGGCATCAGCGGCACGAGGGCCGTGCCTGTGCCGTTGTCCGCCGCGTCCGATCGATCAGTACTCAACATCGCAATCACCGTTGATCCGGCCGGATTGTCGCGTTTCGGGACGCTGGCGCCGGTGCGTGTCATGTACTCGCAAGCCCCATGCCGGCCGGGCCTGATTGGTTCCCCCGGGTCGGCAAACGTGGTTTCCAAATTGTTTATCAACTTTGCCTAGGGTCGAGGGCGAATCTGGCTTTATTCTGTGCCGGCTCAGGACTTACCCACTGTCCCGAAATGAGGCGATTTTGACCCCAGCATTGCCGCAAGCCTCCGACATCCTGGCCGCGCTCGGCCAGGCCGTGTTCGCCTGGGACATCGCCAGCGACGTCATCGTCTGGGGTGAGCAGGTCAGCGCCGTCTTCCCAGGCATTCCCGCCGAGCGGCTCGCTACCGGAGCCGAATTCGCCAAGCTGATCGAGCCTGCGCAATCGCTGCGAACCGCTGCGCTGGCGCAGACCTCCGCCGTGCACGGCGCCGACGGCACACCTTACCGGGTCGAGTACGGCGTGCGCATGAGCGCATCCGATCCCGTGGTCTGGGTCGAGGAGACCGGCCGCTGGTTTGCCGGTCCCGACGGCCGCCCCACGCGCGCGATCGGCTCCGTCCGCATCAACAATGAGCGTCACGCCCGCGACGAGGAATTGACGAAGCTGGCCCGGCTCGATCCCTTGACCGGCGAACTCAACCGCTCCCATCTGATCGCGGCGCTGGCCGAGGCGATCGAGGAGACGACCCGCTTCCGCTCGACCGCAGCCTTTATGCTGGTCGGCATCGATCATCTCGCCCGCGTCAACGACGCCTTCGGCTTCGACGTCGCCGACGCGGTGATCCTCGACGTCGCCAAGCGCATTCGCGCGCGCTTGCGCGGCGGCGACGTGCTCGGCCGCTTCTCCGGCAACAAGTTCGGCCTGATCCTGAAGAACTGCACCGTCGACGACATGAACGTTGCCGCCGAGCGCTTCCTCGCCGGCATCCGCGACGAGGTGGTGCCGACGAAATCAGGCCCGGTCTCGGTCACCGCGTCGATCGGCGCGGTCAGCGTGCCACGCTATGCCCGCAACACCGACGAGGCGGTCAACCGCGCCCATGAGACGCTGGATGCCGCCAAGCGGCGCCGCGTCGGCTCGTTCGCGACATGGCGCCCGGATGCCGTGCGCGACGCGCAGCGCCGCGTCAACATCCGCGTCACCGACGAGATCGTCACCGCACTGAACGAGCGCCGCATCAAGCTCGCCTATGAGCCGGTGGTCTCGGCCGCCTCGCGCGAACTTGCCTTCCACGAGTGCCTGGTGCGGATGGATCAGGGCGACGGCCAGGTGCTGCTCGCACCCGACATCGTGCCGGTCGCCGAACGGCTCGGCCTGATTCGCCTGGTCGATCATCGCGTGCTCGAGCTCGTGGTCGCCGAGCTCGCGGCTGCGCCCGACATCTGCCTCAGCCTCAACATCTCGCCTGATACCACCATGGATCCGGACTGGTGGGCGGGGATCGAGTCGCTGATGCTGGCCCATCCCGGCGTCGCCGAGCGGCTGATCGTCGAGATCACCGAAACGGTCGCGATCCAGGATATCGATGATGTCCGCGGCTTTGTCACGCGGCTGAAGAATTTCGGCAGCCGCATTGCCATCGACGATTTCGGCGCCGGCTACACCTCCTTCAGGAACCTGCGCAAGCTCGGCGTCGACATCGTCAAGATCGACGGCGCCTTCGTCCAGAACGTCACGCGGTCCGCCGACGATCGCGCCTTCGTGCACACCCTGATCGATCTCGCCCGCCGCCTCGACATCAAGACGGTCGCCGAATGGGTGCAGGACGAAGAGGCCGCAAGCATGCTGCGCGATTGGGGCTGCGACTACATCCAGGGCCGCTTGATCGGACTCGCCTCGGCCGAGCGGCCGTGGGGCGCGGCGCCGGACAATGCGCTGCCTGCGGCGGGCTGAGACACTGTAGGGTGGGCAAAGCGAAGCGTGCCCACCATTCGCATCGTTTAACCGGAGAGATGGTGGGCACGGCGCAAGCGCGCCTTTGCCCACCCTACGAAATCTCTCATGCCCCCTCATCCAACGCCACCAGCTCGCGCTTCTTGCGCAGCGCGGGCAACAGCGGCGCGATCAGCAGCACCATGGCGAGTGCAAGGCAGGCCGCCGAGATCGGACGCTGCACGAAGGTCCAGAGATCGCCCTGCGACAGGATCAGCGACTTGCGCAGATTGTTCTCCAGCATCGGGCCGAGCACGAAGGCGAGCACCAGCGGCGCCGGCTCGTAGCCGAGCTTGCGCATGAAATAGCCGATGATCCCGAACGCGATCATGACGTAAACGTCGAACACGTTGTTGCTCGAGCAGTAAACGCCGAGGATCGTGAACAGGATGATCAGGGGGAACAGGATGTTATAGGGCAGCTTGAGCAGCTGCACCCACATGCCGATCATCGGCAGATTGAGGATCAGCAGCATGACATTGCCGATATACATGCTGGCGACGATGCCCCAGAACAGGCCGGGGTTTTGTGTGATCAGCAGCGGCCCCGGCTGCAGGCCGTGGATGACAAATGCGCCGAGCAGCAGCGCCATCACCACGTTCGGCGGGATGCCCAAGGTCATCAGCGGAATGAACGCGCCGCCGGCCGCCGCATTGTTGGCGGATTCGGGGCCCGCGACGCCCTCGATCGCGCCATGGCCAAACCGCTCCGGTGTTTTCGACAGCCGCTTCTCCAGCGCATAGGACGCGAACGAGGCCACCACCGCGCCGCCGCCCGGCAGGATGCCGAGCAGAAAGCCGAGCAGGGTGCCGCGCGCCACCGGGCCGGCGCTCGCCTGCCAATCCGCCTTGTTGGGCAAGAGCTGCGTGATCTTGGCGTTGATGATGTCGCGCTTGATCGCCTGCTCGGTGTTGAGCAGCACCTCGGCGACGCCGAACAGGCCCATCACGACGGGCACGAGGCCGATGCCGTCGATCAGTTCCATGCGGCCGAAGGTCAGCCGCGGCTGTGCCGTGATGCTGTCAAGGCCGATCAGGCCGAGCACGACGCCGATGCAGGCCATCAGCAGTGCCTTCGGCATCGAGCCTTGGGTGAGGAAGGTGAGCACGACGAGGCCGAGCACCATCAGGCTGAAATACTCGGCCGGGCCGAACGCGATGGCGATGCTGGCAAGCCTCGGCGCCACCAGCATCAGCGCGATCAGCGCAAAGGTGCCGGCGATGAAGGAGCCGAAGGCGGAGATGCCGAGCGCAGGGCCCGCACGGCCCTGCTTCGCCATCTGATGGCCGTCGATGCAGGTGACGACGGAGGCGGCTTCCCCGGGGATGTTGACCAGGATCGAGGTGGTCGAGCCGCCATACATCGAGCCGTAATAGATGCCGGCCATCATGATGATGCCGGATTCCGGCGTGCCCGACAGCGTCACCGGCAGCAGCAGCGACATCGCCGAGATTGGGCCGATGCCCGGCAGCACGCCGACCAGTGTGCCGATGAACACACCGATGAAGCAATAGAGCAGGTTGATCCCGGTCAGCGCGACGCCGAACCCATGGGCGACATTGGCAAGCGTATCCATGCGATCAGCCGATCCCGAACAGGCCCGAGGGCAGCTGGATCAAAAGCAGCCGCTTGAGCACCCACCACATGCCTGATGGCACCAGCACCGCGATCGGAATCGCCAGCGTCCAGCGCACGGGATCGATCAGGCGCAACAGCAGCAGCATTAACGGGATCGACGACAACAGGAATCCCAGCGGCTCCAACGCGAACGAGAAGGCGGTGAGGCAGGCGATGACGAGAAGAGGCTTGCTCCAGCGCACATTTTCCCAGCGCGAGGCCAGCGTCGGTCCGCCCTCGGTGATGGCCGAGATGATGATGGAGGTTGCGAACACGCAGATCAGGATGCCCGTGTAGAACAGCACGTAACCGGAGCCGGGATCGTTGATGGTGCCGAGCTTGAGCTTCAGCCCCGACCAGATCACGAAGCCCCCGAGCGCGAGCCCGATCAGCCCGCCCCAGAGTTCGGAATTGCTGAGACGGAGTTTGACGTTGGTTTGGTTGGTCATCGATTCCCTCTCGTGCCCCGGACGCGGCGCAGCACCATAAGTGCGTTCACGCACGTCTTCGACGTGCTATGGTGATGCGCTGCAGAGCCGGGGCCCATGAGTTGGGCAAAAAGGTGGGTCCCGGCTCTGCAGCGCAGCGCCGAAGAAGCGCTGCACTGCGTCCGGGACACGAAAGCGGCGCAGTCCTACTTCTTCGCAAGCCCGAGCGTGTCGATCACCTTGCGCTCGGACTCCGTGACCTCGACGACGAACTTCTTGTAGTCCTCGGTGTTCTTGTAGTTCGGCACCATGTCGTATTTGGCGAGCGTTGCCACGACGGCCGGATCCTCGACCGCCTTCTTGAAGGCATCGTGCAGCTTGGCGACGATTTTCGGATCCATCCCCTTCGGGCCGGCGATGCCAAACGGGGAATCATAGACCATGGGATAGCCGAGTTCCTTCAGCGTCGGCACATCCGGGTAGTTCGGCGATCGGGCCCCGGTCCACACCATCAATAACCGCAGCTTACCGGCGTCGACCAGCGGCCGCCACCCTGTGGAATCAGCCTGCAGCATCGTATGCTGCCCCAGGACCGCAGCGTTGGTTTCCGCGCCGCCCTTAAAGGGGACTTGGGTGAGCTTGATGCCGGACATCGCCGCGATCTGCTCCATGCCGATATGCAGCGAGGTCCCGGTGCCCGGCGTCGCGTAGGTCACCTTGCCCGGGTTCGCCTTGGCGAATTCCACCACGTCCTTCCAGCTCTTGAACTGGGATTCCGCGTTGGTGGTGACACCGAAGGTATAGCCGGTGAGATGGATGATGTAGGTGAAGTCCTTCGCCGGATCCCACGACACCTCCTGCATCAGAGGCAGGCGGAAGACGGTGATCGGGATCTGCGAGATGGTGTAGCCGTCCGGCTTCGCGCCCGCGGCCATGGTCGCAGGTCCCACCGTGCCGCCGCCGCCGGCCTTGTTGTCGATCACGACGGGCTGACCCAGCACCTTCGAAGCGCTGTCGGCGATCGCGCGCATCGAGATGTCGGTCGACCCTCCGGCCGGCCATGGCACGATCAGTGTGATCGGCTTGGTGGGATAGTCCTGCGCACTGGCGGCAGTGGAGAGCACTGCGCCCATCACCGCATGCATGGCGGCAAAGGCAATCGTCTTCAGCCCGTATCGCGACATCGAAACGCCTCCCTCGCAGCGGCCTCGCTCGGGCCGCCGTTTCTCGTTCTTGTGGGACGATTGTTCCCGAAATCACGAGAGAAGAAAAGCGCCATTGCGCGTGTGCCAGGCAAGGGGCGAGACGGCAATTCCGCCGAAAACGATCCATGCGACAATTGGTCGTTTGGAGGCGTGCCGAGATACGGAATTTGAGTGGGGAAAGCCGCTACGCCACGCGGCGGACTGCGCTCAGCGTCTCGATGGTGCCGTCGACCTCGGCCGCCGGGCATGGCTTGCCGAAATAATAGCCCTGCACGGCGGTGCAGCCGCATTCGCGCACGAAGTCGAGTTGCTCCGCGGTCTCCACACCCTCCGCCGTGGTCTCGACGCCGAGCACGGAGCCGAGGCTGGCGATGGTGCGGATGATGGCAACGCTTTCCGGGCTTTCGCCGAGCGTGCCGACGAAAGAGCGATCGATCTTGATGCGGTCGAACGGAAATTTGCGCAAATAGCTCAGCGAGGAATAGCCGACGCCGAAATCGTCGAGGCTGACCCGTACGCCGAGTGCGCGGAGCTGGTGCAGGATCTCGATCGTCGCCTCGCTGTCGTCGAGCAGCGCCGTCTCGGTGACCTCGAGCTCGAGCCGTCGTGGCGGCAGGCCGGCTTCCGCAAGTGCGCTCGTGACCATCGCCACCAGGCCGCGCGAGCGGAACTGCACCGGCGACAGGTTTACCGCGACGGTGACCTCGGGCCAGGAGACGGCGGTCGCACAGGCGGTGCGCAGCACCCATTCGCCGATCGGGACGATCAGCCCGGTCTCCTCCGCGATCGGAATGAATTCGGCCGGCGAGACGAAGCCGCGCGAGGGATGTTTCCAACGCAACAGCGCTTCGAAGCCGGTGAGCTCGGAGTTGTCGAGCCGTACCTGCGGCTGGAACACGAGATGGAATTCACGTGATTCCAACGCGCCGCGCAGATCCTGCTCCAGCGCGTGCCGGCTGCGCGCCGCCTCTTCCATCTCGGGCTCGAACAGCTGGTAGGCGCCGCGTCCCTTGGCCTTTGGCCTGGTAGAGGGCGAGGTCGGCGCATTTCATCAGCTCGTCGGCATCGAGCCCGTGATCGGGCGCGATCGCAATGCCGACGGAGACGCCGACATGGATCGACTGGCTTTCCAGCGGCGGCGGATGGCCGATGATCTCGACCAGGCGACGGGCGAGCTTTTCAGCCGATTGCGGCTGCGGTCCGCGCTGGAGTACGGCAAATTCGTCGCCGCCGAGCCGCGCGACGGTATCATGCTCGCCGACATTCTCCTTTAGTCGCGCCGCAACCCAGTGCAGCAGGCGATCGCCTGCGGCGTGGCCGAGGCGATCGTTGACGGTCTTGAAATTGTCGAGGTCGAAGCACAGCACGGCCATCGCGCCGCCGGCGATCGCGACCTGGTTCAGCCCTTCGCTCATCTTCTCGCGGAACAGCGTGCGGTTGGGCAGGTCGGTCAGCGAATCGTGGCGCGCCATGTGCGCGACGCGGGCCTGGGCCTTGTGGCGCTCGGTGACGTCCTCATAGGTGACGACCCAGCCGCCAAGCTCCATCCGCTTGTGATTGAGCTTGATGATGCGGCCGTCGTTCAAATGGCGGTGCAGCGTGTGCTCGCCCTCGCGCAGCCTCTCGACATAGTCGGCATAGAGCCGCGCGCCTGTGGTGTTCGGATGAATGCCCAGTTCGCAGCTGTGCTCCATGATCTCGCGCATCGAGATGCCCGGTTTCACGATCTCGGGCGACAGGCCGTACATCTCGATATAGCGGCGGTTGCAGACGATAATGCGCAGGCTCGAATCGAGCATGCACAGGCCCTGGCTCATGTTGTTCAGTGCGGCGTCGAAACGTCGATACTGCTCGCTCAGCTCCTCGACCGCACGTTCGCGTTCGGTGATGTCCTCGTAGGTGGCGACGAAGCCGCCGTCTGGCTGCGCGCAGTAACGCACCGAGATCACGGAGCCGTTGGACATGCGCCGTCGCATCGACGAGGAATCGCGGTTCGCGATTCTCGCGCTGGCGGCTTCCAGGAGCTGTTGCGGGCTGTATTCGGAAGCGAACGCGCCGTTCGCCATCGAACGCTCGATCAGCTCGGAAAGATGCGTGCCGGGCCGGGTCTCCTCGGGCGACAGCCGGTAAATCTTGCGGTAGTTCGTATTGCAGACGCGGAGCCGCATGTCGCTGTCGTAGAAGGCGAGCCCGTGCGCCATGTTCTCCAGCGCTGCATCGAGGATGAAGTTCTGCCGCCTCAGCGTCTCCTCGTATTGCAGCCGTTCGGTGACATCTTCGTGCACCGTCACCCAGCCGCCGTCGGTCAGGAAGCGGGAGACAGCCTGCACCATCCGCCCGTCATAGCGCATCACCAGCAGGGTTTTCGCCTTCCTGGCGCGCACGTCGCCCAGCCTGGTGTCATGGAATTCATCGGCCGACATGCCCGGCAGGTTGCCGCGCGAAAGCCAGTGGTCGATGGCCGCGCTGTGCGTGACGCCCGGCTTCATGATCTCGGGGTCGAGGTTGTAGAGCTTCAGGAAACGTTCGTTGCAGACGACGACCCGGCTGTCGGCATCGTACATGATGAGGCCATGCGACATGTTCGCGAGCGCGTGCTGGCTGCGCTCGGTCTGCACGCGCAATTCCGCCTCGAGCCGGGCGAGACGACTGACGTCGTCGCAGATCGTCATCCAGCCGCCGCCGGGGAGGGGCTTCAACTCGAGCGCCATGACGAGGCCGCTTGCAAGCCGCTGTTCGGTGCGGAATGGTTTGCCCGCTGCGATTTGCGCAATCCGCGCCGAATACAGCGCATCGAGCTCGTCCTGGGGGAAGTTTCCGCGTGTCGCGCTGTGGGCAAGCACCTCGCGATAGCTCGTGCCCACCCGCACGATATCGGCCGACATGTCGAACAGCGTGAGGTAGCGCTGATTGACCAGCACGATCCGGTTGTCGGCATCGTAGACGCAGACGCCCTGCTCCATGTGGTCGAGCGCAAGCTGGCCGAGCGCGATCAGGGCCGCGGGGGCCTGTTCGCGGTGTGCACCATGCTCATTGTCGCAGCTCGACGTCATGGGAGTCGCGGATCTCGGCGGGCAACAGACTTAACGCAACGTAATTCAGCCGCCGAGGGTAGCGAAGAGGCCGGAAAATTCCCTTAAGCGCGGTAGTTTACGGAGAGTGACTGGCGATGCAGAGATGCGTGTATCTCGGGCGCCGGAATGCACCCAACATTGCTCGTCGTCCCGGCCTAGTGCGCATTGCGCACGGGGGGCCGGGACCCATAACCACAGCGAGAAGCTTGGCGAAGATCGGTAGTGAAGAGGTTTGGTACAAACACCGGCGCCTATCGATAGATCACGCGGTATGGGTCCCGGCCCCCCGTGCGCAATGCGCACTAGGCCGGGACGACAATACGGGATAGATTAGCGCTACGGCCCGTACAGCACGAGCTCCGTATCGGTGAGATCGGCGAGCTGTGGCCGGTGCGGGCCCTTGAAATATTTGCGGCCGCGGCGCTCGGTGTAGAGGCCGATGAGGCCGGGAAGCGGGCTGTTGGAATCGACGGCCACCGAGATCTTGCCGAGCCGCAGCAGCAGCCGGCCGATCCGGCCGGCGCAGGCGGCATATTCGGCGGTGTTGCGGCAGTAGATCAGTTTCATCGCGGGCGGCGCGATGAAGCCGCGGCGGATGCGCACCGGTTGCAGGATGAAGGGGAACGTTCCCTGCGGCGTGCGGCAAACCAGGCTGAGGCAATTGTAGCGCGCATGACGCGTCAAGAGCTCGGTCTCTGCGTCGGAAAGCCCTTCGATCGCCTTGGCGTGCTGCGAGATCACCTCGATCTTGCTCCAGCGCGGGGCGCGCGCCAGCGCGGGCACCGAGAAGAAGATGCCGCGGCAGTAATCACGAAAGCCCTGCGTCTCGATGATGGGCCAGGTCCACGGCGCCGGGCTGATGTTGAGGTAAGTGACGTCCTTGTGCCGCTGCGCAATCTTGGTCAGCAGCGGCGCGTAGTTGCGATAGGCCGGATCGACATACCAGCTCGACAAATTGCACTGGATGGCGGTCTCTTCGCCGTTCTTGCGCGCCGTGTAGATTAGCAGCAGTACGCCGACCGGTGTGCCGTCATCCTCGAGCATGTAGCCGAAGCGCGGATAGCCCTCCGGCACGGTCCGGAAAGCCTGCCGGCGCAGGCCCTGGATCCAATAGTCACGCGAGCGGCCGACGAAGCCGCGCGTCAGCAGGTCCGCGATGGCTTCGACATCGGACTCGGTGATTTCGCGGCATCGGACCTTGGTGTGGATCACGCTCGTCTTGCCCGTGGAAATGGTCGGCCTCGTGAGTTCCGTTACCGCCAGCCTTCGCCGTGGGCCTCGGCCGCAACATGCGGCTGTAGGCCCAGGACGTCGCGCACCTTGGCCGGCCAGGCGGCGGTATCAGTGCCGTGGGTGTGGAACATGGCGACCGCGAGCCGGTCCATGCCGAAGGCAACGCAGCCGGTGTGGGCCGGCTCGCCATTGGCGTCTTTAATGTCCCAGGTCGTGCCGAAATGCTCGCGGTGATAGTTGAAGCTCATGCAGGCGGTCGGCTGCTCTTCCGAGCGCAGCGGGATCAGGAGCTCGAGCTTCAGCTGCTGCTGCTTCTGGCTCACCGCCTTCATCTGGCCGACGCGGCCGAAGAAGGGATCGCTGGCATAGTCGACGCGGAAGGTGAGGCCGAGATCGCGCGCGATCGCCTGCGCGCGGACCATCCAGCGCTCGCGGAAGTCGGCGACGTCGTCGGGGCTGCCGATGCAGACATATTCGCGCATCCGGAACGATTGCAGCCGGTCGAGATGCTTCGACGGCTCGCGGCGGAAGCAATCGGCGGCGACGTCGAAGCGCAGACCGCCCTTCGGCAATTGGCCGCGGCTCGCCGCGATCGGGTAGACGGGATAGCAGGCGGCCGGCGACAGCACGAGGTCGGCCGGCGAGAGCGATGAGGTCCAGTCGCCGCCGGCATCGAAGCGGCTCACGGCGGCGTTGATCTCGCGTTCGGTGCCGTGCAGGCCGCAGACGCAGCCGAGCAGGTTCGGAAAGCTCTTGAGGTAGCCGGACTTCTCCAGCTGAGCGCGACTCATCACCGGTGGAAAGCGCATCACCTCGGTTCCGGCCTCGCGATGGCCAGTGATCAGCGTGGCGAGCTTCTCGACGATGCCCTCATAGAGCGCGGTGCGGGCGTAGACCCCGTCCGAGCCCATGCGGTGGAACAGCTTGTCAGCGAGATGATCGAGCGGATCGATGATCTGCGGTGCGGTGTCGGGCGAATTGGGGAGGACGGCAATATTCATGGGTCGATGTCCTGCTATCTCAAAATTGTTCTTGTTGGTTCAGTCGCCAAGGCACGTTAGTCACGAAGGCTCATTGGCACGCCGCTCATCAGCGTCGATGTCGCGGCGTTGGCGAGAATACGGTCATTGTTGATCATGATCGGCGACGACAGCACGTCGCGCAGATGACGGCCCATCGTGAATTCGCCGTCGTTGCGGTAGCCGGAAAGACCCGCGGTGCGCATCGCATGCATCACCGTCTCGACCGCGAGCTCGGAGGCCTGCACCTTTAAAAGCGTGATCGAGGACTGGAAGTCGAGCGAGCCGAGCGCGCGCTCGTCGTGCTCGGCGCGGTCGAAAGCGTCGATGTTGGCAGCGATCAGCGCGCGCAGCTTGGCGAGCGACATCTTGGCGGCGGTGAAATGCGCCGCGGCCGGCGGCATTTGTCCGCCGGAGCTGCGGGCCGCCTTGCGGATGAAGGCCTGCGCACGGGTCACCGCGGCGGCGGCAATGCCGGCCCAAGCCGACGACCAGCACAGATGCGCGAATGGCGTCATGGTCTGGGCGTGGATCTTGTCGTAGGATTCCGGGAAGACGCGGTCGGCAAGGCAATCGACCTTCAGCTCGAAACCGGTCGAGCAGGTGCCGCGCATGCCGAGCGTCTCCCAGCCCAGCGTCCGCTTCAGCGAATAATCGTCCTTGGCGAGCGCCAGCAGCACCTGGTCGGAAGCGGCGGCGTCGTTGGCCCGGCGGGCGATGGTGACGAGGCCGTCGGCCTCGGCGCCGTAGGAGATCACGGTGGCGTCGCGTACCAGCGAGACGATATCGCCGGCGTGATCGACCGCAGCCGCGCTGGCGCGGATGTTGCCGCCGTTCTGCCCTTCGGTGGTGGAGGAGGCGAGCAGCCACTGGTCGCGGGCGACCCGGCGCATCATGGTTTCCATCCATGGGATGCCGTGACCGTGCCTGACGACGCAGGCAACCTTGGTCTGGTGCATCGCGTAGATCATCGCGGTGGAAGCGCAGGCGCGCCCAAGCGTGTAGCAGATGTCGGTGACGTCATAGATCGATGCGCCGAAGCCGCCGAACTCGACCGGGATCATGACGCCGAGCAGCTTTTGCTCGCGCGCCACCTCGAAAGCCTTGTGGGGGAAGCGGGCATCGCGGTCGACCCCGTCTGCATCGGCCGCCGCGGCGGCGGCGGTCCGGGCGGCACGCTCGATCAGGGAGGGACCCTGATCGAGAAAGCTCGTCTGCGTTTCGTCGACAGTGAGGACTGCTTCACGCACGTTCATTCTCGTCCGCCTCCGGTTTGCCGTTCGAGATCGCCGCCATCATTCGCGATGCCGCCAGCGATCCTCCGACCATCTTTGCTTGTGAGACGAGGCTACGGATTTAATTCAAATTCGTCGATGAAATAGAGGGTAAACAAATCCCAATTCCGAACGAACAGTTAAGGTCCGGTTGTTTGCATCACCGGAATTTCCACGGTCGCGTTAGTGATCTGGAAGAGGCCTGAATTTTAGTCAATCTGAGTCATCGTTTACTAAGAAGAGCGAAGTAACCCTCATGCCCATTGCGGGATCGACTGGCCGTGCCCATCGTAGCCGGCAGTCCGGTCCGCCTCCGATAGACAGATGGGAATTTGCCGATGCAGGCTTTCGATACCGACATGCGCAATCGCATCATCAAGCTGGTGAAGGGCATCCTCGAGCAGAACTCGCTCACGGCGAACATCACACCGTCGGCGAAGCTCGTCGACGCTGGCCTGACCTCGATGGACATGGTCAATCTGATGCTCGGCGTCGAGGCCGAGTTCGACTTCACCATCCCCCAAGCCGAGATCACGCCGGAGAACTTCCAGTCCGTCGAAACGCTGGAGCGGATGGTCGCGACCCAGTTGCAGCCGGCGACGGCGGCTTAGCTAAACGCGCCAATTTCACCCCCAGCGTCGTCCCGGCGCA
>NZ_PSRT01000192.1 GCF_004212635.1 Bradyrhizobium genosp. SA-3 | reverse complement strand
CCCGCCTTCGGCTCGGGCGCGCTGGCCGATGCGGCTGGGGCCGGCGGCGCGCTGGCAGCAAGCTTCGACCCTTCCGGCTTGGGTTCCGGCTTCAGCTCGGGCTTGGTTTCGATCTTGGGTTCGGCCTTGACCTCCGGCTTGGCGGCGACGGCGACTTCGGTCTTCGCTTCGCCCGGCAGCAGGCGGCGCAGTTCGGTGGGGCCGATCACCAGCACGGTGCCGCCCACCGCGAGCAGACAGAAGGCAATGAAGGCCTTGGATGCGGTGATCATCGGAAATGAACCTTGGGACGCAAATCAGCCGAGGGCAGCAAATTGCGCCGATTTCGCTGCGGCAGCAAGACGATCGTTGGGATGATGCGCAGCCGCGCCCGGGATGAACCGGCGCGGCCCCGTCGGCGTCATATGAACGAGACCGCATTGCCGCACATTTTTTAAGGATTTTCCCCGTGAAAGCATTTTGCCGCCCTGCACCATGGCTGGCGCTTGCCCTGACGCTGGCTATCTCGCCTGCGTTCGCTGCCTCCGGCCCGCCGCCGGGCTTCGTCCTCACCGACGATGCAGATCTCGGCTTCACCTCGCCCGACAAGGCCACCAAGCTCGAGCAGTACATGAAGGACGGCGAGGATTTCGACGTCAAATGGCAGGTGTGGGCGCGACACGGCGAAGGAATGACCGAGCTGAAGCCCGAGCAGGGCTATCCGGCCGGCTTCCGTTTCACGAGCGATTCGCAATGGCTGGTGCGGATGCAGAAGACCGGCTCGGGCGAGCAGGACCTCTTTCTCTACCATGTCGAGAAGGGCGCCTTCGTCAGCGCGACGAAGCATTCGCTCAGCGATCTCGCCTGGGCTTATTTCCACAGCCGGTCGGACACGCGGAAGATGAAGCTCGACTACCACATCTCGGCCAATCTCGTGAAAGGCACGGAAGAGGCCTATCGCGGGCTCGGCGTGAAATGGCCCGACAACCGTTACCTCGTGATCTCGCTGTCGGGCGAAATGGACAAGCATCCGAAGAACGTCGCCATGAAGGGCCTCGCCGACTGGCGCTGCCGCTATGATCTCAAGACCGGGACCTTCGACGTGCCGGCGATGTTCGCCAAGGCGAATGCGGAAGCCCTGAAGTGGGAGATCCGGCGGTGACGCCGGGGAACAACCCCCTGATTCCGTTCCGATTCATATTTTCGTAACCCTTGCTGGTAACGGGGTCTTGTCGGTTTTGCTGCATCTTGCGTCCCACGGGAGGGCTGGATGGGCACATCGATCCGATGGACCGCGCGGATGCGCGCGCTGCTGCGCAGCTGGCGCGGGGCACCGCTGACATGGCTGATCGTCGGCGGCTTCGTGCTGATGGCCGCGACCGCCATCGGCACCGCGCTCACCGTCGACCGCTTCCGGCAGAATGCGATCGAGAGCGGCCGCGAGAGCCTGGAAAGTTCCGTCCGCATGCTGGCGCGGCATTTCGACCGCGAGTTCGAGGACTTTGCGGTGCTCCAGAAGAGCATCATCGCCGAACTCGAAAGCCATGGCATCGAATCCGCCGAGGTGTTCCGCAGCGAGATGGGCACGCTCGCCATGCACGAGGCGCTGCGCGCAAAGGCCAGCGGCTGGTCCGACGTCGCCGGCGCCAATGTGTTCGATTCCGAGGGCGTGCTGATCAACTCGTCGCGGCGGTGGCCGGTCGCCGAGATATCGGTGGCCGATCGCGGCTATTTCAATCGCCTCAAGAATGATCCGGCCGCGCAGGAAGAGATCGAGGTCGTACAGGGCCGGTTCGGTAACGGACCGGCGATCGTGTTCGCCCGGCGCGTCTCCGGCCCGCATGGCGAATTCCTTGGGCTCGTCTCGCGCGCGATCACGCCGGAGCAGCTTGAATCCTTCTTCGCCTCGACCGGGCTCGGCGAGGAATCCTCGATCGCGATGCACCACCAGAACGGTCAGCTGCTCGCGCGCATCCCGCGTGTCGACGCGATGATCGGGCAGAATTACCGCAAAGGCACGCCCGTGCAGATGGCGGTGTTCGAGCGCACCTTCGTCACCACCCAGCTCGCAAGCCCGATCGACGGCAAGGACCGCATCGTCGCCTCGCACCTCCTCACCGGCGAGCCGCTGGTCGTGGTTGCGACCAAGTCGCTGGATGCGACGCTCGCCACCTGGCGCACGCAGACGAAGTTCTTCGTCACGGTGGCCGTGCTGTCGATCGGCCTGCTCGTGCTCACGCTCTATCTGATCTTCCGCCAGGTGACGCACCGGCTCTCGCTGGAGAAGCAGCGGCTCGACACCGCCATGAACACCATGACGCAGGGCCTGTTGATGTTCGATCAGGACGAGCGGCTGATCGTCTGCAACCGCCGCTATATCGAGATGTATGCCCTGTCGAGCGAGGTGGCGAAGCCCGGCGCCCATTTCCGCGACGTGATCCGGCATCGCCACGACACCGGCTCGTTCCACGGCGACGTCTCGTCCTATTGCGATGACATCCTGAACAATGTCGGGCGCACCCAAAGCACCATCGTCGAGACCGCCGACGGCCGGCTGATCGAGATCAAGAACCAGCCGGGCGCGGCCGGCGGCTGGCTCGCCACCCATGACGACGTCACCGCGCGCATCCGCGCCGACGAGCGTATCGCCCATATGGCGCATTACGACGCGCTGACCGACCTGCCCAACCGCGTGCTGATGCGCGCGCATCTCGAGCGCCGCGTCGCCGAGCTTGCCCAAGGCAAGCCGTTCGCGATCCTCTATATCGACGTCGACGAGTTCAAGGGCGTCAACGATTCGCTCGGACACGAGGTCGGCGACGAGCTGTTGCGCCAGGTCGCGAACCGCCTGCGCGCCTGCGTCAGCGGCAACGACATGGTGGCACGGCTCGGCGGCGACGAATTCGCCATCATCAAGGCCGGCACCAACGATCAGGCCCAGCTGACCACGCTGGCGGAAACGATCTTGAATGTCCTGCGCACACCCGTGAACTGCAAGGGCCAGGAGATCCCGACCGATGCCAGCATCGGCATCGCGATCGCGCCCGACCATGGCGATAATATCGACGACCTGCTCAAGCGCGCCGATCTTGCGATGTACGCCGCGAAGTCGGAAGGGCGCCGCACCTTCCGCGTCTTCTCACCCGAATACGACGCCAAGGCGAAGGCGCGCCGGCAGCTCGAGCTCGATTTGCGGCAGGCGCTCGCGCGCGGCGAGTTCGAGGTGCATTACCAGCCGCTGGTCGACCTCGCCGCCGATGTCGTCACCGGCTGCGAGGCGCTGCTGCGCTGGCGCCATCCCGAGCGCGGCATGGTTTCGCCCGCGGATTTCATCCCGGTCGCGGAAGAGACCGGCCTGATCGGCGAGATCGGCGAATGGGTTCTGAAGCAGGCCTGTACCGAGGCCGCGGGCTGGCCCGGCCAGATCCACATCGCGGTGAACGTCTCGCCGGTACAGTTCCGGTCGCGGACGCTGGCGCTCAAGGTCGCCGCCGCGCTCGCGGGGTCGGGGCTGGCGCCGGAACGGCTCGAGCTCGAGATCACCGAGACCGTGCTCATTCGCGACGACGAGGAGGCGCTGACCATCCTCCAGCAGCTGCGCGCGCTCGGCGTGCGCATCGCGCTCGACGATTTCGGCACCGGCTATTCGTCGCTGAGCTATCTGCACCGCTTCCCCTTCGACAAGATCAAGATCGACCGCAGCTTCATCAGCGACATCGGCGAGCCCGAGGATTCCTCGCCGATCGTGCAGGCCGTGGTGCACATGGCCGCCGCCCGCCGCATGGCGACGACCGCCGAAGGCGTCGAGACCGAGGCCCAGCGCGAAGTGCTGCGCCAGCTCGGATGCAGCCAGATGCAGGGCTGGCTGTTCAGCCCGGCTGTGCCCGCGGCGAAACTGAAGCAGCTCTTGTCGGCCCAGGCCGCGGCGGCTTGAGCCGCGCGCTCGTGACTGGCGCTCGATCCGCGATGTCCGTGACGATCGGCACCGAAGCGCTCGTGATGCGGCTGGAACTGATGACACGCGACCGAACGCGGAATGCCCGCTCGCGACATCCGTGCGATCGCCTGTCACGCCTTTTGTCATAAAACGTCTCCCTCACCCTCCGCCCATCGTGCGTTCGCGAAACCCCGCGCCTGCTTGGAGCAGGATCGGACAAAGCGTGGTCGCTTCAGGCAATACGCTGGGGCCTCACAGCCATAGAACGCGCGCCGGTCCGTACAAATACGGGCGACTGATTTGAAGCTCGACTGATCAGGAGGCGCAACTATGACCGGAAACGCCGCTCCCATGCGCGATCCCTCGCAGCAGGGCTTGCCACCCGCACCTGGCGCACAGCCGGAGGACAGCTCCCATTCCGACCGGCGCGCCGCCGGTGCGGAGATGGCGCGCGTGCTCAGGACCGAGCCGTTTCGCATGGCGCTGGATGCCTCCGGCGCCGGCATCGCGCACTGGAAGCACGATCCGCTGCACGACGTCGTCGAGCCCATGGGTCACCACGTGATCATGGCATATAACGGCGTGATGCAGCGCATGGAGCGGCGCTCGGGACGATCGGTCGCGATCGGTACGTTTCGCCCCGGGGTCCTGATCATCATTCCGGAAGGATCGAGCTCCAGGTGGGACATTCCGAAGCCCGTCGACGTGGTTCAGCTCTATCTTCCCGATGCGACGCTGAAGCGCGTTGCCGACGAAGCCGGGACCACCGGACCGGCCGACCTGCTGGAGCGAACGGCGCATCCCGATCCCATCACGTCCCGACTGCTCCTGAGCGCGGTGGACGCGCTGGAGGGCCATGGCGCGCTGGATAATCTGTTCCGGCATCAGCTGACGGATCTTCTGGCCACGCGCGTTCTGGCGGCCCATTCGGGCTCGCCGACCACGTTGCAGCCGACCATGGGCGGGCTGTCGCCGAAAGTCCTGCTCCGTGCGATCGAACGATTGCGGTCCGACAGCGATGCGGACGTCTCGCTCGATGCGCTGGCGTCCGATGCGGGTCTGTCGCGCTTCCATTTCTGCCGCGCCTTCAAGGAGAGCACCGGGCTGTCACCGCATGCCTGGCTGCGCCAGCACCGGCTCGAGCAGGCCATGACGATGCTGCGTGACAGCGACGATGCGGTGGTCTCGATCGCGGCCGCGCTCGGCTATTCCTCGCAGACGGCATTCGCAGCCGCCTTCAGGAAGCTGACCGGCGAGACCCCGAGCGACTGGCGCAGGCGCCACACGCGCTAACGACAATCGCTCGACGCGCAACGAGGTCTCTCTCGATCGCGGGGAGCGCTCGTTGCGCTGGCGTCGGATGCCGGTCTGTCACACTTCCGTTTCTGACGCGCCTTTCAAGGAAAGCACCGGGCTTTCGCCACATGCCTGGCTGCGCCAGCACCAGCTCGAACAAGCCATGAGGATGCTGCGTGACACCAGCGATTCGGTCGTCTCGATCGCAGCCGCGCTCGGCTATTCCTCGCAGACGGCATTCGCAGCCGCCTTCAGGAAGCTGACCGGCGAGAGCCCGAGCGACTGGCGCAGGCGCCAGCGTTAGCAGCAATCGCGCTGTAATCACGGCAATCGCTCTGGCGTAGCGGCAGATCCGATCCGCTAAACCATCACCATGCCCGGACCAATCGACGGAGACCGAAGATGACCTGGAAAAAGATGACCTGGAAAAACTTCATCAGCCGGCGGGTGATCGCCTCGCGCCGCCGAGGCCTTGCGACCGCAACCTTGTACGGACTCTCGCTGGCCGTTCGCTTCACGTCGGCAACGGGCGAGGAGGTGGAGATTCCCGCGCAGGCGCTGCACCCAGCCTACCCGCTGATGTCGATCATGACCCGGGATGGCTCCGGCCTTCCCTACCAGGACTGGGGTCCGAGCGCGGCTCAGTCGGTTATTTTTCGCCAAGCCTGGCCGCCGAATTCGACGCTGTCGCGCTGCGTAGCGCCTTAAGACCAGCAATTCACATCACCTCTTCGCGCCATCGCCGGACGCTGCCCGGAGCGGAGCAGCGACGGCTCGCGCGCGGACTTTCGAAACTGCTTACCAAGGAGCAAACTCATGCGATTAGTCATCATCGGCGCCGGCTTCGCCGGCATGTACGCCGCCCTTTCCGCAGCCCGCCTGCGCGAGATCCAGGGCGTCTCGCCAGAGGCGCTCGAGATCGCGCTGGTTGCCCCCGAGCCGACGCTCGTGGTTCGCCCGCGGCTCTACGAACCGAAGCCCGAGACCCTGACGGCGCCCCTGCGCGACGTGCTCGAGGCCATCGACGTCAGCTATGTGCAAGGCAGCGCCGAGACGGTCGACACCAAATCCTGCATGGTGAAGATCGCCACGGCGAAGGGCACGAGGAAGACACTCTCTTACGACCGTCTCGTCGTGACCACCGGCAGCCGGCTGTTCCGTCCGAACATTCCAGGTCTTGCCGAGCATGGCTTCAGCGTCGATTCACTCGACGACGCCATTGCGCTCGACAAGCACCTGCATGGTCTCGCCAAGCGGCCGGCCACGAACGGGCGCGACACGGTCGTCGTCGCCGGCGGCGGCTTCACCGGCATCGAGGCGGCCACCGAAATGCCGGCACGGCTTCGCGACATCCTCGGCGCCAACGCGAAGACCCGCGTCATCATCGTCGAACGCAACAACGCGATCGCGCCCGACATGGGCGCAGGCCCTCGACCCGTCATCGAGGACGCCCTTCACAAGCTCGGTGTTCAAACCCGGCTCGGTGCCGGCGTCACCTCGCTCGACGAGTCCGGCGTCACCCTGTCCAGCGGCGAACACATCGAGACCGAGACCGTGATCTGGGCGGCGGGCATTCGTGCCGCGCCTCTGACCGCGCAGATCCCCGCCGAGCGCGACAGTTTCGGCCGCTTGCTGGTCGACCGCTGCTTGCAGGTGCCAGGCGTCCAGGGCGTGTTCGCGGCTGGCGATGCGGCACGTGCGGCCTGCGACGACGAAGGCAATTACGCGCTGATGTCGTGCCAGCACGCCACGCGGATGGGCGCCTTTGCCGGCAACAATGCGGCCGCGGAGCTGCTGGGCCTGCCGACCAGGCCCTATCACCAGAAGGCCTATGTCACCTGCCTCGATCTCGGCGAAGCCGGCGCGCTGTTCACGCGCGGCTGGGAACGCAACGTGGAGATGGTCGGCGAGGTCGCCAAGAAGACGAAACGGGAGATCAACACCGTCTGGATCTACCCGCCGCGCGCCGAACGTGCCGTCGCACTGGCCTCGGCCGATCCGGAGCGCGTGACTGACCTCTAGAGCATGATCCGGAAAAGTGTGTAGCGGTTTTCCGAAAAGATCATGCTCAAACAATAACCTAAAGCGCGATGACGATTCATCCTGATCTCATCGCGCTTAAGGCACTCACACGACATCGGCCACGCGACCGTGGCTGGACTGCGCTGTAAGCGAAGAAGGAGATCGAACATGAAAAGTGAAAATGTCGTCATCGTGACGGGAGGCAGCTCGGGCATCGGGCGCGCGGCGGCACTACGTTTCGCCAGACAAGGCGACAAGGTGCTCGTGACCGGCCGCCGTCCCGGTCCTATCGAAGAAACGGTTGCCGAGCATGCAAACATTGCCGGCCTGGTTGCCGATGTCGCCTCCGCTGAAGATGCCAGGCGCACAATTGCCAAGGCGGTCGATACCTGGGGCAAGGTCGATGCCTTGGTCAACAACGCGGGCGCAGGTGCAATTCTTCCGCTGGCCGACGCGACGGCCGATCGGATCATGGACATCTTCTCCGTGAATGTGATCGGCCCAAGTCTGCTCGCCGCTGCTGCTCTGCCTCACCTCAGGACAACACAGGGCGCAATCGTCAATGTCTCGAGCACTTTCGGTCACAGGCCGGCGGGCGCACTGTCCCATTACGCAGCCAGCAAGGCGGCATTGGAGCACTTGACTCGCTGCTGGGCGCTGGAACTCGCGCCGGTCGGTATACGCGTGAACGCGGTCGCTGCGGGGCCCACGGAATCTGGTGCTCTGACTGGCATGATGGGGCTGTCCCTGGAGCAGGCTGCGGCAATCAAGGAGCAGGAGCGCGCGCGCATACCGCTCGGGCGGCGCGGCGTTCCGGACGATGTCGCAGAATGGATCGTCCGGCTTGCCGGCCCCGCTTCAGAATGGGTGACGGGCCAGGTGGTCGCGATCGATGGCGGCTTGGGACTGGCATAGCTGCGCGCATGCGTTGGCAGCAATCACTCTATAGCGACGGCAATCGCTCTGGGGCAGTCGCACGTCGCGTTCGATAAATCATCACGGGACACGAGCAATGAGCGTGCCGCCGATCTCTAAAACACCTCACCAGCATTGACCGCGCTTCCCACGCGGGAAGCGCGGTCAGCCCAGGATCGAACACCAAAATCGAGCACAGGAGTTTTCAACAATGAATCAGACGATCCGCAACACCCAGGAGACAACGAACATGAATTTGCACGACACCTCACACCTCGGCCGGCCGGGCCCCGAAGAACTGGTCCCGTCGCGCTACGCGCTGCGGATCGGCGAGATCGACGTGCTGGTGATCAGCGATGGGGTGCTGACGCTGCCAGGTGCGATGCTGGCCCACAACGCCGACCCGGCCGTCCGCGCGGCCTGGCTGAAGGACATGTTCCTGCCGCCGGATGCTTTCGATTGGGCGCTGAACGTGGTCGTGGTGCGCAGCGGCGGCCAGACCATCCTCGTCGATGCTGGGCTGGGGTCCGACCCGGACTTGCACTTGCCGCGGGCCGGGCAGTTGAGCAAGCGACTGGAAGCCGCCGGCATCGATCTTGGGTCCGTGACCGACGTGGTGCTGACGCACATGCACATGGACCACATTGGCGGTCTGCTCGTCGACGAGGTGAGGGACCGGTTGCGCCCGGACCTGCGCATCCACGTCGCAGCCGCCGAGGTCAAATTCTGGGAGGCGCCCGATTTCTCCCACGTCTCGATGCCGCCGGGATTTCCGGATGCGCTGCGGGCGACCGCCAAGCGGTTCGCGAAAGAGTACCATAACCAGCTGCGCACCTTCGAGGACGAGCACGAAGTGGCGCCGGGAGTGGTGGTCACGCGCACCGGCGGCCACACCCCCGGGCACAGCGTGGTCCGCCTGGCATCCGGCGGCGATCGGCTGACATTCGCCGGCGATGCCGTGTTCACCGTCGGATTCGATCACCCCGACTGGCACAACGGCTTCGAGCACGATCCCGAAGAGGCGGCCCGCGTTCGTGTCCGTCTCTTGCGGGAGCTGGCGGCGAATGGAGAACTCCTCGTCGCCACTCACATGCCGTTCCCCTCGGTCGGCCGGGTGGCGGTCGACGGCGACCACTTTCGCTGGGTGCCGGCGTTCTGGGACTACTGACCTCTAGAAGCATGATCCGAACCTGAAGGGCCGCGTTAGCGCAAAGTGCTGCGGTTTAAGGATCATGCTCAGCGCGAACCGAAGCGCGATGACGATCACCCGATCTCATCGCGCTTTGCCGCACGACAGAAAGTCTACATCATGCCTTTTGCGGCACGCACTTCGGCGATCTCGGCGTCGGGATGGCTGACGATGGTGGCGAACATGATGCCGCTGATGATCAGCGACCAGGCGGTGTCCCAATAGATCCAAAACACGTGCCAGCCTCCGTTTCGATCTCCTCCGCCCGCAGGATCAGGTAACGGCAAGGCGCGGCTGCCGTTCCCGGTGCGAGTGCGCGGCTATTCTTGTTTGGTCGGCGGGGAGCTGCGACCGGTTTGACCGGTGTGGCGCTTTGCCACGACTCCTCATCGCGCTCGCCCTGATGCGGACGCGGCGGCGGCTTGGGCTGGCCTTTCTGACCGCCATGCTTGCTCAATGCGCTGGCGCGGCATTGGTTCGCACTGTGAACGAGGTCATAGGATCGCCGCGGTTTGCGGTGCACGATCGTTGGCCAAGGCATCGCAATTTCGACCGCCGGATTTGGCCTGATGCGGAAACGACTGATCACCTGGACCATCCTGACCTGCGGGCTGCTTGCGGTCACCGTATGGACCGTGCTCGGTCCGCCTAATTACCCGCCCGGCCCACATTTGCCCTCCCGCAGCGTGGCGGCGGTGCGGTAGCCTCCGGGCGACCGATACAATTTCGGCATCGATCGATCCCAACTGGAATTTGGTGCGACGGCGCGCCTCCCGCTATCCTCGACGGCAAAACGACAATGCCGCACCGGCTTTGAGGAGGAGACCATGTTGAGACCGAACCGACGCATCGCATCGCGCCTGCCGCGCGCTGCGATCGCCACCACCCTCGCCTTTCTCGCCCTCATCCCTGGAGTCCGCGCCGGCATGGCCGAAACCTTCGCTTATGTCGGCAACGCCGACAGCAACGACATCAGCGTGTTCAAGATGGCCGAGAGCGGCGAGATGATGCCGGTGCAGACGGCCGCCTTCACCGGCGTCGAAAAGCCGGGATCCTCGACGCCGCTCGCGATTACGCCCGACAAGCGCGTGCTGATCGCCGGAATCCGCTCGCAGCCATACCTCGCGGTGAGCTTCGCGATTGACCCCAGGACTGGCCAGCTCAGGCATGTCGGCAACGGGCCGCTCGCCGACAGCATGGCCAATATCGCTGTCGATCGCAGCGGCAAGTTCCTGTTCAGCGCCTCCTATGGCGGCAACAAGGTCGCACTGAATCCGCTTCAAGCAAACGGCGTCGCCGGCGAGCCGAAGCAGATGATCCCGACCGGGCTGAACGCGCACGCCGTCTTGCCCTCGCCCGACAACCGCTTCGTGTTCGCGACCAATCTCGGCTCCGACCAGGTGTTGAGCTTTGCGTTCGACGCCGCGACCGGCTCGCTGACGCCGAGCGATCCGCCGGCGCACAAGCTGCCGGAAAAATCCGGGCCGCGGCATTTCGTATTCCACCCCGGCGGCAGGTTCGTCTATCTCGTCCATGAGCTGAACGGCGACGTCGCGGCGTTCAGCTATGACGCCAAGAGCGGCGCCTGGACTGAGATCCAGCGTACCACCGCACTTCCGGAGGGCTTCAACGGCAAAGCTTCCGATAAAAAGCCTTGGGCCGCCGACATCCACATCACCCCAGACGGGCGCTTCCTCTACGCCTCCGAGCGCACCACCAACACGCTCACCGCCTACAAGGTCGATGCAACCAGCGGCAAGCTGACCACGATCGGCAGCGTGCCGACCGAGAAGCAGCCCCGCGGCTTCAACATCGATCCCTCCGGGCGCTACCTCGCCGCAGTCGGCGAACTCTCCGACGGCATGACGGTCTATGCGATCGACCAGAGCAGCGGCGCGCTCGCCAAGCTGAAAGCCTATCCCACCGGCAAGAAGCCGAACTGGGTGGAGTTTCTGAGCCTGCCGTGAGGGATGCGCGGCCGGCCCTACGTAATCATCCGTAATTTCGCGTGGCCCGCCTTGGCGCCATATCATCCGGCATGGATCGTCAAATCGTCTTCAAGTGCCCCCAGACCGGCATGAACGTGCAGTATCGGCTTGGCGACGAGCCAACCGATCGGACGCATGTTTCCGTGCCGTGTCAGGCCTGTACGCGCCTGCACCTGATCGATCGCGCCACCGGCAAGCTGCTGGGTGATCGCCGGAGCTGACGGCCAGCCCGCCCCGCGCCGCGACCTCCCGTCCGACGACAGGGCTATCGCATATGAACATTCGAAGCGGTCGTCATGCCCGGGCTTGTCCCGCCTGCGCGGCCGAAGCCGCTTCGGCGAGGCGAAGGCTCGGGCATCCACGTTCTTCGTGCTGCGGGATAAGGCGTGGATGGCCGGGACAAGCCCGGCCATGACGCTGTGGAAGCTTTGGCGCCCCAAAGCTCTGACGTCATATGCGATAGCTCTGCCGTCCGGCGGGAGCGAACCTGATCTCCAATCCCGCGACTAATCAAAGACTTGCCGCGGCGGCCCGCGCCGGCGTGGCTTCCCGCCATGGGACAACGCTGCCGTAGTCCGGCCCGTTGCCATCTGCTATCGATTGAAGGGCTTGAAACCCGTGGAATTTTCGATGCGTCATTTGCCCCGTGCCGTTGCCCGAAGCCTGTTTCCCGCAGCCATCGCCGGCGTGTTCGTTCTCGGCCCATATCCGGCCGGAGCCGCCGAGGACGATGCCCCCAAGGGGCCGGCGGTCACGGTGCTGAAGGTCGCGAAATCCTGCTTCTCCGACATCGTCGAGGCCACCGGCACGATCATCGCGCGCGAGGAAACCTCGGTGCGGCCCGAGCGTCCGGGCCTGAAGGTAACCGAGGTGCTGGCGGAAGCCGGCCAGACCACCACCGCCGGCCAAGTGCTGGCGCGGCTGGCGCTGCCGGAAGGCGGCACGCTTCAGGTCACCGCGCCCGTGGCGGGCGTGATCGCCACCTCGACCGCGCAGATCGGCAATTTAGCCTCGGCCAAGGGCGAGGCCCTGTTCACGATCGTGGCGCGCAGCGAATATGATCTGGTCGGCCTGGTCGCGACCACCGACATGCGCAAGCTCGCCGTCAACCAGCAGGCGACCGTGCGCATCGCCGGCGCCGGCGACATCGACGGCAAGATTCGCCGCATCGGGCCGACCGTCGAGCAAAACATCCAGCAGGGCATGGTCTATATCGGCATCTCCTCGCAGAAGCGCCTGTTGCTCAACGCGAGCGGGCGCGCGCTGATCAAGACCGGGCAGAGCTGCAACGTCGCAGTGCCGCTGACGGCCGTGCAATATTCCTCGGCCGGCACCGTGGTGCAGGTGATCCGCCGCAATCGCGTCGAGACCAAGCGCGTCGAGATCGGATTGATGTCGGGCGGCAATATCGAGGTCCGCGACGGCCTCAACGATGGCGACGTCATCGTCGCCCGCGCCGGCGCGCTGCTGCGTGAGGGCGATCCGGTGCGCCCGGTGATGGCGAGCGCGGAAGCGGCGAAGTAGATATCGCCGTCGTCATTGCGAGCGAAGCGAAGCAATCCAGAGTTGATCTTCCCCC
>NZ_PSRT01000191.1 GCF_004212635.1 Bradyrhizobium genosp. SA-3 | reverse complement strand
CGAGGGTCTCGCGCTGCAATTCGGCGGCGCCGCCGGCACGCTCGCCGCGCTCGGCGACAAGGGACTCGCGGTCGCCGAACGGCTGGCGCAGGAGCTGAACCTGCCGCTGCCGGAGGCGCCCTGGCACACCCATCGCGACCGCATCGCGGAAGCCGCCTCCTGCTTTGCAATTCTCGCCGGCAGCTGCGGCAAGATCGCGCGCGACGTCTCGCTGATGATGCAGACCGATGTCGCCGAAGCGTTCGAGCCCGCCGGCGAAGGCCGCGGCGGCTCCTCGACCATGCCGCACAAGCGCAACCCGGTTGCCGCCGCGAGCGCGCTCGGCGCTGCGACCATGGCCCCGCAGCTCGCCGCGACGATTTTTGCCGCGCAGGTGCAGGACCACGAACGCAGTGCCGGCCCCTGGCACGCGGAGTGGCCGACGCTGCCGCAATTGATGCTGGTCACCTCGGGGGCGCTTGCCGCCATCGTCGACATCGCCGAGGGCCTCGACGTCGACGCCGCGCGCATGCGCAGCAATCTCGATGCGACGCACGGCCTGATCATGGCGGAAGCGGTCACCTTTGCGCTGGCAGAGAAGATCGGCAAGAGCGATGCGCATCATCTCGTCGAGGCCGCCAGCAAGCGCGCGGTCGCCGAGAAGAAGCATCTGCGCGAGGTACTGTCGGCTGATTCGCTAATCACTGCTCATCTGCCGCCGGAAAAAATTGCGGCATTGTTCGAGCCGATGGCCTATCAAGGAGCTTCCCAAGCCCTGATCGACCGGCTGCTCGACAGCCTCGACCGCGAATAAGAACCGCAAATACGGAGACGCCGCATGCCCATGATCGATGCCGACGGATGCCTGCTCAACGTCTCCGTCGAGGGCCGCGACGGCGGACCGACCTTGATGCTCTCCAACTCGCTCGGCTGCACGCTGCAAATGTGGGAGCCGCAGATGAAGGCGCTGACGCAGGTGTTCCGCGTCATCAGCTACGACCGCCGCGGCCACGGCAAATCGAACGTCCCGCCCGGTCCCTACACGATGGAGCGCTTCGGCCGCGACGTGCTCGCGATCCTCGACGATCTCAATATCGAGACGGTGCACTGGTGCGGCCTGTCGATGGGCGGCATGGTCGGGCAATGGCTGGGCGCCAACGCGCCGGAACGCTTCGGCAAGATCGTCCTCGCCAACACCTCCTGCTATTATGCCGAGCCGACCAAATGGCTGGAGCGCATCGACGCCGTGAAGAAGGGCGGCATCGCGGCGGTCGCCGATGCCGTGATCGCGGGCTGGCTGACCCAGGACTTCCGCGAGCGCGAGCCCGAGATCACCGCGAAGATGAAGTCGATGCTGCTCGCCTCCCCCGTCGAGGGCTATCTCGCCTGCTGCGAGGCGCTGTCGACGCTGGACCAGCGCGCGCTGCTTCCCAAGATCAAGAGCCCGACGCTGGTGATCGCCGGCCGCCACGACATGGCGACGCCGATCTCGGCAGCCGAACTGATCCGCTCGAGCATTCCCGGCGCCAGCATGACCATCATCGACGCCGCCCACATTTCCAACGTCGAACAGCCGCACGCGTTTACGGACGCGGTCGTGGGGTTCTTGACGCAGCGCTGATCTCACAACGCGTCATTGCGAGGAGCGTAGCGACGAAGCAATCCAGACTGTCTCCGCGGACGCATTTCTGGATTGCTTCGCTACGCTCGCAATGACGAAGGAGGAAACACAATGGACGACCAGAACCGCCGCGATGCCGGCATGAATGTACGCCGAAAGGTGCTGGGCAATACCTGGGTCGACAAGTCGATCGCGGGCCGCAACGCGTTCAACACCGACTTCCAGGACCTGATCACCCGCTATGCCTGGGGCGAGATCTGGACGCGGCCGCATTTCGACGAGCGCACGCGACGGGTGCTGGTGATCGGCACCATGGTCGCGCTCGGGCAATGGGACGAATTCCGCCTGCATGTGCGCGCCGCGCTCGCCGAGGGCGGCTTCACGCCCGACGACATCAAGGAAATCCTGCTGCAGCAGGCGATCTATTGCGGCGTCCCGGCGGCGAACCACGCCGTGAAGGAAGCCTCAGCGATTGTGCAGGAGCTCGGCCTGCTCAAGACCTAGCGGGGCGGTGGTCTCGACAGTCTTTGGCGCCGTCGCCGGCTTCTCGATCACCACCACGATGGCGGCACCGAGCAAGAGCAGGAGCTCGGTGGCGTGCAGCCGGAGCGCGGCCATCTCGCCGACCTTCGAGGCCATCACCATGCTGGCAAACGAGATCAGGCTGCCGATCGCCAGGGCAATGCCGAGCGCCTCGTCGCTGCCGCCATTCTTCCGCGTACGGGGGATGCAGAGCAGCGCGAGATAGATCACGAAGAACGCCACGACGGTCAGCCGGCCCAGGGCCAGCAGCCAAGCGGCCCGCACCGTGCTCATCCCCGTCATCTCGAGATGGTCGCTGAGGAACAGCGCGACCGCGACGCTCGGCCGCTCATAGAGGCCGTGCACCGGTGCCATCATGATGCTGAAGGCGACGAGGGTCCAGGCCGGGACGAAATAGGCCGCCAGCAGCGCGCCGTTGACCGAGCCGATCCGCCAATTCCTGAACATGCCGCTTCCCGCTTGGTTTGCCGAAAGCCCTCAACGGAAGGCAGCGGCTTTGCCGGAGCTAACTCGCATCAGACTGTGGCGGCAATTTAAACCCTTTGTTTACCTTAACTGCCCGGTGGACCGGGGCGCCCCCCAATAAAAAGGCCCCGCCTTACGGCAGGGCCCCTCTTCTCACGCCTGGGCTCCCAAATTACTTGTCCTGGCCCTGTTGCTGACCGGGCCGGTCGCCCTGGCGCATCGGATCCTGCTGTTGCTGTCCGGGTTTCTGCCCGCCGCCCTGCTGCTGAGGCGTGCGCTGGCCGGGGTTCTGACTCTGCTGACCCGGATTCTGGTTCTGCTGCTTCGTCATTCGGGGAACTCCCTTGTTGGACGTCAGAGGCGAGACAACGGCCGCCCTCCATTTTGGTTGCCTAGGAAGCCGGTTCCTCACTGTTCGAGGGAACCGAAGGCGAAAATGACCTCTGTACAAGCCTTGATGTCGAGATCTGGCCAGTTGCAGCCGCCAGTTCCCTCCTGTTACAAAACTGGAAGAACGCTCAAGGGCTGCCGGGACCCGAGAAGAAACTTGAGAATTCTCTCTCTCGAAGAGCTCCCTTTGAGCCGCGTCAGGTTTGGTAACGGCAGTCTATGGATTATTTCGCCCAGCAGCTCATCAATGGTCTCGTCCTGGGCTCGATCTACGGCCTGATCGCGATCGGCTACACGATGGTCTACGGCATCGTCGGCATGATCAACTTCGCGCATGGTGACATCTTCATGATCGGCGGCTTCATTGCGCTGATCACCTTCCTGATCCTGATCTCGTTCGGCCTCACCGCAATCCCGGTGATCCTGCTCGTGGTCCTGCTGGTTTCGATGGCGATCACCGCGCTCTACGGCTGGACCATCGAGCGTATCGCCTACCGGCCGCTGCGCCATTCCTTCCGCCTCGCCCCGATGCTGTCGGCGATTGGCATGTCGTTCGTGCTGACCAACTACTCGCAAGTGGCGCAAGGCGCCCGCGTCAAGCCGATCCCGCCCTTCATCACCGGCGGCTACACGCTGCATGAGAGCCCGGACGGCTTCGTGATCCAGCTTTCCAACATCCAGATCATGGTGGTCATCACCACCATCGTGCTGCTGGCGATCTTCACCTGGCTGGTCTCGCGCACCCGGCTCGGGCGCGACATGCGCGCCTGCGAACAGGACCAGACCATGGCGGCGCTGCTCGGCGTCAACGTCGACCGCACCATCTCCATGACCTTCGTGATCGGCGCCGCACTCGCCGCGGTCGCCGGCCTGATGTACCTGCTCTATTATGGCCTGGTCGACTTCTTCATGGGCTTCGTCGCCGGCATCAAGGCGTTCACCGCGGCCGTGCTCGGCGGCATCGGCTCGCTGCCCGGCGCCATGCTCGGCGGGCTTGCGATCGGTCTGATCGAGACGTTCTGGTCGGCCTATTTCTCGGTCGAGTACAAGGACGTCGCGGCGTTCTCGATCCTGATCGTCGTGCTGATCTTCATGCCGACCGGCCTGCTCGGCCGCCCCGAAGTCGAAAAAGTCTGACGGATCGGCCGCGTGACAGCTCCCTCGACCATGACGGCCAAACCCAGAGCGGGCATCCTCTCCATCCTCAAAACCGCCGTCATCAACGCAGCTGTCGCGCTGGTGCTGTTCTCGCTGATGGTCGGTATCCGCACCGAAGCGGGCTCCTCCGGCCAGCTCACCTATTGGACGCGCCTCGGTGAGCTCGCATCCCTCGTCGGCGTCGTGTTCGGCGGCTCGATCGTAATCGAGCTGCTGCGGCAATGGATCGGTCCGAGCGGCGCCGAGCGGCTGGTGCCGCCGGCAGTGCAAAGCGGAATGTCGTTCGTCGGCCGTTTCCTCGCGCCGGCGCTCCTGATCTTCGCCCTGCTGGTGCCCGTGCTTTTCTATGACCAGCGCTACATCCTCGATCTCGCGATCCTAGTGCTCACCTATGTGATGCTGGGTTGGGGCCTCAACGTCGTGGTCGGCTTAGCCGGCCTGCTCGATCTCGGCTATGTCGCCTTCTATGCGGTGGGCGCCTATTCCTATGCGCTGCTCGCCACCAATTTTGGCTGGTCGTTCTGGATCTGCCTGCCGCTCGCCGGCATTCTCGCCGCCCTCTGGGGCGTGATGCTCGGCTTCCCGGTGCTGCGCCTGCGCGGCGACTATCTCGCCATCGTGACACTGGCCTTCGGCGAGATCATCCGGCTGGTCATCATCAACTGGCAGAGCCTAACGGGCGGGCCGAACGGCGTCTCTAGCATTCCGCGCCCTACCCTCTTCGGCATCCCGCTCGACAGCAGCGACGATGGGCTCGCTGCGAAGCTCGGCATCGAGTATTCGCCGACCCACCGCATCGTCTTCCTGTTCTATGTGATCCTGGCGCTGGCGCTCCTCACCAACTGGGTGACGATCCGCCTGCGCCGCCTGCCGATCGGCCGAGCCTGGGAAGCGCTGCGCGAGGACGAGGTCGCCTGCCGCGCGCTCGGCATCAACACCACGACCACCAAGCTCACGGCATTCGCGACGGGCGCCATGTTCGGCGGCTTCGCCGGCGCGTTCTTCGCCACGCGCCAGGGCTTCATCAGCCCGGAATCCTTCACCTTCCAGGAATCGGCGCTGGTGCTCGCCATCGTCGTGCTCGGCGGCATGGGCTCGCAGCTCGGCGTCGCGCTTGCTGCGCTCGCCATGATTGGCGGCTTCGAGCTGTTCCGCGGCCTCGAAACCTATCGCATGCTGGTGTTCGGCATGGCGATGGTGCTGATCATGATCTGGCGGCCGCGCGGCCTGATCGGCCACCGCGCGCCGACCGTTTATCTGACCAAGGCGCAGGCCATCTCTTCCGATCTCGTCAAGGAAGGGCACGGATGAGCGGCGACAAGATTCTCAGCGTCGACCGGCTCACCATGCGCTTCGGCGGCATCGTCGCGGTGCAGGACCTGTCGCTCTCGGCTGAGCGGAAGAAGATCACCGCACTGATCGGACCGAACGGCGCCGGCAAGACCACCGTCTTCAACTGCATCACCGGCTTCTACAAGCCGAGCGGCGGCACCATCCGCCTGAAGCATGACGACGGCAAGGTGATCGCGCTGGAGCGGCTGAACGATTTCCGCATCGCCAAGCAGGCCAAGGTGGCGCGCACCTTCCAGAACATCCGCCTGTTTCCCGGCATGACCGCGCTGGAGAACCTGATGGTGGCGCAGCACAACGTGTTGATGCGTGCCTCCGGCTTCACCCTGCTCGGCCTCCTCGGCGTTCCCACCTACCGCGACGCCGAAAAGCGCGCGATCGATCTCGCCACCGAGTGGCTCAGGCGGGTCAATCTGCTCGACCGCGCCGACGACGCTGCCGGCAATTTCGCCTATGGCGATCAGCGCCGGCTCGAGATCGCGCGCGCCATGTGTACCGAGCCCGCGCTATTGTGCCTGGACGAACCCGCGGCCGGCCTCAACGCGCGAGAGAGCGCGGCCTTGAGCGAGCTCCTGCTGTCGATCCGCGACGAACTCGGCACCTCGATCCTGCTGATCGAGCACGACATGTCGGTCGTGATGCAGATCTCCGACCACATCGTGGTGATGGACCATGGCGTCAAGATCGCGGAAGGCTCCCCGCGCGAAGTCCGCGACGATCCCAAGGTGATCGCCGCCTATCTCGGCGCCGACGAAGACGAGGCGGTGGCCGTGATGGAGAGCGGGACGTGACGTCGGCACCCACTCCCCTGCTCGCGATCCGCGGTCTTCGCGCCGCTTACGGCAAGATCGAGGCGCTGAAGGGCGTCGATGTCGAGATCAATGCCGGCGAGATCGTTGCCCTGATCGGCGCCAACGGCGCCGGCAAGTCGACGCTGATGATGACGATCTTCGGCAAGCCGCGCGCCCGCGCCGGCCAGATCCTGTACGAAGGTCGCGACATCACCGACGTTCCCACCCACGAGATCGCGCATTTGCGCATCGCGCAATCGCCGGAAGGCCGCCGCATCTTCCCTCGTATGAGCGTTGCGGAAAACCTCCAGATGGGGGCGGATGCCACCGGATGCACCGATGCGGAGCGCGAGGCCACGCTGCAGCGCGTGTTCACGCTGTTTCCGCGGCTGAAGGAACGCTATGCCCAGCGCGGTGGAACCCTGTCCGGCGGCGAGCAGCAGATGCTGGCAATTGGCCGCGCGCTGATGAGCCGCCCCCGCCTGCTCCTGCTCGACGAGCCCTCGCTCGGGCTGGCACCGCTGATCGCCCGTCAGATTTTCGATGCGATCCGCACCCTGAACCGGCAGGACGGCCTGACCGTTCTGATCGTCGAGCAGAACGCCAATCATGCGCTCAAGCTCGCCCATCGCGGCTATGTCATGGTCAATGGGCTGATCACGCTGGCCGGGACCGGCGCCGAGTTGTTGCAGCGCCCCGAGATTCGCGCCGCCTATCTGGAAGGCGGCCGGCACGGCTGACGCCCCCCAAAGGCGACTAAGGGCGAACCACGTACGACCGAATGTGGCGAGATATCTCCGCCCATGCACGTATTTTGCCGGTGACTTCTCGGCAATTTCATTCGAGAATGGGACCGGTTTGGACCGGGCAAGCCCGGCAACTTCCACAGGCGACCACCCGCGAGGTATCTCATGAAATCACTGAAGCTCATCGGTCTGGCATTCGGCGCATCGCTCGCGCTGTCGAGCGCGGCATTCGCGCAGGATGTCACCGTCGCAGTCGCTGGCCCGATGACCGGCGGCGAGTCCGCCTTCGGCCGCCAGATGAAGAACGGCGCCGAGATGGCCGTGACCGACATCAACGCCGCCGGCGGTGTCAACGGCAAGAAGCTGGCGCTGTCCGTCCAGGACGACGCTTGCGATCCGAAGCAGGCGCGCTCGATCGCCGAGAAGATCGCGGGCGCGAAAATCCCGTTCGTGGCGGGGCACTATTGCTCGTCGTCGTCGATCCCCGCCTCTGAAGCCTATGCCGACGGCAACGTGCTCCAGATCACGCCAGCCTCGACCAACCCGCTGTTCACCGAGCGCAAGCTCTGGAACGTGGCGCGCGTCTGCGGCCGCGACGATCAGCAGGGCCTGATCGCCGCGCAGTACATCGCCAAGAACTTCAAGGGCAAGAACATCGCGATCCTCAACGACAAGACCACCTACGGCAAGGGTCTTGCCGACGAGACCAAGAAGGCGCTCAACAAGGCCGGCGTCATCGAGAAGATGTACGAGTCCTATAACAAGGGCGACAAGGACTTCAACGCGATCGTCTCGCGCCTGAAGCGCGACAACATCGACCTCGTCTATGTCGGCGGCTATCATCAGGAGAGCGGCCTGATCCTGCGTCAGATGCGCGATCAGGGCCTCAAGACCGTGCTGATGGCCGGCGACGCGCTCGCCGACAAGGAGTACGCCTCCATCACCGGTCCGGCCGGCGAAGGCACCCTGTTCACCTTCGGCCCTGATCCGCGCAACAAGCCGACGGCGAAGAAGATCGTCGAGGCCTTCAAGGCCAAGGGGATCGATCCCGAGGGCTACACGCTCTACACCTACGCGGCGATGCAGGTCTGGTCGCAGGCCGCCAAGAAGGCCGGCACCACCGACCCCAAGAAGGTCATGGCGGCGATGAAGGCCGGCAAGTGGGACACCGTGATCGGCCCGATCGAGTATGACGCCAAGGGCGACATCAAGCAGATCGACTACGTCGTCTACAAATGGGATGCCAAGGGCGGCTACGCCGAGATCACCGGCAGCGGCACCTAGCCCGCTGGTGTGACCTCAGACCGACAAATCATCATCACGCCCCGGCTTGCCCCGGGGCGTTTCTTCTTACGTGAGGTCAGACGGCTGCCGGCAGCTCGCCGCCCGCCGCGGCCTGGGCCTTTCGCAGGGCTTGCAGGAGATCATTCGGCCGAAACGGCTTTTGCAGGCAGACCACGTCGGCGAGGTGGGGCGATTCCATGAAATCGAGCGTCGTCATTCCGGACACCGCAACGACGGGGAGCGCAGGCGCGCGCTCACGCAGGGTCGCGATGACGTCGACGCCGCTGGTATCACCGAGGAAGATGTCGACGATCGCCGCGTCAAACGAGCTTTCCGCAAAGGCTTTCAGCCCGGCCGCACCGCTTTCGGCCTCTACGACCTCGAAACGATTGACCCGAAGCACGATCGCGACCATCGCGCGGACGTCCTTCTGGTCGTCGATGATCAGAACGCGAGGCATGGGGACAACTTCCGATATTGAGATCAAATTCGCTGATTCAAACCTGGAACCCGCCGGGACGGAGGGGCATTATGACACCACCCAGTAAAGCGCGTCTTACCCCGTTTAAGTAATCTGTAACCTTCGGTTGAGTCGCCATCGGTTCCGTTCACGATCCGCGCCCAGAACCGGCTACCATGAATGGGGCTAACGGCCGAATGAGACGAAGCGGAGATGCTCAAAACCCTGCTCAAAGCTGACCTGCTCAAGACCGACCCGCGAGAGGTGGACGTGCCTGCACCGATCGACCGAAGCACATTTCTTTCGACCCTGCCGGCCACCTCGACCGACCGCAGCGCGGCGTTGACGATTGTCGGCGTGTCCTCGATCCTGTTCGCAGCGGCCGTGCCCTTCGCGGGTACCCCGCTCCTGCCCGTCCCCGCCTTCGTCGCGAGTTATCAATCGGCGCTCGCCGTGAGCGACATCGTCACGGCAGTGCTGCTGCTGTCGCAATTTGCAGTCTTGCGGACCCGCGCCTTGCTGTGGCTCGCGACCGGTTATCTCTTCACCGCCGCGGCGGCGCTGGTCCATGCCCTCACCTTCCCCGGCCTGTTCACACCGACCGGGCTCTTCGGCGCGGGCCGGCAGACCACGGTCTGGCTTTACATGATCTGGCACTGCGTCTTCCCGCTGTGCGTGCTGGGCTACGCCTGGCTGAAGGAAAGGGACGGAGGCCCCCGGGTTCGGGGAGCGACGAGCAGTGCGATCTGTGCCAGCGTGCTCGGCGTCATCGCCGCGATGGCCGTCTTCACCTGGATCGTCACCGTGCAGCACGATCTGTTACCGGTCCTGCTACGCGACGGCCGCTACACGCCGACCATGATCGGCGTCGTGTCCTTCGTGTGGTCGCTGAGCTTTGCCGCGCTCGTCTCGCTTTGGTTCCGCAGGCCGCATTCGGTGATCGACGTCTGGCTCATGGTCGTCATGTGCGCCTGGCTGTTCGACATCGCGCTGTCGGCGATCGTCAACGTCGCGCGCTTCGATCTCGGCTTCTATGCCGGCCGGCTCTATGGCCTCGCCGCGGCGAGCTTCGTGCTTGCGGTGCTCCTCATCGAGAATGTCCGCCTTCAGGCGCACACGGTGGGCCTCGTCGGCAGGTTGCGCCAGCAATCGGCTTCGGAACGCGACTATTACGGCAAGCGCCTCGCCCTGTATGGCGCGGTGGTCGAGTCCTCCAACGACGCCATCATCACGAAAACGCTCGACGGCATCATCACCGGCTGGAACAAGGCCGCCGAACATCTGTTCGGCTATTCCGCTGCGGAGGCGGTCGGCAAGCCGATCGACATCATCGTGCCGCCGGATCTCAAGGGCGAAGTCAGGAGCATCCTCAACCGGATCGCCAGCAACGAATCGATCGCCCAGCACGAGACGATCCGCATCCGAAAAGACGGACGCCCGCTCGACGTCGTCCTGAATGTCTCCCCTTTGCGCACAGATCATGGCGAGATCATCGGCGCCTCCAAGATCGCCCATGACATTACCGAAGAGAAGCAGGCGAGAGAGAAGCTGCGCCGCGAGATCGAAGAACGCCAGCGCATTTTCGAGACATCGCAGGACCTGATCCTGGTCACCGACGGCTATGGCAATTTCGTCCAGATCAGCCCGAGCGTGAAGAACATCCTCGGCTACAGCCCCGAGGACATGGTCGGGCACAGCGCGACCGAGTTCATCCATCCCGACGATCTCGAGAACACGCGGAGCGAGATGCGCGCGGCCCGGCGCGGCGCGGTCAAGCGCAGTTTCGAGGCGCGCTACTACCACTACGACGGTCACGAGGTCACGCTGAACTGGATGGGCACCTGGTCGGAGCCGGTGAAGCGCCACTTCTTCATCGGCCGCGACCTCACCGACAAGCAGGCCGCCGAAGCCCAGCTCCGGCAGGTCCAGAAGATGGACTCCATCGGCCAGTTGACCGGCGGCGTCGCCCACGACTTCAACAACGTGCTGACCGTCATCACGGGCACGATCGGCATTCTCAGCGACGCCGTCGCCGACCGGCCCGAGCTTGCCGCCATCACCAAGTTGATCGACGATGCCGCCGAGCGGGGCGCGCAGCTGACCAAGCACCTGCTTGCCTTCGCGCGCAAGCAGCCGCTGCAGCCGCGCGAGATCGACGTCAACGCACTGGTGCTCGAAGCCGCCAAGCTGTTGCATCCCACGCTCGGCGAGCAGATCACGATCGTGCCGCAGCTCACCGAGGATGCCTGGCCGACGCTGGTCGACCCGGGCCAGCTCTCCACCGCGATCCTCAATCTGGCATTGAACGCGCGCGACGCCATGCCCGACGGCGGCACCTTGGTGCTGGAGACGCGCAACATCTTCCTCGACGACGGCTATGCCAGCATGAACCCTGACATGGTCGCCGGCAGCTACGTGATGATTGCGGTCAGCGACACCGGCAGCGGAATTCCGGCGGACCTGATCGACCGTGTGTTCGATCCCTTCTTCACCACCAAGGAGGTCGGCAAGGGCACCGGCCTGGGCCTGAGCATGGTGTTCGGCTTCGTCAAGCAGTCTGGCGGCCACATCAAGATCTACAGCGAGGAAGGCCACGGCACGAGCGTGAAGATCTACCTGCCGCGCTCGACCGGGGTTCAGGAGACCGAATTCGAAGCGTTCCTGAATGCGCCCATCACCGGCGGCAACGAGAAGATCCTGATCGTCGAAGATGACGCGCTGGTGCGGCAATATGTTGTGACGCAGGTCAAGAGCCTCGGCTATACCGCGCTCGAGGCCGCCAACGGCGCCGAGGCCCTCACCATCATCGACAGCGACAAGACCATTGACCTGCTCTTCACCGACATCATCATGCCCGGCAACATGAATGGCCGCCAGCTTGCCGACGAAGCGCACAGGCGCCGCCCCGACCTGAAGACGCTGTTCACCTCGGGCTACACCGAGAACGCCATCGTCCATCACGGCCGGCTGGATTCCGGCGTACTGCTGCTGGCCAAGCCCTACCGCAAGTCCGAGCTCGCCAAGATGCTCAGGGCGGCCCTCGCCAGTTGAGCCTGCGACGTCTCTGCGCTATCGCAGATGCGAACTCCTCTCAGCTCACGAGGCCAGTTTGAAAAATCTCCTCACCGACATCGCCGGCGTCCGCGTCGGCCATGCCGAAGACGCAAAAGTCGCCTCGGGCGCGACCGCGGTTATCTTCGATTCTCCGGCGGTCGCCGCCATCGACGTTCGCGGCGGCGGCCCCGGCACGCGCGAGGACGCATTGCTCGATCTTGCCAACACCGTCGAGCGCGTCGACGCCATCGCGCTGTCGGGCGGCTCCGCCTTTGGCCTCGATACCGGCGGCGGCGTGCAGGCCTGGCTCGCCGAGCAGGGCCGCGGCTACCGGGTTCGCGAAGCGCTGATCCCGATCGTGCCGGGCGCGATCCTGTTCGACCTCCTCAACGGTGGCGACAAGGCCTGGGGACGCTTCTCGCCCTATCGCGACCTCGGCTACGCCGCGGCAGCCGCCGCCGGCACGGACTTCGCGCTCGGCAGCGTCGGCGCCGGCCTCGGTGCCACCACCGCGACGTTCAAGGGCGGGCTCGGCTCGGCCTCGGCGGTGACGCCTGATGGCGTCAAGGTCGCGGCGATCGTCGCGGTCAACGCTGTGGGCAGCGTCACCGTCGGCGACGGACCGTGGTTCTGGGCGGCGCCGTTCGAGGTGGACGGCGAATTCGGCGGACGCGGCCTGCCGGACAAATTCACCGACGACATGCTCCGCATGCGCATCAAGGGCGGTCCCGCGGCGAGCGCGCGCGAGAACACCACTATCGGCGCCATCGTCACCGATGCGGTGCTGACCAAACCCCAGGCCAAGCGGCTGGCGATGATCGCGCATACCGGCTTTGCCCGCGCGATCTATCCGGTCCATGCGCCGACCGACGGCGACGTGCTGTTCGCCGCCGCGACCTGCGCGAAGCCGATCGAGCCGCTGGTCGGCCTCACCGAGCTTGGCACAATCGCTGCCAACGTGGTCGCACGCGCGATCGCGCGTGGCGTCTACAGCGCGGCGGCCTTGCCCTTCGCGGGCGCTCAGCCGGCTTGGAGGGACCAGTTCGGCTAGAAACGAAACGGAATTAGGTTGGATCGATTGCCGCGGGCTCGCGCACCTCTCCCGCTTGCGGGAGAGGTCGGCGCGAAGCGCCGGGTGAGGGCTCTCTCCACTAGGCGATTGTCCCATTGCGAAAGCACCCTCTCCCCAACCCTCTCCCGCA
>NZ_PSRT01000190.1 GCF_004212635.1 Bradyrhizobium genosp. SA-3 | reverse complement strand
AGCGAAGCAATCCAGCATCCCTCCGCGGAAAGACTCTGGATTGCTTCGCTGCGCTCGCAATGACGAGCTGAAAGATCGTCGTTCCCAGAGACACCTGTCTCGCGGAGACTCCCCCTCACCCGCCGCGCTGCGCGCGTCGGCCTCTCCCCACACGCGGGGAGAGGCGAAGGAGACCGCGCTCGCGGCTACAATCACCTCACCAGCTCGCAGCCGCCCTCCGCCAGCGGGCGGAACGCCTGGTCCGCTGGGATGGTCGAGACCAGCTTGTAATAGTCGTAGGGATATTTCGACTCCTCCGGCTTCTTCACCTCGAACAGGTACATCGGGTGCACGACGCGGCCGTCCTGCCGGATTGTGGTGTCGCCGAACAGCTTGTCCTTGCCCTTGAACTTCTTCATCTCCGGCACGACGTTCTTGGCGTTGTCGCTACCGGTCGCTGCGACCGCATTGAGATAAGCGAGCGTGGAGGCATAAACGCCGGCCTGGTTGCCGCTCGGCATCTTGCCGTTCATGCCCGGACGCGCGGCGAAGCGTTTTGCAAAGGCGCGGGTGTCGTCGTTCATGTCCCAGTAAAAGGCTTCCATGAGCTGGAGCCCTTGCGCGACCTTGATGCCCATGCCGTGAACGTCGTTGATGAAGAGCAGGAAGGCGACGAGCTTCTGGCCGCTCTGCTGAATACCGAACTCGGCGGCCTGCTTCACTGCGTTGATGGTGTCGCCGCCGGCATTGGCAAGGCCGATCACCTGCGCTTTCGAGCTTTGCGCCTGTAACAGGAAGGACGCGAAATCGGAGGTGCCGAGCGGATGCTTGGACGAGCCGATCACCCTGCCGCCATGCGCCTCGATGTATTTCTGCGCTTCTGCCTCGATTCCTTTACCGAGCGCGTAGTCTACCGTGAGGAAATACCAGTCCTTGCCGCCGCGTGACATCATCGCGGCCGCCGTTGTGTTGCCGGTCGCCCAGGTGTCGTTGACCCATTGAATGGTGTTGGGCGAACAGGCCTTGCCGGTGAGATCCGAGCTCGCGGTCGAGGACGCCAGGAACGTCAGGCGGCTGTCGCGCAAGAGCGTGTTGATGGAGAGGCCGACGGCCGAGTTCGGCACGTCGACAATGGCGTCGACGCCTTCGACATCGAGCCATTTGCGCGCGATGGCGCTGCCGACATCGGCCTTGTTCTGGTGGTCGGCGTAGACGATCTCGACCTTGATGCCTTTGCCGCCGCCGTTGAAGTCTTCCGCCGCCATGCGCGCGGCTTCGACCGAGCCCATACCGTTGGTGTCCTGGAAGATGCCGGAGATGTCGTTGAGCACGCCGACGCGCACGACATTGTCGGATATCTCGGCGCTTGCCGCGCCGCCCATCAGGCTCGCAGCCAGTGCAAGCGCCCACTTCAGATGCTTCATCATTCCCTCCCCTGTTGGATATGTTGCCGCGCCGATCGTTGCCGGCGCGGTTCAAACTTCAGACCTGCCGCTCGGGCAGCCTCACGACGAGCCCGTCGAGCGCGGGCGTGACATGGATCTGGCAGGACAGCCGGCTGTTCGGCAGCCGCTCGCTCGCGGTGCCGTCGAGCAGCGCATCCTCGTCGTCCGCCATATCAGGCAGGCGCGCCAGCCAAGCGTCGTCAACATAGACGTGACAGGTCGCACACATGGCGTTGCCGCCGCATTCGGCCAGAATGCCGTCGAGGCCGTGGCGGGTCGCGGCCTGCATGGCGCTCTCGCCATCGCCGGTCTCGACACGATCAGACCTGCCGTCGGGACGGATGAAGGTGATGGCGGTCATAAGACTCCTCGTCAGGCCGGGGTGATGGTGACAGGCAGGCTGTCGAGCCCGCGCAGTGTGTTGTTGAAGCGGCGCTTCGGCTCGCCCGTGATCTCGATCTTGGCGATGCGCCGCGCCAGCGCCGTCAGCATCACCTCGCCTTCGAGGCGCGCGACGAGCTGGCCGACGCACATGTGGATGCCCGAGCCGAAGCCGACGTGGCCGGAAGTGCGGCGGGTGATGTCGTAGTGGTCGGGCTTGTCCCAACGCCGCGGATCGCGGTTGGCGGCGGCGAGGAACATCAGCACCTTCTCACCCTCGCCGATCTTCGCGCCGGACAGCTCGACCTCCCGCGTCGTGGTGCGGAAGAAGGTCTGCACCGGGCTTTCGAAGCGTACGGCCTCCTCGAAAGCGCCGCGCGCGAGCGAGAGATCCTCGCGCAGGCGCTGCCATTGATCCGGGAAGCGCGCGAGGCAATAGACCGCGGCGCCGATGCCGTTGACGGTGGTGTCGAGGCCGGCCGACAGCAGCGAGCGCACCAGCAGCGGCGCTTCGGTCGCGGTGATCTCGCCATCATCGACGCGGGCGTGGATGCAGGCGCCGAATCCGCCGGGCGCCAGATTTTCGCGCTGGCACTGCGCGGCGACATAGGCCTGGTGCGGCGCCGAGCGTTCGATCGCCTCCTGGCGCAACTGGTTGGGCGGGCCGAAGGCGTTGAACACCACGCTCGCATAGGGAATCAGATGCTCGCGGCCTTCCGGCTTCAGCCCGAGCGCATCCGGAAAGATCGAGAGCGGATAGGCCTCGGCAAGATCCGCGATCGCGTCGAAGCTGCGCTTCTCCAGCAACGCGTCGACCCGCGCGTCGGCCGCTGCGGCAAAGCGGTCACGGACCTGCTTCATCACGGTCGGCGACAGCACTTTTGACAGCACGGCCCGGGTGCGGGTGTGCGCGGGCGGATCGGCCTCCAGGATCAGGCTCGGCGGCCGCCACGGCGTCTCCTTCTTGAAATCACTGAGGCCGACGCCGCGGCTGGAGCAGAAGGTCGCGGGATCGTTCAGCACGGCATGGACCTCGGCATAGCGCGCCACGCCGTACACGCTCCATTTGTCGAGATAGACGACCGGGCCTGCCTCCCGCAGCAACTCATGCGTAGGATAGGGATCGGCAAAAAAACTCATCGCGAAGGGATCGACGTCGAGATGCGGGACGGCCGCAACGCCAGTTGGTACAGGGGAGCCGGATACGGTCATGGAAGACCTCCCTCATTTTGATCTTGTGAAAGGGCGGCGCATGCCCTTAGGTCTCTGGGCCCCGCCGCGAGTCAGAAGCCCGACATGCCTGCGCCTTCGACCAGATCCCGCCCCAAACCTGCGCCCACTGACGCAGGACCGACGCTCGATCTCGATCGTTACGTCCCGGCCTTCGTCACCTTCATCGCCAACAAGCTCTCGAACAGCGCGACCGCGTTCTATCAGCGGCAATTCGGCGTCAACGTCACGGAATGGCGGATCATGTCGCTGCTGGCGATCGAGCCCGGCATTCCGGCCTCGCGCATCTGCCACGTCATCGGCTTCGACAAGGGGCCGGTGAGCCGGACGCTCGCCGGGCTCGAAAAGCGCGGGCTGGTGTCGATCCGCACCGACCCGAACGATGGCCGCACCCATTCGATCTCGCTCACGCCGAAGGGCCGCGCCACCCACGACAAGGTCATCGTCGCCGCGCTCGAACGCGAGCGGCGCCTGTTGTCCTGCCTCAGCAAGGACGAGCGTGAGGTGCTGATCGACCTGCTCCGCCGGCTGCACGAAAACCTCGGCGCGGTGACCGGCGGCACCGAGACCTGACAGGCCGCGCGCCGGCTGTCCGCTCCCCTCATGTCTAGACGTGCGCCGGCATTTGCCGACGGCACCGGTCCGGTCGCGCATCGTTTCCTCCGAGGTCGGACGCGGCGGTTCCTCCCGCCGTCATCCTCGTTTGGAACGGTTCGCACAAATTAGTTGCTTAGGCAACAAAAGAATCGGCAGGATAATGCGGCAGGATGGCTGGCCTAATTTGTCGGCCGCGCTCTCGTGTCCCGGACGCGGCGCGGCATGAAATGACGCGACGCAGAGCCGGGACCCAGCGGCTCCGTGCACGACGAAAGATGGGCCTCGGATCTGCAGCGCATCACTACGTGCTGCGCTGCGTCCGGGGCACGGCAGCAACTGGCGGCACGTTCAGATGCTACAAGCCAATCCACTCCGCCGAGGCATCATCATTCAGCCGCGCCACCGCATCGGCACGGCGCGTCAGCACGGCGCGCTGGTTGATGTAACCCTTGTCGGTGATCTCGCCACCGTCGACCGACGGCGGTTCGGCGAGCAGCAGCGCGCGCGTGGCATGGCCGGAGGAGTTGCCGCTCTGCCGTTTCAGTCGCGCCAGACCCTGCGTGATCGCGGCCCTGACCTTGTCATGCGCCAGCACGTCGTTCACAGTTGCCGTCTCGCCCAGACCGGCATGGGCGCGGCAGGCAGCGATATTCGGGAACACCAGGAAGCGCACCTCGTCGCCGCCATGGCCGGTGACGACGATGTCCTGCGCGAGCGGCGCCAGCGCGGCGATGCCGGCGACGCGCAGCGTGCCGACGCTGACCCAGGTGCCGGAATTGAGCTTGAAATCTTCCGCGACGCGACCATCGAAGAACAGGCCGCGCTCGGGACGCTTCGCATCGGCAAACTTCACGGCGTCGCCGATGAGATAGAAGCCTTCTTCGTCGAACGCCTGCTTCGTCAGCTCCGGCGCCTTCCAATAGCCCGGCGTGACGTTGGGACCGCGCACGCGCACCTCCAGCTTGTCACCGGAAGTGACGAGCTTGAGCTCGGTGCCGGGAATGGGCACGCCGATATTGCCCGAGCGTTCTGCGAGGAAATGGCAATCGGTCGCGAGCGGGGAAGTTTCGGTCGAGCCCCAGGCCGAGACCATCGGCAACGCACGACCGACGGTCTCGATGGAAAGCCGCTCCAGCGCATCCCACAGATTCTGCGGCAGCGCGGCGCCGGCGTAGAATGCAAACTTCACCTCGCCGAAGAAGCGGCGGCGCAGCTCCTCGTCGCCGCGGAGTGCCGCGATCAGCATGTCGAAGCCGCGTGGCACGTTGAAATAGACCGTCGGAATTACGCTTCTTAGATTGGCGAGCGAGGTCGCAAACAGACCGGGCGCGGGCTTGCCGCCGTCAATGTAGAGCGAGCCGCCATTGCGCAGCACGAGGTTGAAATTGTGATTGGCGCCGAAGGTGTGGCTCCAGGGCAGCCAATCGAGAATCACGAGATCACCACGGCCCGGTTCGAGGAACGTCCAGGTCTGCGCCTTGGCCTGCTGGCTCGAGGTCAGCATGCGCTGGGTGTTGATGACCGCCTTGGGCGTACCGGTCGAGCCCGAGGTGAACAGGAATTTTGCGATCGTGTCCGGCGTCACCGCGGCGAAGGCTTTTGCGACGCCGGACGTTTCGGGCGTCGCCGCGATGGTGCGGAACGACAGCGCATCGGCATCGTCGGCATTGCCGCTGATGATCCGCGCCGTGTGCAGCGGCCTGATCGCATCTAGCGCCGCCGCAAATGGCTTCATCGCGGAGACATAGATTGCACCCGGCTCGAGCAGCGCGATCATGCTCCTGAGCTTGTCAAAGTCTTTCGACATCAGCGAATAGGCGGGCGAGATCGCCGCCGAGGGCACGCCGACATGCTGGGCGGCGAGCGCGAGCAGCGCATGGTCGATGCTGTTGTCCGAGAGGATGGCGAGCGGGCGCTCGGCACTGAGGCCCTGCGCCAGGATCCAGGACGCCAACGCCCGCACCTGCCGCAGCGCCTGCGCATAGCTGACGGTGGTCCAGGGCGCTTCGGCGCTGCCGCGCTCGGCGAGGAAGATCTTATCAGGCGTTTGCCGCGCCCATTGCTCTAGCCAGTCGCCGGTGCAGCGCGCGCTCTCGCCAAGCGGCTCGGGTGAACGCAGCACGACGCTGCCGTCGGCGCGATGCTCGGCGACGGTATTTGGCGTTGCGAACAGGCTTGCAGCATCACCGCGTGAGGCGGCTGTCATGGGGTTTCCTCCTCGCCCCGGATCCGGGATCGGCCGCAGCCTCGTTCCGGGCTGCTTTGACCACAATGTTGGGCACGACAATTGTTGTCGTCAACAACAATCTTTCACCCCGCGCGTCGAAGCGCTAAGGTTGGGCGGAGGAGACACCGTGTGACAACCAGCGCAGCCCAGACGTCCCCACGCAAACGCGCCGGCAACGGCGCCGTGCAGCGGAACGACGCCGATGAGGTCGGCCTCGACGCGCTGGTCGGGCACGCCGGCTATGCGGTGCGGCGCTTCCAGATCTGGATCTTCCAGGACTTCATCAAGACGCTCGGCGAGGTCGATATCCGGCCGACGCAATATTCGGTGCTGACGGTGATCGGCGCCAATCCGGGCCTGTCGCAGATGGCGGTGGCCAAGCGCCTCGGCATCGAGCGCGCCCGGCTGGTGCACCTGCTCGACAGCCTCGAGGAGCGCAAGCTCGTGAAGCGAATCAAGTCGAAGGCGGATCGACGTTCGCATGCGCTGCACCTCACCGCGCGGGGCGCGGCGGCGCTGGCCAAGTTCAAGCGCCTCGCGGCCGAACACGAGCGGCATGTCGAGGCGAAGCTCGGCAGGGATAACCGGCAGCACCTGCTCCGGATCCTCGCCGACTTTACCTGATCTCGGCTGCCCACAATTTAAGCAGGCGCCCGTAGCCGAGCACTTGCGCCCGGCACTCAAGGCATCTCCAAGCCACTGATCTCACGATAATATCCGGAGCACCTGCCCTGCCCTGACGCTGTACACAATGGCACATCGCTTGCTTCAAGCCGGGTAAACCAGTTGCCGGAGTTTTGTCGCCATGGGGGCTGAGCAGCCTGAAACGATCGCAGCGATTGTGGCCGCGCATCGCGCGGGCACGCTGACGCCGGCGCGGACGGTCGCAAGGACCTATCAGCGCATCCGCGACCACAACGATCCCGCCGTCTTCATCAGCCTGCGCGACGAGAAGGACGCGATCGCGGAGGCCGAGAGACTTGCCACGAAGGATGCCGCGAGCCTGCCGCTCTATGGCGTGCCGGTTGCGGTGAAGGACAATATCGACGCGCTGGGCTTTCCGACCACGGCGGCCTGCCCGGCCTTCTCCTATACGCCGACGCGCGACTCCACCGCGGTCGAGCGCTTGCGTGCTGCCGGCGCCATCATCATCGGCAAGACCAATCTCGACCAGTTCGCGACCGGCCTCGTCGGCGTGCGCTCGCCCTACGGCATTCCCAGGAATTCGATTCGCGACGATCTCATTCCCGGCGGATCGAGCTCGGGATCGGCGGTCGCCGCCGGCGCCGGGCTCGTGCCGCTGTCGCTCGGCACCGACACCGCCGGCAGCGGCCGCGTGCCGGCGATGCTCAACAACATTGTCGGGCTGAAGCCGAGCCTCGGCATGATCTCGACCGCCGGTCTCGTGCCCGCCTGCCGCACGCTCGACTGTATCTCGGTATTCGCCTTGACGGTCGACGACGCAGCGCTGGCGCTCTCCGTGATGGCGGGGCCAGACCAGGCCGATCCGTTCTCGCGCGACCGGCCGCTGGGACCGATCACGCCGTTGCCGGCGAATTTGCGCCTGGGTGTGCCGCGCAACGGACAGCTGATCTTCTTCGGCGACAAGAAGGCGGAAGCCGCTTACAGCGATGCGCTGAAGCGCTGGACCGCGCTTGGCGCTGATCTGGTGGAGTTCGATCTCGAGCCGTTCTACGAGACGGCGCGGCTGCTCTATGAAGGGCCGTGGGTCGCCGAGCGTTACCTCGTGATCAAGAATCTGCTCGCGTCCGCACCCGATGCGATTCACCCGGTGACGCGCGAGATCACGGCGGCGGGCGCGCGGCTGACGGCGGCGGAGACCTTCTCCGCGCTCTACCGCCTGCAGGGCCTGCGCAAGATCGCCGAGCGCACTTTTGCGCATATCGACGCGCTGGTGCTGCCGACGGCGCCGACCGCTTATACGACCGCGCAGGTGCTGGCCAATCCGATCGAGCTCAACAGCCGGCTCGGCACTTACACCAACTTTGTCAATCTGCTCGATCTCTGCGGCCTCGCCGTGCCGGCTTCGATGCGCGCGGACGGCATTCCATTCGGCATCACGCTGCTCGCCCCCGCAGGACACGACGCGTTGCTTGCCAGCGTCGGCCGTGTGTTTCATGCGGATACGCAGCTGGCTCTCGGCGCAAAGCGCGTGGCGCAAGCACCGCTCGCGCCGCTTCCCGCAAGCAGCGGCGACGAGATTCCGATCGCAGTCGTCGGCGCACATCTGTCCGGCATGGCGCTGAACGGCGAATTGAAAGCCCTGAATGGGCGCCTGATCGAGGCGACCAAGACCGCGTCGGACTACAAGCTCTACGCACTCAAGACCACGCCGCCGAAGCCCGGCATGCTGCGCGTGGAGGCCGGCAAGGGCGCTGCAATCGAGCTGGAGATCTGGTCGCTGTCGTCGTCCGCCTTCGGCAAGTTCGTCAACGCGATTCCCGCGCCGATGGCGATCGGCACGGTGCGCCTTGCCGATGGCCGCAGCGTGAAGGGGTTTCTCGTCGAGCCCGCAGTGCTCGGCGAAGCGCGTGATATCACGGCGTATGGCGGCTGGCGGAAGTATATGGCGGAAGCTGCGACGGCTTAGGTGCCGGAGGGTGGGCAAAGCGAAGCGTGCCCACCATCACCATCAATTAGGAAAGACGGTGGGCACGGCGCTTTGCGCCTTTGCCCACCCTACGGCACCGCGCGCGCCGCCCTACACCGACACCGCGTAGATCTCATACTCCCCGCGCACCAATTCGATGTGCGCGCGCATGGCTGCCGCTGCCCCCTGCTTGTCGCCGCGCATGATGGCGACGACGACGCGGTCGTGCTCGGCTTGCGACTTTGCCAATCGGCCAAGATTGCGGAACTGGGCGCGGCGGAACGGCTGCACGCGGACGCGGGTGGCGAGCGTGATCTCGGCGATGTAGCCGTTCTGCGATCCCGTATAGATCGCGTTGTGGAAGCGCTCGTTGACCTCGTGGAAACGCTCGGGATTGCCGGCATAGCTCAGCACCCGCAGCTCTTCGTGGACGGTCTCCAGGCCGTGGCGCTCAGCGGCGGACATGCGCTCGGCCGCCAGACCGGCGCACAGCGCTTCTAATTCCGCCATCGCCTCGAACATGCTCTTGAGACGCTCGATCGAGGGCTGCGCCACCACCGCGCCGCGATGGGCACGCGCTTCGACGAGGCCACTCGCGACCAGCTGGCGCAACGCCTCCCGCACCGGCGTGCGCGAGACGCTGAACCGCCGCGCAATGTCGGTTTCGTCCAGCGGCGCCCCGGGAGCCAGGGTTCCGCGCACGATCTCGTCGGCGAGCTGAAGGCGCAGCTCCTCGGCGCGCGTGACCTTCTGCACCGACGGCGAAGGACGGTCGACGCGCGGCACCACCGGATCGGCCGGCAGCGTGCCCTGCGGAAAGTCGTCAAGCGTCATACGGTCTCTTTCGGCTCGTCGATGATGCTGACATGGGCGGCGACGACGCGCCAGCCCTCGGGGAAACGAATCCACGTCTGCATCTGCCGGCCGACCTTGCCGGGCGCCGTGTCGCGATAGAACAAGGTGGAGGCCACGGCCGTGTCGCGGCCATAGCTCGTAATCACGGTCTTCGCAGTCCGCCGGTTCAGGCCGACCGGCGAGCGGCCGGCGCGGAAGCCGGAGATCGCCTCATAGCCATAGAGGTTCTCGCCGATGCCGTAGCGCAGCGTGCGGGGATCATTGCGGAAGAGCTCGCCGAGCACGGCGACGTCGTTGCTGACGAGGGCCCGCTCATAGCGCTCGAACGCGGCTTTGACTTCCGCAATCACGTCGGGGAGATCGATCTCCATCTCAAATTCCTCTTAAAGTCCCCTCGGCGACGGCGCGGATACCACGCCCATCTTCTCCAATGCGTGCGCGACGCGCAACGCGATGTCCTCGCGCCAGGGCGCGGCGATGATCTGCACGCCAATCGGCAGCGGCTCGAGCGGCACCGGGACGGCGACGACCGGCAGGCCGATGAAGGAAATCGGCTGAGTGTGGATGCCGATATTGGCGCGCACCGGCAGCTCGACGCCATCGAGCGTGAAATTCACCTGGCCAAGCTTCGGCGCGGTGCACGGCGTTGCCGGCGCAAGCAGCACGTCGACCGACTTGAAGATCTCGGCGAGCTGCGCGCGATACCAGCGGCGGAATTTTTGCGCGCGGTCGACCAGCGGCGCCGGCACCATGGCGCCGGCGATCAAGCGGTCGCGCACGGCCGGATCGAAATCGTTCGGGCGCTTGCGCAGGCGATCGAGATGCAGCGAGGCGCCTTCGGTGGTGGTGATGACATAGGCGGCCGCACGGGCGCGCGAGGCTTCGGGGACATCGACAACCTCAGTCGCGCCGAGCGCCTTGGCAACGCGGCTGACGGCTTCGACGGCTTCCGGAAATACGTTCTTCTGAAAGTGCCCGCCGGCGATCGCGATGCGCAAGCCTGAGATGGACTGGCCGAGCAGCGGCGCCACCTGTTCGACGCCGCGCGTGGTGCAGGCGCCATCGTCGGCATCCGGTCCCTGCATGACATCATAGGCGAGCGCGAGGTCGGCGACGGAGCGTGCGAGCGGGCCGAGATGATCGAGGCTCGCCACGAACGGGAACGAGCGCGCCCTCGACAAGCGGCCATAGGTCGGCTTCAAACCAAAGATGCCGCAGAACGAGGACGGCACGCGGATCGAGCCGTTGGTGTCCGAGCCCAGCGCGATCGGCACCAGCGCGCCGCCGACGGCGCTGCCGGAACCGCCCGACGAGCCGCCGGTCATCCGCGTGGTGTCATGCGGATTGCGCGAGGGGCCGTCATGGATGTTCTCGCCGGTGAAGTCATAGGCGTATTCGCCCATGTTGAGCGCGCCGACCAGCACGGCGCCGGCCGCTTCCATCCGCTCGATCAGCGTCGCGTCGCGTGTGGCGGGCGCAAGGTCGCGGTTGATCTTCGAGCCGGCGCGCGTGACGACGCTAGCTACATCGAACAGATTCTTCACCGCGAAGGGCACGCCGGCGAGCGGGCCGAGTTTCTTGCCCGCGGCGATATCGGCATCGATCGCGCGCGCCTTGGCGCGGGCGCGGTCGGCGGTGACGTCGGTGAAGGAATTGAGGATGGGATCGTGCTGCTTGATACGCGCGAGAGCTGCTTCGGTGGCAGCGAGCGCCGACATCCTGCCGCCCGCAACCGCGCTTGCGATCTCGGAGGCCGTCATCTCTGGCTTGATGGTCATGGCGACGTCAGGCCGTGAAAATCGGCGCCGGCTCGGTCTCGTCCGGCAGCGCGAATTCGTCGACGAGGCGGCCAAGCCGCAGCGAGACTTCGAGGTTGGCACGCACCGCAGGCCTCCAGGCCTCCTCGACCGGCAGTGCCAGCGCTTTCGATACGGCGTCGATATAATCGTCCAGGGGTTCGGCCATCACGCTCTCGAACAATCAGTGCGCTCTTAGTGTATCTGCAACGGCGGATGCGGGATCGCCGTCAGCAGCTCCTTGGTGTAGTCGTCCTGCGGATCGCTCAAAACTTTCTCGGAAGAGCCTTCTTCGACGATCCGACCCGTCCGCATCACAATGACACGATCGCACAACAAGCGCACCACATTCAAATCATGCGAGACGAACAGATAGCTCATACCTAGCCGCGCCTTGAGGTCCTGAAGCAGGTTGAGCACGACGGCCTGCACCGAGACGTCCAGCGCCGCCGTCGGCTCGTCCAGGATGACGAGCTTGGGATGCAGCGCGATGGCGCGGGCGATGCCGATGCGGGCCTTCTGGCCGCCGGACAGCTGATGCGGGAAGCGGTCGAGCAGGTCGTGCGGCAGGCCGACCATGGTCGCCAGCTCCTCGCAGCGGGCGCGGAGCGCGTCGCGGCCCCTGATGTCGCCGAGTTGCATGATCGGGTCTGCAATGGCGCGCGCGGCGGTGAAACGCGGGTTGAGGCTGTCGGTCGGGTCCTGGAACACCATCTGGATCCGGCTGCGCTGCGGCAGCCGGGCGAAGCTGGCAGGCGCGATGCCGGAGATCGCCTCGCCGTCGAACTGGATCAGGCCAGAGGTCTGGTCCAGGAGGCGCATCACCATCATCGACGTCGTCGATTTGCCGCAGCCGGATTCGCCGACGAGGCCGACGCTCTCGCCGACGCCAATCGAGAAGCTGATGCCGTCGACCGCGCGGAACACATCCGGCTCCACCGGCGGCTTGCGGCCGAACAGTTTTCCGAGCACGGCGGTCGCGCCCTGGCGGGGGTATTCCTTGACGAGTTTGTCGACGAGGAGGAGGGGCTTCTTCTCCCTCTTCCCGTTCTTCACGGGGAGAGGGTCGGGGTGAGGGGCTGCTTCCACGACCGCGGTGCTGGGAGAGTCCCCCTCACCCGCCGCACTTCGTGCGTCGGCCTCTCCCCGCACGCGGGGAGAGGCGAAGGACACGCCCTCTTCTTCCAGCAACAGATCGCGCAAGGACACCCCGAGCCGCGGCGTCGCGCGCATCAGCTTCTTGGTGTAGGGGTGCTGCGGATTGGCGAAGATGTCGGCGGCTTTGGCGGTCTCGACCACCCTTCCCTTCTCCATCACCACGACGCGATCGCAATAGGCGGCGGCGAGGCCGAGGTCGTGGGTGATCAGGATGGTCGACATCGCGCGGCGTTTTGTGAGTTCGACGATCAGATCCATCACCGCCTTCTGCGTGGTGACGTCAAGACCGGTGGTCGGCTCGTCCGCGATCAGGAGCTGCGGGTTGCAGGCCAGCGCCAGCGCGATGACGACGCGCTGGCACATGCCGCCTGACAGCTCGAACGGATAGGCGTGGTAGCGCTCGCGCGGGCGGGCGATCTTGACCTGCTCCAAGGCCTCGATCGCCTTCTCGCCGTGATCGGCGACCTGAGCCTGCTGCACATGGGTGCGCAAGACGTCCTCGATCTGGTCGCCGACCTTGCGGATCGGATTCAGCGCGGCGCGCGGGTTCTGGAAGATCATCGAGACTTCGCGGCCACGCAGGTCGCGCATCTGGTCCTCGGTCGCGGCCTTGACGTCGATGCCGGAGAACATCACCGAACCCTCGGCGATCCGCCCCGCACGGTCGAGGATGCGCATCACCGCATAGGAGGTCACCGACTTGCCGGAGCCGGATTCGCCGACGATGGCCAGCGTCTCACCCTTGGCGACGGCGATATTGACGTGCTGCACCGCTTTGACGATGCCGCGGCGGGTGGTGAATTCGACGGTGAGATCCTGGACATCGAGCAGGGGCTGGGCGGTCATGAGGGCCTCCCAAACAAAAATGGCAAAAACAACCCCATGCACAGTAGAAGGTCATTGATTTCGTTGGGGAATTTTGACGCTGAATTTACGCGTGAGGCGGGCACCGCTCTCTCGCTCCCTCCCCCCTTGCGGGGGAGGGTTGGGGAGGGGGGCAGCCC
>NZ_PSRT01000189.1 GCF_004212635.1 Bradyrhizobium genosp. SA-3 | reverse complement strand
CGGCCGCAACCGCCGCGGCCGACCTGTCGAAGCATCCCGGCGCCGTGACCTCGCCGATGGTCGGTACTGCCTATTGGGCGCCGGAGCCCGGCGCCAAGCCGTTCATCGACGTCGGCACCAAGGTCTCGGTCGGCCAGACGCTGCTAATCATCGAAGCCATGAAGACGATGAACCAGATCCCGTCGCCGCGCGCCGGCACGGTGACGCAGATCCTGGTCGAGGACGGCCAGCCGGTCGAGTACGGCGAGCCGCTCGTCATCATTGAGTAACAGCCCCCGGCGGCCAGCCGCCCTCACCGCTTCCCGCGCTCGTCCCTTAAGGGCACCATGTTCGACAAGATCCTCATAGCCAATCGCGGCGAGATCGCTCTTCGCATCCTCAGGGCCTGCAAGGAGCTCGGGATTGCGACCGTGGCCGTGCACTCCACCGCCGACGCCGACGCCATGCATGTGCGCCTGTCGGACGAGAGCGTTTGCATCGGGCCGCCACCTTCGAAGGACAGCTATCTCAACGTGCCCGCGCTGCTCGCTGCCTGCGAGATCACCGGCGCTGATGCGGTGCATCCCGGCTATGGCTTCCTGTCCGAGAACGCGCGCTTTGCTGAGATCCTCGCAGAGCACAATCTGCATTTCATCGGCCCGAAGGCCGAGCACATCCGCCTGATGGGTGACAAGATCGAGGCCAAGAAGACCGCCAAGCGCCTCGGCATCCCCGTGGTGCCCGGCTCCGACGGCGCCGTCGGTCCCGATGACGATGCGATGGCGATCGCCAAGAAGATCGGCTTCCCCGTGCTGGTGAAGGCTGCGGCCGGCGGTGGCGGCCGTGGCATGAAGGTCGCCCACAGCGAGGCCGATCTCCAGGTCGCGCTGTCGACCGCGGCCAACGAGGCCAAGTCCGCCTTCGGCGATGCGTCCGTCTACCTCGAAAAATACCTCCAGAAGCCGCGCCACATCGAGATCCAGATCCTCGGCGACGGCCGCGGCGGCGCCATCCATCTCGGCGAACGCGACTGCTCGCTGCAACGCCGCCACCAGAAGGTCTGGGAAGAAGGCCCCTCGCCCATCCTCGCTGCGGCGGCGCGCGCCAAGATCGGTGAGACCTGCGCCAAGGCAATGCGCGAGATGAAATATCTCGGCGTCGGCACCATCGAATTCCTGTTCGAGCACGGCGAGTTCTACTTCATCGAGATGAACACGCGCATCCAGGTCGAGCATCCCGTCACCGAGAGCATCACCGATATCGATCTCGTGCTGGAGCAGATTCGCATCGCAGCCGGCGGCGACTTGCCGGCCAAGCAGGACGAAGTCCAGGTCATCGGCCACGCGATCGAGTGCCGCATCAACGCTGAGAATCCGCAAACCTTCCGCCCCTCGCCCGGCCGGATCCTGCAATACCACTCGCCCGGCGGCCTCGGCGTTCGCATCGATTCCGCCGTCTACCAGGGCTACACGATCCCGCCCTATTACGATTCCCTGGTCGGCAAGCTGATCGTGCACGGCAAGACCCGCGCCGAATGCCTGATGCGGCTGCGCCGGGCGCTGGACGAGATGGTGGTCGAGGGCATCGAGACCACGCTGCCGCTGTTCCGCGCGCTGGTGCGCGAAGCCGACATCATCAACGGCGACTATCACATCCACTGGCTGGAACAGTACCTGGCCGGCCAGACGGAACCCGCCCCGCGATAATCTTACTCCCCATGGAACCCTTTGGCCCCAATCGCGTTCTGGAGGGTTGGGGCCAGTTCCAAGGGGGGCGCTTTGAACTCCACTGAAATAGACAGGTGAACCGTCGTGAGGGCTGAAGGCCATCGACGGCGCGCATTCTGGCAGATCCTGCTGTTTTCGGCGGGCCTTTTGACGCTGACCGTGATCAGCGCCGGCTCCGTCTACCTCGTCAACAAGGCGCGGGGGGACAGCAAATGGGTGATCCACACCATCGAGGCGGAGAACCAGATCAACACCTTGCTGCTCGAAGTCCGGCGCGCCGAAAGCGCCCTGCGCGGCTACCTGCTGACACTGGGACCCGAATTCCAGACAGATTACGAAAAGGCCGTTGCGGCGATCATTCCCGCGCTCGACAGGGTGACGCGCCTGACCCGCGACAACCCCGCGCAGCGTGAGAACATCGAGAAGCTGAGCGCGGCGATTGAGACTCGTCTGGGCCAATTCGCGCGCGAAATCGCTGCCATCAAGCAGGGCCAGCCGGACATGGCGACGGCACTGTCACGGGAGGCGGCAGCACAGGGCGCCACCACCACGATCGGCAATGTGGCGGAGGCAATGATCGGCGAAGAGGAGCGACTGTTCCGCCTCCGCACGGCCAATGCCGACCGGAGCCAGACCCTCGCCGCCTCGATGACGGGCATCGGCTCCGGCCTCGTCGTGGTGCTGGCGCTGATCTCGATCTGGCTGGTGCGGCGCTCGGCGCGCGCCCGCGACGAGGCCGAGGCGCGCCTGCGCGATGCCAACGTCAATCTGGAGGCCGTCGTCGATGAACGCACGGCAGACCTGCGCGAAGCCAACGACGAGATCCAGCGCTTTGCCTATATCGTGAGCCACGATCTGCGTTCGCCGCTCGTCAACATCATGGGCTTCACCAGTGAACTCGAGGAGCTCGGCGGCGACGTCTTCCGCCGCATCGGCAGCCTCACCCATGTCCCGGCCGATGGGCCGCCACTGGCGCCCGGCGCCCCCGGCGAGATCGCGCTCGAAGGCGCCGACAAGCAGCTCTCGGATGACTTCTCCGAAGCGCTCGGCTTCATCAAGACGTCGATCGCCAAGATGGATCGGCTGATCTCCGCCATTCTCAACCTCACCCGCGAGGGCCGACGCGAATTCCAGCCGGTGAAGATCGACACAAGCGAGCTGATCGGAGCCATCGTGTCGACGCTGGCGCACCAGGCCGCCGAAGCGCAGGCCGAGATTCACGTCGAGCCCCTGCCCAACCTCATCAGCGACCGCCTCGCCCTCGAGCAGATCTTCTCCAACCTGATCGATAACGCGATTAAATACCTGAAGAGCGGCGTGCCCGGCGAGATCAGAATCCGCGGGCGCACCAAGCTCGGCTATGCCATCTTCGAGATCAGCGACAACGGCCGCGGCATCGATCCGAAGGATCACCAGCGGATATTCGACTTGTTCCGCCGCGCCGGAACTCAGGACAAGCCCGGCCAGGGCATCGGTCTTGCGCATGTACGTGCACTTGTGCGTCGCCTCGGCGGCACCATGTCGGTATCATCGGAACTGAACGCGGGCAGCACCTTCACGATCACGCTGCCGATGGCCTGGAACGTGAGCAACCGGAAGGCAGATCGATGACCAAGCCTGTGACCATCATCATGATCGAGGACGACGAGGGCCACGCCCGTCTGATCGAGCGCAACATCCGAAGGTCCGGCGTCAACAACGAGATCGTCTCCTTTGCCAACGGCACGGACGCAATGAAGCACCTGTTCGGTGCCGACGGCTCCGGGCTCGTGCAGAAGGGCAATGCGCTGCTGATCCTGCTCGATCTCAACCTCCCCGACATGACCGGGATCGACATCCTGAAGCAGATCAAAGAGAACAAATATCTGAAGGCTTCGCCCGTGGTGGTGCTGACCACCACCGACGACACCCAGGAAATCAAGCGCTGCTACGAACTCGGCTGCAACGTTTACATCACCAAGCCCGTCAACTACGAGAATTTCGCCAATGCCATCCGGCAGCTCGGCCTGTTCTTCTCGGTCATCCAGGTCCCGCCCGCCGCCTCATGAACCAGCACACGCCAACACTGCTCTACATCGACGACGACGACGCGCTGTCGCGCCTGGTCGATCGCGGCCTGACGCGACGCGGCTACAGGGTCGTTCATGCCGCGAGCGGCGAGGAAGGCCTCGAGCGCATCCGCCGCGCGGGCGCCGAGGGCGGCATCGATGTCGTCGCACTCGATCAGTACATGCCGGGCCTCGACGGGCTGGAGACGCTCGAGCAGATCATGGCGATCCCGGACGCGCCGCCGGTCGTGTTCGTCACCGCGTCCCAGGATTCCAGCATCGCGGTCACCGCGCTGAAGGCCGGGGCAGCCGACTATCTGGTCAAGGACGTCCAGGGCGACTTCATCCCCCTCCTCCACGTCGCCGCCGAAGGCGCGCTGCGCCAGGCCGAGTTGCAGCGGGCGCGCGAGGAAGCCGAAGCCGAGATCCACGCCTCGCGCGACCGCTACGCCGCGCTCGCCGCCGAACGCGAGCTGCTGCTGCGCGAGGTCAACCACCGCGTCGGCAATTCGCTCCAGATCATCGCCTCGCTGCTGCATCTTCAGGCGAGCTCGGCCGCGCAGGAGGAGGTCAAGGCGGCGCTGACCAATGCGATGGGCCGCGTCGCCGCGGTCGCGCAGGTGCACCGCCGCCTCTATACCTCGCAGGACCTGAAGAGCGTGGTCCTGAATCAGTATCTGGACTCGCTGCTCGAGGATCTCAGGCGCTCGGCCGAAGGCAACCGGATGTCGCGCCTGACGCTGAAGGCCGAGCCGATCGAGATCGATCCGGACCGTGCGGTCGCCGTCGGCATCATCGTCAACGAGCTGGTGATGAACGCGGTGAAATATGCCTATCCCGATGGCGCCGGCCCGATCCATGTTGAGCTGATCTCGCAGGGCGAGGATCTCCTGCTGTCGATCACCGACAACGGCGTCGGCGACAACGTCAAGGCCGATCCGCGCTCCACCGGCATGGGCCAGCGCATCGTCGCGGCCATGGCCTCCAAGCTCGACGCGTCCGTCGAGCGCGATCCCGCCCATAGTGGAACCCGCATCGTGCTCAGGTTCCGCCGCGTGCCTCCGGCCCCGGGCAAGACCAACGCCGCCGCCGCGAGCTGACAGACGCGAGGCTTCGCGCCACCCATCGCAACCGCATTGCGATCCTGCTATTGTCGCGCGCCATGACGTCTCGCGACTCTGCCTCTTCTGAAATCACGCCGGCCGTGCTGCTGCGTGCCTATGCCTGCGGCATCTTTCCGATGGCGGAAAGCGCCGACGATCCGACCCTGTTCTGGGTCGAGCCGGAGCTGCGCGGCGTCATCCCGCTGGAGGGATTTCGCGTCGCTTCGCGGCTCGCCCGCACCGTGCGTTCGGATGCGTTTCGCGTCACCGTCAACACCGCGTTCAAGGCGACGATCGCCGGCTGCGCGGCGCCGCAGGCCGGGCGCGAGGATACCTGGATCAACAAGCGCATCCGCGATCTCTATGGCGGCCTGTACGAGCTCGGCCATTGCCACAGCGTCGAGGCCTGGCAGGGCGACGACCTCGTCGGCGGGCTCTACGGCGTCAGCTTGGGGCGCGCCTTCTTCGGCGAGAGCATGTTCCACACCGCGCGCGATGCCTCGAAGGTCGCGCTGGTGCACCTGGTCGCGCGGCTCATCCAAGGCGGCTTCGAGCTGCTCGACACGCAATATGTCACCGAGCATTTGAAGAGCTTCGGCGCGGTCGAGATCTCTCGGCGGCGCTACACCGCGCTGCTCGACAAGGCGCTCGCCGGCGAGCCCGGCGATTTCCTGAGGCTCTCCTCAGGCGAAGCGATTCCAGGCGCGCGCGCGCTCGAGATCATCGCCTCGCGACAGTAGTCGACAATCGCGGCCAGTGCGGGACGTCTGGTTAAATCGATCCGCGCGGAGCGCATCGAAGATGCGATCCCGGTGAGGGGTCGATCCCGGTGAGGGGTCCAGGTCTCACTGAGTGCCGCAGCCCCTCACCCGGATTGCTCAGGCGCGCAATTGCGCGCCACAGCAATCCGACCTCTCCCCGTCGGGGAGAGGTGAACCACGGACAGCCCGCCAAACCGAACTACATCAGGCTTTAGCGGCCGAACCCGGGGATACCGAACAGGCCTGGCCGCTGCTCTGGTGGCGGAGGCGGCGGCGGGGTCGGTTGCTGCTGCTGGATTGGTGGCAGAGGCTGCGGCGGACGCTGCTGCACCTGCTTGGGCGCAGCCTTCTTCTGCGCGGGCGGCGGTGGCGGGGCCGGCTTGGCCGCGGGGTCCGGCGCTGCGGTGGCAATGGTCTGCTGCGGCTCTTTGCAGTCGGTGAGCCAGATATCGTAGATCGGATGCTCGACGCCGTGCAGGCCGGGGCTTGCGGCATACATCCAGCCCGAGAAGATGCGCTTCACCTCGCCCTGCAAGGTGATCTCGTCGACCTCGACGAAGGCGTCCGTGTTGGTGGCCTCCGTTGCCGGCCGCGTATAGCAGGCGTCGGTCTTGACCCGCAGCGCGCCGAACTGGACGGTCTCGCCGATTTCCTCGTCGAAATTGATGATGCGTCCGGTGATCTTGTCGAGACCGGAGAAGGTCGCCTTCTTGTTCACGATCTTCTGGGCCGGCGGCTCGGTCACGACCTCGTCGCCCGGCTGGAGGCTCGCCGGCGTCTGCGGGACCGTGCCCGGCGCACCCTTCTGCTGCGGCTGGCGCTGGCCCGGGGCGCCTTGTGGACTGGGCGGAGCGATCGCCGCGGAGGGCGGCTGGTTTGGCGGCGCGACGCTGGAGCCCGGCGGCGGCGCCAGGGGTTGAGTCTCGACCGGCCCGGGCATCACATTGCCCTGCCGGCCCGGAGGCGGTGGCATCGGGCGCGACGGCAGCACCCGGCCCTGCGGCGGCAGCTCCGGCACCTCTTCGTCGTCGTCGGGGATCTGCTGCGGTTGCGGCTGGCCGCGCGGAATGTTGCCAGGTGGCCGCAGCGGCGGCGGATCGGAGAAAATCGTGCCGATCTGCGCCTGGGCCGGCGTCGCAATCGTCAGCGCGGTGGCGGCCAGCAGCGCCGCAAGGCCTGTCAGGGAAAGGGTTTTGAACATCTCGCGCGGCTTCAACAGCGAATCGGGCTCGTTGGACATTCTACAGGGGATACCGCCGCTCGCAGGCCCTCCGGTTAACACGGCGAATACGGCGGGGGAAGGGCGGCATCCCTGCCCCGCCCGGCGCCGACTGGCCAGACCGGCCCCCGGATGGGATAGTCGCAAAGACCCTTCCCCAGGGCCGCGGCGGGCGTCGCCCCCAAAACGGCGGTCCAACCATAGCTGGAAACCCTGAGGCCGCCCCCCATGCCCGTTGTGCTCGATGCCGATGCCGCCGCCGTCTACAAGGCGTTCCAGGAGGCCGGCCGGCCCGCCTACGAGACCCTGACTGCACCGGAGGCGCGCGCCTATTATTCGCAGGCGCGCTTTGCCACCAACCCTGAGCCGCCGGAGCTTGCCCGCGTCACACAGCTCGCGATCCCGGCGCCGCACGGCGTGATCCCCGCCCGCCTCTACGTTCCGAAGGAACCGCGCCGGCACGACGGCCTGTCGCCGGCGCTGGTGTTCTTTCACGGCGGCGGCTGGGTGATCGGCGATCTCGACTCCCACGACGTCGTCTGCCGCCAGCTCGCGGTCGAAGGCGCGCTGATCGTGATCTCGGTCGACTATCGCCTCGCGCCCGAGCACAAGTTTCCCGCCGCTATCGAGGACGCCATCGCCGCGACCCAATGGGTTGCCGCGAATGCGCACGAGCTCGGCATCGACGCCTCGCGCCTCTCGATCGGCGGCGACAGCGCCGGCGGCAATCTCACCGCGGTCGTGGCGCTCGCCGCGCGCGATGGCAACGGTCCCGCGATCGCGGGCCAGGTCCTGATCTATCCGGCCACCGATTTCGCGATGACGCACGGCTCCCACAGCGAGCCCGAGACCAGCGTGCTGCTGACCCATTCGGTGATCCGCTGGTTCCGCGACCACTATCTCAATGGCGCGGCCGACATCCACGATTGGCGCGCCTCGCCCGCGCGCGCTGCGAGCCTCATTGGCCTGCCACCGGCCTATGTACTGACCGCCGGCGCCGATCCCCTCCGCGACGAAGGCGACGAATATGCCGAGCGTCTGAAGCAGGCTGGTGTGCCCGTGACTTACAAGCACTATCCCGGTCAGTTCCACGGCTTCTTCACGATGGGAAAATTGTTGCAAGAGGCCAACGTCGCCGCGCGCGAGATCGGCGCATGGCTGAAGGCGCTGGGCTGACACCGTTCCGCATGCATTCAGTTCTTCAAACCGTCTTCGCCCTTCCCCTGCGCGGGCTGACATGGCTCGGCGGTCAGGGCACGCGCGCGGTGGCGGCCATCGCGTTCATCGCGGTCGCGGTGCCGCCGCTCGGTGCGCTGCTGCGTCCCTATGTCACCGAGGCGATCTTCCTTCTGCTCTGCATCTCCTTCATGCGGGTCGATCTGGTCGCGCTGTACGGACATCTGCGCCGGCCGGCGCTGGTCGCGGCCGCCACGGCCTGGACCACGATCGGTGTGCCGCTGATCGTCGCCCTCGCCGCCTACGCGACCGGGCTCACCACGAGTTCGCCCGGCTTGGCTCTCGCGCTGATGCTCCAGGGCATGGCCTCGCCGATGATGGCGGCGCCGGCCCTTGCCGCGCTGATGGGCCTCGATGCCACCTTGGTGCTGGTCACGCTGGTGACCTCGACCGCGCTCGTGCCTTTCACCGCTTCACTGTTCGCGAGCCTCTTTCTCGGCGGCATGCTCAGCATCGCGCCGCTGACGCTCGGCCTGAAGCTGCTCGGCATCCTCGCCGCATCGCTGCTGGCCGCGACGGTCATCCGCCGCCTGTTCGGCGCCGCGGCGATCCAGCGCCACAAGCGGCCGATCGACGGCGTCAACATCGTCATCCTCTTGGTGTTCGCCTCCGCGGTGATGGGTGACGTCGCCAAAGACCTCATCACCGATCCCCTGTTCACGATCTCTGTCGCGCTGCTGGCTTTTGCGGTCTATTTCACGCTGCTCGCCGTGACGATGCTGATCTTCCGCCGCATCGGCACCGAGCGCGCCTTCGCGATCGGCCTGATGGTGTCACAGCGCAATCTGGGCCTGATGCTGGCGGCAACCGCCGGCGCGCTGCCGGCGACGACCTGGCTCTATTTTGCACTGACGCAATTTCCGATTCACCTTGCGCCGTACCTGCTGATGCCGATCGCCCGGCGCTTGACCGCGCGCGCAGAGACGTCGAGCGGGGCGGCGGCAAATAGCACGACCTAGGCAGTACGCGTAATCAGGATGTCTGCTTTCGAGCGTAATCGAACAGGCGGTCTCAGCTCGGAATGTCGCCTGTGGAACCCGAAGCAGTCATGCGGCATTCAGACACAATGCCGGTTAACTTTGGTTGTTTTTTTAATTTTAAATCGGAAATAAAATATTTTATCTTAAATTCACAGACCGCTCGGCGGAGCGCAATCTAAGCGCAACTTAGGAAGAGGAGCGGATCCATGAAGGTCATCTGGGGCGTTCTTTCCGCAGCAGCATTCGCGTTGACTCTGGCGATGACGACGGTGCCATCTGCCTCAGCTTGCAACGGCAATGGGAATTGTCCCAACGCGCCCGGCCAGAATAAGCCGGACCATGTCAGTGGAGCCCCCGGACCGATTGCAGGTGCCGGCCTTCCTATTCTCGCAATCGGATACGGCGTGTACTGGCTGGTAAGACGGCGGCGGACCCGCTAGTTACGTAGTCGTCGCGATCGCTCATATTCGAGCTGATCTGATCGTCAGATTCTGGTCCACGGCGGACATTCGCCTTTGCCTCGTTGACGTCCGCTTTTGTGGCAATGCGGACCTCGCCATCCCACACAAGCAAACGCCCTAGCCTGCCCGCGCTGCCCGCCGCAGCGCCTGAGGCGGCTGGCCGAAGGCGCGGATGAAGGCGCGCCGCATTCGCTCGGGGTCCCTAAATCCGGTCACTTCCGCAACGAGCTCGATCGCCTCGCGCGAGGACTGCACGCGCTCGCGTGCCGCTTCGAGCCTGAGCCGCTCGATCGCCTTCGACGGTGTCGTGCCAGTCTCGGCGGCAAAGGCGCGGGCGAAATGTCGTGCGCTCATGCCGGCGCGATCGGCGAGGTCCTCCACCGTCAGCGGCGCGTCGAGATTTTCGCGCGCCCAGGACAACAGCGCGCCGAAGCGCCCGTTCGGCGTCTTCAGCTCCAGCAGCGAGGAGAATTGCGACTGGCCGCCGCTGCGGCGGTGATAGAGCACGAGGTGCCGCGCGGTCTGTTGCGCGATCTCCTCGCCGTGGTCCTCGGTCACCATCGCGAGCGCGAGATCAATGCCCGCGGAGATTCCCGCCGAGGTCCAGACATTGCCGTCGCGGGTGAAAATCTGGTCCGGCTCGAACTTCACCTTGGGATAGCGCGCGACGAAATCGCGCGTCCGCCCCCAATGGGTGGTGGCGCGACGGCCGTCGAGCAGGCCCGCTTCCGCCAGCACATAAGCGCCCGAACAGACGCTGGCGACCCGCACGCCGCGCCGCGCCAGCCGTTGCACGAAGGCACGCGTGACCTCGCAGCGCGCGGCATCCGCGACGCCGGCGCCGCCGGCCACAACCAGTGTCGTGATCGCGTTCGCCGACTTGAAATCACGCGCCATCATCTCGACGCCCGACGAGCTGCGCACAGGCCCTGCGTTTAGCGCCAACACCCGCAGCGCAAGCGGCTTGCCGGACGCACGCGCCGCGATCTCGAACACCGAGATCGGACCTGCCGCGTCGAGCAGCTGGAAGTCGGGGAAGATCAGGATGCCGATCATGGGCCAGCTCCGAATGTCATGTCCGAAATAGAGGGAATTAGGCCATTTTGGACGGAAGGGCATCATGCCAGTTTGCGCCCGTCAAGCTCTTCATTGGAGGTTCTCATGTCGACGCCGCTCCAGATTGGACTTTTGGTGTTCCCGCGCGTCACCCAGCTCGACTTCACCGGCCCGCTGCAGGTGTTCGCCGCCGTCCCCGGCGCCAAGCTGCATTTGATCTGGAAACGGATCGAGCCGGTGCCGAGCGATTCCGCGCTCATCGTGACGCCGACCACGACATTCGCCGATTGCCCGGAACTCGACGTGATCTGCGTACCCGGCGGCCGCGGCACCGACGATCTGCTCAATGACGAGGAGGTGCTCGAATTCCTGCGCCGGCAGGCAGAAGGCGCCAAATACGTCACCTCGGTCTGCACGGGGTCGCTGGCGCTCGGCGCCGCCGGCCTGTTGAAGGGCTACCGCGCCGCCACCCATTGGAGCGCGATGGAGCTGCTCGCCCGGTTCGGCGCCACGCCCACCAAGACGCGCGTCTGCGTCGATCGCAATCGCGTGACGGGCGGCGGTGTCACTGCAGGAATCGATTTCGCGCTGACGCTGGATCGACCGCACCACGGCGGAGGCGATCCAGCTCGGGCTCGAATACAACCCGGCGCCGCCGTTCAATGCGGGCTCGCCCGACACCGCGCCCGCCGAGGTCCTTGCTCGCGTCAACGAGCGCATCGCGCCGAACCAGGTCCGCCGTATCGAGGCCGTCGAACGCGCGGCGGCGCGGGTGATGTAGACGTTCCACCTTCGGTGGTGGAACTGAGGTTTTAGGGGAGGAGTTAAACCCGCACGAAACTCACGGCATCCGGAGCGCAATGATGGAGCATCTCCACTACCCCAATGAAAGCACTGAGTATCGTGCCGCGCGAAATGCGCTGCTGGATGAGGAGATTGCCCTCCGAGCTCAGATTGAGGCCGTTGCCGCCAGGCGTCGCGCGCTACCGCTCGGCGGCGAGGTGCTCCAAGATTACGTCTTCGAACGCATCGGCAAAACGAGCATGCCAGAACAGGTCAGGATGTCGGAGCTGTTCGGCCCTCATGAAACGCTGGTTCTGTACAGCTTCATGTATGGGCCGGAGCGCGAGATGCCCTGCCCCGGCTGCACCCATTTGCTTGACGGGCTCGACGGCGCCGCACGGCATGTCGGCGAGCGTGCAGCGCTTCACATCGTTGCGAAATCGCCGATCGCGCGTCTCGCAGCCTGGGCCCACGAACGAGGTTGGGAACATCTGTCGCTGCTGTCCACGGCCGGCAACACCTTTGATGCGGACTACTTCGGCGACACCTCGAAGTTCTCTAAGGGTATGCGCGCGCAGCACCACGTTCCCGACGGGCAGAATTGGGACGAGACGATCTTCAACGTCTTCAGGAAAGCGAATGGCAAGATCAGGCACTTCTGGGCCTCGGAGATGAGTTTCGCACCGCCCGCGCCGAAGCAGCATCATCGCGCCGGTGATCTGGTCGATCCGCTCTGGGGCCTGCTCGACATGACGCCTGAAGGCCGCGGCGACTTTTTCCCGAAGGTGCGCTACGACTGAGGCACACAAACCGGCTGACGAAGTGCCTCAAAGAAGAAGTGCCTCAAAGAAAAAGGCCGCTCGGTTTCCCAAGCGGCCTTTCCTGTCTTACGGCGGCTGCACATTCCATCGGGCGATTTCGGAACTTCCAGACCGGGGGGCCTATCTCCCGATCGAGTCCTTACTCGGCGGCCGCTGCATCTCGGGACAGTCGCGAACCGTTGCCCGAACCGAACGCGATGGTCTCCCATCTCCGTAAGATGGGACCATTGAGCCGCATCGCTGGCGTGAGCACAATGCCGGCGCATGCGGCATCCCCGCTGTTCCCGATGTCCACAGCGATGCGAGGCGGATGCGTATGCATCCAATGACGAGTGGGCAGACCTTAGTTGCCCGGGGTCCAGGGCTGATAGTCGCCGGTCGCCTTCGGCCGCCGGCCGCTGGCGAGCGTCGAGCCCGAGGGACGGTAGGCCTTCGCCGTGCCGGTGAGATTCGGCTGGTGCGGCTTTTCCCACTCGCGCGGCTGGTAGTTGGCTTCGGTCGGCGGCACATCGACGACGTGATGGATCCAGCCGTGCCAGGACGGCGGGATGCGGCTCGCTTCGGCATAGCCGTTATAGACCACCCAGCGCCGCTCGAAGCCGAGCGTCGGATCGATGGCCCCGCCGCGGGTCCGATAATAGAGATTGCCCTGCTCGTCCTGGCCGACCAGCTCCCCGTACCGCTTGGTCCAGAGTTGGGTGCCAAACGTCTGGCCATTCCACCAGGTGAAGAACTTGAGGAAGAATTGTTTCATGTGGCAAGGGCCCTGCTTCGCCCGGTCCTGATGCCATCCGGGCGCAGAAATGTCCAGTTCGGTAAGGGGGCAGCCGTGCTCTCCGCAAATGCGGTGCCACCGACACGGGCGTTGCCGCAAATCGGACGCGATCCGTTCATCCCGGGTACAGCGGTCAGGTGAGACGCTTCCTGCACGCATGCAAACCGGCGTGATCCAGGAACCACTGCCATTTCGCAGGGTTGGCTTCCGGGAAAGGAGCTTGATCATGAAAAGTCTGAAAGTTTTGAGTGCCGCCGCGGCCATGGCGCTGGTTCTTCCGCTGGCGAGCCCGAGCTTTGCTCAGAATCGTCCTACCGTGGGCGGTGGCGCCCATGTCGGCGGCGGTGGAGGCGGTGCCCACTTCGGCGGAGGCGGCGCACGCATGGGTGGCGGCG
>NZ_PSRT01000188.1 GCF_004212635.1 Bradyrhizobium genosp. SA-3 | reverse complement strand
GATGGGGACAGGGCAGGTGCCATATCGGCCACATCGATTCGCGGAGACTCCCCCTCACCCGGATCGCATCTTCGATGCGATCCGGCCGCTCAACCCGCCGCTTTCTCCCCCTTCAGCGCCGCGACCTCCGCTTCCAGCTCCGCGATCCTCGCATCCCTTGCCGCCAGTGCCGCGGCAACATCGCCCGCATCGAACTTCTGCGGGATGTGCTGCGGGCAGTTGGTGTCCCACGCCGCGATCTTGAACAGGATCACCTGCTCCGGCCGCGCGCGGTAGCCCTTCGGCATCAGCGACGTGGTCAGCGCCTCGTCGTCCTCGACGACGCGCGCCTCGCCCCAGATCTTCACCCGGCGGCGATGGGCGTAGTCCATCACGAAGATGTAGGCCTTGGGATTCTCCGAGAGATTGCCCTGGGTGATGAACTGCTGGTTGCCGGCATAGTCGGTGAAGGCGAGCGTCTGCTTGTCCAGGACCTTGAGAAATCCCTTCGGGCCGCCGCGGTGCTGGATATAAGGCTGGCCGTCCACTGATGCGGTGGCGAAATAGAAGCTGCTCGCTTCAGTCAGGAAGGCCGCGAGGTTGTCGTCGACCTCGGTGCGCCAGCCGCGCTGCTCGCTGCGCGCATAGGCCTCGCGCGAACCCTTGCGCGCCTGGATCGCCTTCACCGCCGGCGAGAAGGCGACGTCGCTGGCATAGGGGTGGGCTGCTGTCGTCATCGGAACGTCTCCTGGAATTCCGGCGCATGCTTGCGTCTTTCGCCCGCTAAGGTGGACTTGCCCGCCGCCAGAACAATCTGGCCGCTTGACACTTCATCATTGCAATATATGCAATAATGCCATGGACCGGCTCGAAGCCATGCACGTCTTCGTCACCGTCGCCGATTTGCGCGGCTTTGCGCCGGCGGCGCGCAAGCTGCGCCTGTCGCCCTCGGCGGTGACACGGCTGATCGCGGCACTGGAAGAGCATCTCGGCGCGCGGCTGTTGCAGCGGACCACGCGACAGGTGACGCTGACCGATGTCGGCACGCGCTATCTCGAACGCGCCCGCCGCATCCTCGCCGATGTCGAGGAGGCCGACGGCTCGGCGCGGCAGGAGCGCAACCGGCCGAGCGGACGTCTCGTGGTGTCGGCGCCGGTCGGCTTCGGCCGGCTCCATGTCGGGCCGGTCATGACCGCTTACCTCAAGCGCTATCCCGAAGTCGCCGCCGAATTGCGGCTGTCCGACCATCTCGTCAATCTCGTGGAAGACGCGGTCGACGCCGCCGTCCGCATCGGCCATCTCGCCGATTCCTCACTGGTCGCCCGCCAGGTCGGCGAGATGCGACGGATCGTGGTGGCCGCGCCGGGCTATTTGAAGCGCCATGGCGAGCCGAAGACGCCGGAGGCTCTCGTCTCGCACCAGACCATCCAGTTCGGTCCGTCCGCCAGCTGGCACTTTGTGCAGGACGGCCGCGACATCGAGGTGACGGCAGCGCCACGCTTCATCAGCAACAGCGCCGACGCGGCGCTGCAATATGCCGAGGCCGGCGGCGGCGTGACGCGGGTGCTGGCCTATCAGGCCGCCGAAGGGCTGAAGCGCGGGCGCTTGAAGATCCTGCTCGCGGCATACGAGCAGCCGGCGCTGCCGATCCACATCGTCTATCCGACCTCGCGCCTGCTCTCGGCCAAGGTGCGCGCGTTCGTCGATCTCGTGGTGGAGACGGCGGAATGGAGGTTTGGCTAGGTGCGTGTCCCGGACGCGCCGCAGAGTGGCGCAGAGCCGGGACCCGGAAGGCCAGGAGGGAGCTGCGCTGCGTCCGGGGCACGAGAGAATTACTTCTTCGGCACGACACGAAACGTGCCGCTTGCGCGCGCGATCACGGCATCATCGGCTTTCACCAGGCATTGCGCGAAGCAGATCGTAGAGCCGGTCTTGATCGCCTCGCCCTCGACCGCGAGCCATTGGCCGATCTCGGCGGCGCCGACATAGTCGACCGACAACGAGATCGTGACGAACGACGTCGTCCAGCCGGTCGCCTGGGCGCAGCTGTAACCCATGGCGGCATCGGCCAGCGCCGCGATCAGCCCGCCATGGATCAGCCCGCGCGCGTTGGTGTGCGGCTGCGCCAGGCGCAGTCCCACCGTGACGCCCTTCTCGGTCTTCTTCGAATAGAGGGGCTCCCAGGGATCGGTGAGCGGAGCTTTGCGAAAATGCGGCTCGAAGCCTGCGGGGATGTCGGTGGCGGTCATGGCTGTCTCGCGTTGCTGATCGTTGCCATTGAACGCGACTGACGTGACGAACGCATCACCTACAAAGTTTTAAACGGGATTTGCGGCGGCGTTTGAAATGGGCATTCCCGTCATTGCGAGGAGCCCCTGCGACGAAGCAATCTAGACTGCCTCCGCGGAGGGATTCCTGGATTGCTTCGCCACGCTCGCAATGACGGAGTATGTGGCGTCAGCGCCGCCCTAAAACGGCAGCCCCACGTAATTCTCCGACAGCGAGGTCATCGCGGCCTGCGAATGGGTGACGTAATCGAGCTCGGCGAGCTGGATGCGGGCGCCGATGGTGCCGGTGTCGGGGAATTTGTGCAGCATCGATGTCATCCACCAGGAGAAGCGTACGGCTTTCCAGACCCGTGCCAGCGCCTTGGCGGAATAGGCGTCGATCCCGGCGCTGGATTTCTCGTCGTAGAACTCGCGCAGCGCGCTGGACAGATAATGCGCGTCGGACGCGGCGAGGTTCAGCCCCTTGGCGCCGGTCGGCGGCACGATGTGCGCGGCATCGCCGCACAAGAACATCCGGCCGAACCGCATCGGTTCGGCGACGAAGCTGCGTAAGGGTGCGATGCTCTTCTCGATCGACGGTCCCGTGACGAGGCTGTCGGCCGCCTCCTGGTCGAGCCGGCGCTTCAATTCGTCCCAGAAACGATCGTCCGGCCATTGGTCGACATGGTCGTCGAGCGCGCACTGCACATAGTAGCGGCTGCGTTTGGTCGAGCGCATGGTGCACAGCGCGAAGCCGCGCGCGTGGTTGGAGTAGATCAGCTCGTGGCTGACTGGCGGCGTGTCCGAGAGGATCCCGAGCCAGCCGAACGGATAGACCCGCTCGAACTCCTCGATCGCCGAGGCCGGGACGCTGGCGCGGCTGACGCCGTGGAAACCGTCGCAACCGGCGATGAAGTCGCAATCGATCGTGTGGGTGACGCCGTCCTTGACGTAAGTTACGCGCGGGTGACTGCCGTCGAAATCATGCGGCTGCACGTCCTTGGCCTCGTAGAGCGAAACGAGACCTGCGGCCTTGCGCGCATTCATCAGGTCGAGCGTGACCTCGGTCTGGCCGTAGATCATCACCGTCTTGCCGGTCGCGCCCTTCATGTCGATGCGGTGACGCTGGCCGGAGAAGGCAAGCTCGATACCTTCATGCACCAGGCCTTCGGCATGGGCCCGCGCGCCGGCACCGATCTGGTCGAGCAGCCCGACTGTCCCCTCCTCCAGGAGCCCGGCGCGGATGCGGCCGAGCACATAGTCCGGGCTCTGCCGCTCCAGAATGACATTGTCGATGCCATATGTATGCAGAAGTTGCCCAAGCAACAATCCGGCCGGCCCGGCCCCGATGATTGCGACTTTTGTCCGCAATACTTGCTCCTTCCGACGCTATAGGTTTTCGCCGCAGCCTGCTTGTCGCGCCGGCCCGCAGGCGATAATTATATCATATAATTGTTGGGCAAAAGGGAGCGGCCGTCGCCCGAGCAGCGACAAATCCATGCAACATGGCTGACGTAGATGACGCGAGAGGGTGCGCGCCAGTTCCGGCTTGAACACGCCGGCCAATTAGATAACATGTTAATTAACGAGACCGGGCCATCGAAGCCCGCCGTCGAAACAGGGAGAGACGCGTGATGAGGAAAGCCTGTCTGGCGTTGCTGCTGGCAGCAAGCGTGACGCCTGCGTTCGCGCAGGACAAGACCTTCGATTTGAAGATCTCGCACTGGGTGCCGGCCTCGCATCCCCTGCAGAAATCGCTGGAAGACTGGGCGGCCGCAGTCGAGAAGGATTCCGGCGGCACCATCAAGGGCAAGGTGTTTCCGGCCCAGCAGCTCGGCAAGGCCTTCGATCATTACGACATGGCGCGCGACGGCATCGCCGACGTCACCTATGTCAATCCCGGCTACCAGCCCGGCCGCTTCCCGATCATCGGTGCCGGCGAATTGCCGTTCCTGATCTCGGACGCCAAGGGCGGCTCGATGGGGCTGGATGCCTGGTACCGCAAATATGCCGAGAAGGAGATGAAGGACGTCAAGTACTGCCTCGCCTTCGTCCACTCGCCCTCCTCCTTCCACTCCCGCACCAAGAAGATCGTGGTGCCCGAGGACGTGAAGGGCCTCAAGATCCGTCCCGCCCACGCCACCATGGCGAATTTCGTCACCTCGCTCGGCGGCACCAACGTGCAGTCCTCCGCGCCCGAAGTGCGCGACATCATCGAGCGCGGCGTCGCCGACGGCGTCACCTTCCCCTGGGGCTCCCTGGTGCTGTTCGGCATCGACAAGGTGACCAAATACGACATGGAGGCGCCGCTCTACACCACGACCTTCGTGTTCGTGATCAACAAGGACAAGTACAATGCGATGTCCGACAAGCAGAAGGCCGCCATCGACAAGAATTGCACGATCGAGATGGCCGGCGTGGTCGGCGAGCACTGGGGCAAGTTCGAAGACGCCGGCATCGACAAGGTGAGGGCGGAATCGAGCCACGAGGTCTACAAGCTGACGGCCGAGCAGACGGCGGCCTGGAAGAAGGCCGCCGAGCCGCTGGTCAAGACCTGGAGCGACGGCGCCAAGAAGGCCGGCGCCGATCCAGATGTGGCGCTCGCTGATCTCAAGGCATCGCTGAAGAAGTACAACGCGCTGGCGGAGTAACCCGAAGCTGCGGCCTTTCTCCTCCCTCTCCCCGTTCTTACGGGGGCGCGACGAGCTTCGCTCGCGCTGAGAGAGTCGGGGTGAGGGGCTGCTTCCGCAAAGTTACTGACAGATGGACTCGCGGAGAGTCCCCCTCACCCGCCGCGCTTCGGACGATGCTTCGCATCGCTCGGCGCGCGTCGGCCTCTCCCCGCACGCGGGGAGAGGCGTAAAGCCGCCGCCGGAGCCGAGAGCGAGAATGACATTTCGTAGGACACACCCATGAAGCGCGCCTGGATGGACCGCTTTATCGACACGATCGAATGGATCGCGGCCGGCTTCGTCGGCCTCGTCGCGCTCGACATCTTCCTGTCGGTGCTGCTGCGCAACACGCTGAACTATTCGATCCCCGACAGTTTCGACATCGGCCGCATGCTGCTCGGCATCCTCATCTTCTGGGGCATCGCGGCGACGTCCTATCGCGGCACCCACATCACGGTCGACCTCGTCTGGGGCAATGTCGGGCCGCGCTACCAGCGCTGGATCGACGTGTTCGCAACGCTGGTGCTGCTGTTCGTCGTGACCGTGCAGACCTGGACGCTGTTTGACAAGGTGCGCGGCACCTACAACGACAACGTCCAGACTTTCGACATGCACATGCCGACCTGGCCGTTCTTCGCGATCGCGTGGATCGGCGACGTCTCCGCCGTGCTGCTGATCGCGATCCGCACCTACCGGCTGATCTTCCATCCCGAAGAGATGCACGACCCCAAAATCAAGGCGACGGAGTAATCATGAGCACCGATGCCGTCGCCGTAATCGGCTTCGTTTCCCTGTTTGTGCTGATGCTGCTGCGCGTGCCCGTCGGCATGGCCATGGGCCTCGTCGGCGTGTCCGGCTTCTCCTATCTGGTCGGCGCGACGCCGGCGCTGAAGCTGGTCGGCCAGACCTCGATGCGCACGGTCACTGACTACACCTTCGGCGTCATCCCGATGTTCCTGCTGATGGGCTCCTTCGTCAGCAATTCCGGCATGAGCCGCGAGCTGTTCCGCGCCGCCAACGGCTTCGTCGGGCATCTGCGCGGCGGGCTCGGCATCGCCACCGTCGGCGCCTGCGGCGGCTTTGCCGCGATCTGCGGCTCCTCGGTCGCGACCGCCGCGACCTTCTCCGCCGTCGCTTATCCCGAGATGCGCCGCTTCGGCTATCCGCAGTCCTTTGCCACCGGCGTGATCGCGGCCGGCGGCACGTTAGGTGCGATGCTGCCGCCCTCCACCGTGCTCGCGGTGTACGGCATCATCACCGAGCAGGACATCGGAAAACTCTTCATCGCCGGCATCATCCCGGGCCTCTTGGCGATGACCATGTACATGATCACGATCGGCCTGATCGGCTATTTCCGGCCCGACTTTTTGCCCAAGGGCAAGGTGTTGCCGTGGCGCGAGCGCTTTGCCGGATTGAAGGACATCTGGGCGCCGGCGCTGCTGTTCCTGTTCGTCATCGGCGGCCTCTACGGCCTGCCCTTCCTGCCGCGCTTCACGCCGACGGAGGCCGGCGGCGTCGGCGCCACCGGCGCCTTCATCATCGGCGTGCTGACCGGCCGGCTCGACCGCGAGAAGGTGCTGGCCTCACTGCTGCAGGCGACGCGCACCGCGGCCGCGGTGTTCACCGTGCTGATCGGCGCCCTGATCTTCGGTTATTTCCTGACGGTGACGCAGACGCCGCAGAAGGTCACGGAATTCCTCACCGGCCTCGGCCTCGGTCCTTACGGCGTGCTGGCGCTGATCATGGTGATGTATCTCGTGCTCGGCTGCCTGATGGACGCCATGGCGATGATCATCCTGACCGTGCCGATCATCTTCCCGGTGATCATGCATCTCGGCTTCGACCCGATCTGGTTCGGCGTCATCATCGTCATGACCGTCGAGCTCGGCCTGATCCATCCGCCGGTCGGCATGAATGTCTTCGTCATCAAAAGCGTGGTGAAGGACGTCTCCTTCTCCACCATCTTCAAGGGCGTGATCCCGTTCGTGGCAACGGATTTGGTGCGCCTCGTGATCCTGATCGCCTTCCCGCTGCTGGCGACCTGGCTGCCGACGCGCATGATGGCGCATTAGCTGAACGAGCATCATCTTTTACCCTCCCCCGGAGGGGGAGGGTAAAACCGGTATCGTTCGCCATAGTCAGTTAAGAGGTGCCCATGACCCTCACCCTCGAGACAAAATACTCCTTCACCATCACCGCTCGTATCGCCGAGGTTGTCACGGCCGGCGAGACCGGCGTCGGCGCGCGCCGCATCATTCCGATCATCGGCGGCGAGGTGACGGGCGCAATCACAGGCAAAGTGCTGCCGTTCGGCGCCGACTTCCAGACTATCCGCCCCAACGAGCTGATCGATCTCGAAGCCAGATACGCCTTCGAGACCGACGACGGCGCGACCGTCTACATTGAGAACAAGGGCATTCGCTTCGGCCCGGTGGAGCTGCTGCAAAAGCTCAAGCGCGGCGAGCCGGTCGATCCGAAGCTGATCTATTTCCGCACCGTGCCGAGATTCGAGACCGGGCACGAGAATTATCGTTGGCTGATGGAACATATCTTCGTGGCGTCAGCCGCGAGGCACGCCGACCGCGTGGTGATCGACGTGCACCAGGTGATGTGAGAGGCGGACTCTGGCAGAGCCACAATCCCCGCCGTCGTCCCGGCGAACGCCGGGACCCATACCGCGTGATCTATAGATTGAAGGCGGTCGGAGTACCGAACGACGAGTCTTCGCCAAACCACTCCCTGGGGGTATGGGTCCCGGCTTTCGCCGGGACGACGTAGAATATGGCGCGGCAGCCTCCGCACCTGACCGAAGGATGGTCCCCCTCCTTGACTCCCCCAAAATTCGTTATACAACATAACTATTCTTACAAGGACGCAAATGACACAGGGAAACGCCGAGACCGCTAACGCGGGCGCCTCCGGACTTTTGAGGATCGAGCGGGCGGACCGGGTTCTGACCGTGGGTCTGAACCGGCCGGCCAAGCGCAATGCGCTCAATGACGGCATCATCCTGGAAATCGGCGAGTGTTTCGCGAACCTACCCGAGGATATCGGCGCCGTCGTCATCCACGGCATCGGTGACCATTTCTCCAGCGGTCTCGACCTGTCCGAGCTGACCGAGCATGACGCGACCGGCGGCCTGCTCCATTCTCAGATGTGGCACCGGGTGTTCGACCGCATCCAGTACAGCCGCGTGCCCGTGATCGCCGCGCTCAGGGGCGCCGTGATCGGGGGCGGCCTCGAGCTCGCCTGCGCCGCGCATATCCGCGTCGCCGAGCCCTCGACCTATTTCGCCCTGCCGGAGGGGCAGCGCGGCATCTTCGTCGGCGGCGGCGGCTCGGTGCGGCTGCCGCGGCTGATCGGCGTTGCCCGGATGATGGACATGATGCTGACCGGCCGGGTCTATAGCGCGACCGAAGGCGCCTCCTACGGCTTCGCGCAATATCTGACGGAAGCCGGCAATGGGCTCGGCAAGGCGCTGGAGCTTGCGACCAAGGTCGCCGCCAACGCACCGCTGACGAACTTTGCCGTGCTCCAGGCGTTGCCGATGATCGCGGAGGCCAATCCGCAAACCGGCCTCCTCATGGAATCACTGATGGCGACCGTCGCGCAGAGCGACAAGGAGGCCAAACGCCGGATCCGCGAATTCCTCGAACACAAGACCGCAAAGGTGAAGCCGAAGTCATGAGCGCGCGGCCGTCCTCTTCCAGCATGGAGCGCGGCGCGAGCACTTTTCCGCTGCGGCCCATCTCGTTCGGCGATCCCGTCGTCAATATCGAGCGCCGCGACGACGGCACGATCTACCTGCGGCCCAAACAGCCGCTCGGCGACTATCCCGTCCGCATCACCGACCGCCTGCATCATTGGGCGACAACGACACCGGACCGCGTCTTCATGGCCGAGCGCGACGGCGGCCGCGGGTGGCGCAAGATCAACTATGCCGAGTTGCTCACCGCGAGCCGGCACATCGCATCAAGCCTGATCGCGCGCGGCCTGTCGGCGGAGCGGCCGGTCGTCATCCTCTCCGGCAACTCGATCGACCACGCCCTGCTCGCCTTTGGCGCGTTCTATGCCGGCATTCCGTTCTGCCCGGTGTCGCCGGCGTACTCGCTGGTGTCGAAGGATTACGGCAAGCTCTCCTATCTGATGAAGCTGCTGACGCCCGGACTCGTCTTCGCCGAAGACGCCGACAAGTTCGCCGATGCGCTCGCCGCCAATGTCTCGCTCGGCACCGAGATCGCCGCGTCCTTTGGCAAGGTGCCGGGCCGCGACGTCACCCTGCTCGCCGATCTCATGGCAACGCCGATCCGCGGCGATCTCGACGACGTCCACGGCAGGATTGGTCCCGATACGATCGCAAAGTTCCTGCTGACATCGGGCTCGACCGGCAATCCCAAGGCCGTCATCAACACCCAGCGCATGATCTGCGCCAACCAGGTGATGCTGCGCGAAACGCTCGCCTTCCTCAAGGACGAGCCGCCCGTCATCATCGACTGGCTGCCATGGAACCACACCTTTGGCGGCAACCACAATATCGGGCTGACGCTGTACAATGGCGGCTCGATGTATCTGGACGCCGGCAAGCCGGTGCCTGGCGGCATCGAAGAGACGGTGCGCAATCTCCAGGAGATTTCGCCGACGGTCTATTTCAACGTGCCCAAGGGTTATGAGTCGCTGCTGCCGTATTTGCGCGACGACCAGGGCCTGCGCGCAAAGTTCTTCGATCGCCTGCATGCGATGTTCTTCTCGGGCGCGGCACTGTCGCCGTTCGTCTGGGACAGCCTCGACGAGCTCGCGGTGAAGGAGAAGGGCTATCGCGTGCCGATGCTGACGGGCTTGGGAGCGAGCGAGACCGCGCCGTTCTTCATGTCGGTCAATCCGCGCACCAGCCGCTCCGGCCATGTCGGCCTGCCCGTCTCCGGTAACGAGGCCAAGCTGGTGCCGAACAACGGCAAGCTCGAGGTCCGCGCCAAGGGGCCGAACGTGATGCCGGGCTATTGGCGCCAGCCCGACATCAGCGCAAAATCCTTCGACGAGGAAGGATTTTACAAGATGGGCGACGCGCTCAAGCCCGCTGATCCCAACGATCTCAACGCCGGCTTCGATTTCGACGGCCGCGTCAGCGAGGACTTCAAGCTCGCCAGCGGCACCTGGGTCAGCGTCGGCCCCCTGCGCGCTCGGCTCACCGCGGCCTGCGCGCCGCTGGTGCGGGACGTCGTCATCGCCGGCATCAACCGCGACGAGATCTCCGCGCTGGTCGTGCTCGATCTCGACGGTTGCCGCCTGATCAATCCGACGCTGCCGCCCGACGATCTCGTCGTCGTCACGCGCGACCCGTTGGTGCGCGAGGCATTTCGCGAGCGCCTGACCGGTTTCCTCAGCCAAGCCACGGGATCCTCGACGCGGATCACGCGCGCGATCCTGATGGATACGCCGCTGTCGATCGACAAGGGCGAGGTCACCGACAAGGGCTCGATCAACCAGCGCGCCGTGCTGGAACATCGCATCGCATTGATCGACGAGCTCTACGCTGCCAATCCGTCGGACCGTGTGATATCGGTCGGATGAGAAATCATCGCCAAAGGAGAACGCCATGTTGTTGAAGGATCAGGCAGCCATCGTCACCGGCGGCGCATCGGGGCTGGGCGCTGCGACCGCGCGAAAACTGGCGGCGCAGGGCGCCAAGGTCGCGGTGTGCGATCTCAATGCCAAGCTCGCGGAAACGGTCGCCGCCGAGATCAAGGGCGTCGCCGTGACCTGCGACGTGTCCGATGCCGCCTCGGCTGAGGCCGCGATCGCGCAGGCGGCCAAAGCCCACGGCCCGGCGCGCGTGCTGGTCAATTGCGCCGGCATCGGCGTTGCAAAACGCGTCGTCGGCCGCGACGGGCCGATGGCGCTCGCCGATTTCGACAAGGTGATCAAGGTCAATCTGATCGGCACCTTCAACATGCTGCGCCTTGCCGCCGCCGAGATGTCCAAGCTCGAGCCGCAGGCGAGCGGCGAGCGCGGCGTCATCATCAACACCGCCTCCGTTGCCGCCTATGACGGCCAGATCGGCCAGTCCGCCTATTCGGCCTCGAAGGGCGGCATCGTCGGCATGACGCTGCCGATCGCGCGCGAGCTCGCGCAATTCGGCGTCCGCGTGCTGACGATCGCGCCGGGCCTGTTCCTGACGCCGCTGCTCGCCAACCTGCCGCAGGAAGCCCAGGACTCGCTCGCCGCCGCGATCCCCTTCCCGCGTCGGCTCGGCAATGCCGACGAGTTCGCCGCGCTTGCGCTGCACATGGTCGAGAATGCGTATCTGAACGGCGAAGTGGTGCGCCTCGACGGCTCGCTGCGCATGGCGCCGAAGTAAATCGATGAGCGGTATTGCAGCAGCGATCTCGGCCGCACCTCTCCCATTGGGAGAGGTCGGCGCGGAGCGCCGGGTGAGGGGCTCTGCTCTATCGAGGGACCGTAATCCCTCACCCGAATTGCTGTTGACGATGCTACGCATCGCAAGGCGCAATTCGACCTCTCCCTCCGGGAGAGGTGTGGCACAGCGCTTATGGATGCATACCGCATGTTCGTGAACCGGCGCGACGTTCAGATCCAGTGGGGTGATTGCGACCCCGCCAACATCGTCTACTACCCGCGCTATTTCGCGATGTTCGACGATTCGACGTCGACCCTGTTCGAGGTCGCCGGATTCTCCAAGCAGGATCTGGTCCGCAAATACGGCCTGGTGGGCATTCCCATGGTCGACACGCGGGCCAAGTTCTACATCCCCTCGACCTATGGCGACTGGATCACCATCGAGACCAAAATCGAGAGCATCAAGCGCTCGAGCTTCGAGGTGAAGCACAACGTCTACAAGGGTGACGCGTTGGCGATCGAGGGGTTCGAGACCCGCGTCCTGGTCGGCCGCGATCCCGTTAACCCCGACAAGCTGAAATCGGCACCGTTCCCGGCGGAAATGGTAGCCAAGTTCACGGGGAGTTAGAGCCGGAGCTAAATCGCCGCATCACCAAAAGAGGGGGCTGAATTACCCCCCGATTTCTGCTTTCAAAGAAAGACGTAAAGGGAGGAATAGATGAAACGCTTTTACTTGACCGCCGCCATCACCGCGACCGCGCTGGCGCTGCCGGCATTGCCCGCGCTGGCCCAGACCAGTGAGATCACCATCGGCATCACCACCACCACGACCGGCCCGGGCGCTGCCCTCGGCATCCCCGAGCGCAACGCGCTGGAATTCGTGCCGAAGGAGATCGGCGGCGTGCCGCTGAAGGTGATCGTGCTCGACGACGGCGGCGATCCCACCACCGCGACCACCAACGCCCGCCGCTTCGTGACCGAATCCAAGGCCGACATCATCATGGGCTCGGCGCTGACGCCGCCGACCATCGCGGTCTCCAACGTCGCCAACGAAGCCGGCATTCCGCATTTCGGCCTCGCGCCGTTTCCGATCACGCCGGAGCGCATGAAGTGGTCGGTGGCGATGCCGCAGCCGATCCCGATCGTGGGCAAGGTGCTGTACGACCACATGAAGGCCAAGGGCGTGAAGACCCTCGGCTATATCGGCTATTCCGACTCCTATGGCGACCTCTGGTTCAACGACCTCAAGGCGCAGGCCGTACCGATGGGCATGACCATCGTCGACGAGGAGCGCTTCGCCCGTCCCGACACCTCGGTGACCGGACAGGTGCTCAAGCTCGTCGCCGCCAATCCCGACGCGATTCTGATCGGCGCCTCCGGCACCGCGGCCGCGCTGCCGCAGACCGAGTTGCGCGAGCGCGGCTATCAAGGCCTGATTTACCAGACCCATGGCGCGGCCAGCATGGACTTCATCCGCATCGCCGGCAAAGCGGCCGAGGGCGTGCTGATGGCCTCGGGCCCGGTGATGGACCCGGAGGACCAGCCGGACGAGGCCGCCACCAAGAAACCGGGCCTCGCGCTCAACTCGGCCTATGAGGCCAAGTACGGCCCGAACAGCCGCAGCCAGTTCGCCGGCCATTCCTACGATGCGTTCGAGCTCCTCAAGCGCATCATTCCGGCGGCGCTGAAGACGGCCAAGCCCGGCACGCCGGAATTCCGCGAAGCGATCCGCCAGGCACTGCTGTCTGAGAAGGAATTGGCGGCAAGCCAGGGCGTCTACAACTTCACTGAAAAGGACCGCTACGGCCTCGACGAGCGCTCGCGCATCCTGCTCACGGTGAAGAACGGCAAGTACTCGCTGGTGAAGTAGCCGCGGCGATAGTTTCGCAACGAGAAGAGCCGGCCCGATGGGCCGGCTCTTTTGCTTTGCGGTTAGGCACGAGCTGCGACCGCGATCTTTACTGCGCTCCCTCTCCCGCTTGCGGGAGAGGGTTGGGGTGAGGGTTGCTTCCGCATAAAGACTATCTGAGGCCTACGAAAGAAATCCCCAAGCGGAGAAAGCCCTCACCCGGTGCTTCGCGCCGACCTCTCCCGCAA
>NZ_PSRT01000187.1 GCF_004212635.1 Bradyrhizobium genosp. SA-3 | reverse complement strand
TAGGACTTCGAGGGTGCGCAAATGGCCGCTCTGGGTCATTCGCGTCGCTGTCCGGTATGGCCGCGCGACCATCGATGTCTGCTTCACCCCGGAAGCGACTGACCTATTGCGTTGCCGCGAACTGACGCGAAGGGCCACAACCGGACAGCCTCGCAGGCAGCGAGCAATCTGGCGCACGACCGCGCAGTCCTTCCCTTCGGGTTGCGTTAAGGCAAGTAGCGGGGTTTCCGAAATTCCTCATCGATGCATCCACGCCCTCGAAATCGAAAGCAGTGTGTGACCGATGACACTGAGGAGCGCGGCGATGCCCCATATAGTGAACATGTTCTCTTTGTAGCTTGCAGAAAAGCCAGCGCCTTCGGCGATCGCATCGCCGATATACTTCCACCAGCCGGTGAGAGTGCCCGGCAACCCGCCAGTCGCATCAGCAATCGCAAGCGTGACTCCCGAGATCACGGGGAGATAGAAGACGAGAACCACGCCTGCGGCGAGAACACGGAAAATGAATCGCATGAGACCTCCAATGTGCGGCAATGATGGCCGCGAACTCACCGAGCGGTTGTCTATATGTGAGTCCCTTTGAGGACAGCACCTCGAAACAACGTCCGCTTCGCTTGCACTCATGAATGCGCGTATCTGCCCCTGCGGTAACCCAGGTCCAGAATACGATGGCGGATTTTTTCATCGCCCACGCGGCCGGCGTCGTGACTCACCGTCACTGTACGGACACCTGGCATTCGCTGCAGGGCATTCTCGATCTTCGTCGCGCAAGAGGCGCAGTCCATTCCCTCCACACGGAAACGCGTCTTCGCGGATGAGGCGGTGCTATTCATGGTCGCTTCCTCGGGTAAGGCGGGAGAGGTCGAGTTCATGTTTTTCCCTCCTCGCGCAGCCGTGTGTAGAGGGCTTCAACTGCATCCGAGAAATCCTTTGAGGCATTCCGTGTACAGTAGTCCTCTAAGAACTGCAGTTGCCTCCTGACGTCGAACGTCATCGGAGCGAGATTGAGCCCCTCGTCAACACCGGGCGGCCTGCTCGACAGGATTCCACTCATGAACCCTTGCGCCCAGGCCAGATAGTCTCTCCTGAGCAAGGGATTGGATTTAATGTCATCGTTGAACCGCTGGCATGTCGCAGCACCCGGGCCGACAATTGTCGCCTTGGGCGCCTGCGCGCGAAGATCACGCGATGCGTCTGCCGCCACGACGGCGGTGAAGGATAGCGTCATGATGAAGAACAGACGACTGACGTATCGACCGGGCACGCGCGTGCAGGCCTGCGCCGCAATTGGGCGGTCGTGGTTGAGGCACCAGATTGCACGTCCATTCAACATCCTGCCGTCGGTCCTTGTTTCTTGAACTTTACCTGACCCGATTTCTCCTCGGCGGTTTTGATGGTGAGGGTGATCGTAGCGTCCGGCGCTATCGGGTTCTTCGCGTCGCCCTTCAGAGAATTCTCACCCTGCGACGTAAGTGAAATTGTCTCGCGATTACTACCGCTGACGATGAGCGCCGCTGCCGTGAAACGGTCTGTCGGAACGGGCTTCGCGGCATTTGGAACAAAGACATTGATCGTGACCGTGTTCCCCGCGGTCATGAGTTCCGCATCGACGCCAGCAACGTCGAGCGTCAGGCCGCCGTTGGGACCCTTTTTGTACTCTTCGGCGGAGGCCACAACTGCGAACAATACGGCAACAATCAACAGCGGCGCGTATCTCATGAGGGTGCTCCCTCTTGGGCGGGTGATCTCCGCACCTGGCTTTCCTACAAAATCGAATACTTCCCCACGCCAGATCAGGCCGATCTGTCAGCGGCCTTCAAATACGTCACAGGCGACGAACGGGTTTGCGCCGGCCTAATCAGGTCTGGCGCTGCGGCCGATAGTGCGGTCGACGTCGGCGACCGCCCCGTAGAGGCGCTGCCGCGAGAGCCAATGAAGATCGTCGATGCGTTGCACGATTCCTACCACAACCGGCACGTGGTGGCGTCGCGCAAGCTGCTCAAGCGAGAAAATGGACCACCAGGCGCGAAAGGCGAGTCGCGTCCAAGCGCGCGCGTCCCAGCCGAGCAGGAGGACATCCGGCGCAAACCTGCGCACCGCACGATTCAGGTTCCACGGGTACATGACGATAATGCCCAGGCGCACCGGTCGCGCCCCCTCCCACGGAAAGGATCTTGCGACGGCGGCAAAGGCAAATACGACTGAGCGACGGGCCACGTCGCTGGCAACCAGCCTCTCGATGACTCTAGAGACAAGTCCCGTTTCCTTCACCTCCACAAACAGTTCAAGGTCAGTTGGTGAAAGAAGCGACAGTGCCGCATCGAGGGTAAGCGCATTCTCGACATGACGCGGCGGGTCGTGTGACACCACCAATGTGTCGGAATCCGCTGCAAGGCAGACGTCGAATTCGACACCAGATATTCTGCCGTCACGGGCGGCACGTGCGAACGCGGCGAGCGAGTTTTCACCCGGACCCGCGGACCATCCACGATGCGCAATAAGCTTCATGACGAGGTCCGTAAAGCCAAGCTCGCCATGCAATCTCCCCGTAGAGAGAAATGTCAATCCGCGGCCACGACGTTGACCCATGATTAGCGTAGGGCCAAAAGGCGACGCCACCGAAACAGCCGGTTTTGGGTCATTCGCGTCGGTTTGAGTGCGCGCTGATCACTTCCGCTCTACCCTGGTGACCAGACAATTTCGGAGCCCGTTCGGACTTCGCATTTAGGCCAGGAACGGACTCATGCACCGCAGTAACTGGCAGTTCTATTCGATCACCTCGTCGGCGCTTCGGGACGCCACCCCTCGACGTAGATTACTGTATTGCTTCTCCGTGCAACGCGAGGTCGAGACCTTCGCGCTCCATCTCCTCCGACACCCGCAAGCCGACGAACAGCTTGACCCCGTACAGGATGATCAGGCTGACGACGGCGTCATACACAAAGACCGTGGCGACGCCGATGCACTGGTTGATGAACTGTCCCGGATTTCCTTCCAGAGCACCCGCGGTGCCGCCATACTGCTCGACGGCAAATATGCCGGTGAGCAGTGCGCCGACGATGCCGCCGACGGCGTGGACGCCGAAACAATCGAGAGCGTCGTCATAGTTGAATATACCCTTGAGCCCGGTGCATCCCCAGTAGCAGAAGACACCGGCCGCGATGCCGATCACGAAGGCGCCGATCGGGCCGACGAAACCGGACGCAGGCGTGATGGCGACGAGGCCTGCGACCGCACCCGAGCAGATGCCTACGACCGTCGGCTTGCCCTTCAGCGACCACTCGACCAGCATCCAGGTGAAGCTGGCGACCGCCGTTGCGATCTGCGTCACCAGCATCGCCATGCCGGCCTGCATGCCTGCCGTGACCGCGGATCCCGCGTTGAAGCCGAACCAGCCGACCCAGAGCAGCGAGGCGCCGATGAAGGTCAGCACCATGTTATGGGCCGGTCCCGTCTCCTTGCGTTTGCCAAGCATAATGGCGCACATCAGGCCTGCCACGCCGGCATTGATATGCACGACGGTCCCGCCAGCGAAATCCAACACCTTGACCCAGGCGGCGTCGTTGCCGGAGGCGAAGATACCGTCAGGTCCCCACACCCAATGCGCGATTGGCGCATAGACGAAGATCGCCCACAGGCCGATGAACCAGAGCATCGCGGAAAATTTCATCCGCTCGGCGAAGGCCCCTGCGATCAGCGCCGGCGTGATGATCGCAAACGTCATCTGGAAGCAGATGTAGACGCTTTCGGGAATCGTCGCCGCGAGCGGGTTGGGGTTGCCGATCCCGCCTTTGCCGATGTCGCTTAGGATGTCCTTCAGGAATATGCGGTCCAGCCCGCCGACGAACGGCGTGCCGGCGCGGAAGGCCAAGCTGTAGGTCAGGATGGCGAACAGGATCGTGACCAGGCACGTCACGGCAAAGCTGGTCATTACCGTGTCGCCAGCGTTTTTCTTGCGCACCAAGCCGCCATAAAACAGCCCAAGCCCCGGGATTGTCATCATCAATACGAGCGCAACAGACGTGAGCATCCACGCGGTGTCGCCGGAATTGGGAGTGCATTTTTCCAAAACCTTGCCGCCGCAGGCTGCCGGGACCGCGTCTTGTGCGAGCGCGACGCCACCGAATGCAAGATAGAGAAGCGCAGTCCCCAAGAGAGCCGTCACAAATAGCACGAGTCTTTGGCGCGCGTTTGCCATTGTCTCCCTCCTGGTCGCAAGAGGTGTCGGTGAAGGCTTATACAGCCGCTTCGTCCGTCTCTCCGGTGCGAATGCGAACGGCGCGCTCGACTGGCGAAACGAAGATCTTGCCGTCGCCCACCTCTCCGGTTCTTGCGGCATTTTGTATCGCCGCAACAACCCTGTCCGCCTGCTCAGAGGTGACCACAAGATCAATCCTGACCTTCGGCACAAAGTTCACGGCATACTCGGCGCCGCGATAAATCTCCTTGTGGCCCTTTTGTCGGCCGAATCCCTTGATCTCGGTCACGGTCATGCCTTGCACGCCGAGAACCGTCAGCGCGCCCTGCACCGCGTCGAGCTTGAATGGTTTGATAATGGCGCTGACTAGCTTCATGGCTTACCTGCCTTTCCCTGATGCCAGGGTTGGACAACGCCAATGACAATTTCCGCATCCACTTTAGTTAAGTTTTAAACAAGATTCATGCCATTGGCGACCCGCGGGTAACCCACTGAAACACGGTCGATTCCAACCCACCAGCTCGGAACGGTCTGGTGCTTTTGCCATTTCTGATGGCAGCCCGCGCCCATAAAACGGGCAGGGCCTGCGGCGATCGAGCCTAGCGCCGTCCTTCCGCTCCGGGTCACGAACGACAAAACTCAACGTGAGTATAACGCGTCCGCTTTCGGGCGCATCGCAACCAAAGCGCTCCTTGGCCGGACATGTTGAGCCTACCTGCCGACGATGATTCAAGCTCCCTAAATCAAGGGCCGAATCATGCGCTACGAACTCACCGACAATGAGTGGTCTGCCATCACGCCGATGCTGCCGAATAAGCCGCGCGGCGTGCCACGAGTGAATGCCCGTAGCTCCAGGCCCGTCTTCCCGTTCGCGTATGCCTTGTTATGGAAGAACTAGGCCTTTGGGTGAGCAGGCCGAGTCCGCGGGAGTCCACCGCGCGCTTGCGACATCCGCATTGACCTCAGAAACAGACATCAGCGCCGCCTATCCGCAAGTCCGCGAGGGGCCACATCCGGACATGATCAGCCACGGAGAGGGCCTCACGGCGCTGGGCTCAGTGGGTGCCCAGCACCATCTCCCATCACTTGGTTCTCGGAACCTGGAGGCGTAGACTGTCATCAACCTATCTCGGAGGCATGCCTTGGCCAGCGAGCGCGTCGAGCGTCGGCTCACTGCCATTTTGGCAGCCGATGTTGCTGGCTACAGCCGATTAACTGGCCTGGATGAAGAGGGCACGCACGTCCAGCTCCAGGACCATCTACGCACCCTCGTCGATCCCAAGATTGCCGAACACCGCGGCCGTGTTGTCAAGAACACCGGCGATGGGCTGTTGGCTGACTTTAGCAGCGTAGTGGACGCAGTGCGCTGCGCTCTTGATGTCCAGCGCGGGATGGCCGAGCGCAATGCCGAGGTGCCAGATGAGAAGCGCATCGAGTTCCGGATTGGCATCAATGTCGGCGACATCATCATCGATCGAGGTGACATTTTCGGCGATGGCGTGAACGTGGCAGCGCGTCTGGAGGGATTGGCGAAGCCCGGTGGCATTTGCATCTCCGATGACGCGCACCGACAGGTTCGGGGCAAGTTCGATGTCACCTTCGAGGATGCAGGCGAACGGCAACTCAAGAACATCGCACGGCCGGTGCGTGTCTTCCGAGCCGCTCTTGATGACGCGCGGCCCGCCAAGCCAAACTGGCCGCGGCACAGTGCGGCGCCGGCTGTACGTCGCGACAGGTGGGGTGCGCGCCTCACGGCGATCGGAGCCGCAGTCGTGCTAATCGCCGGCGCTGGTGGCGCGGCATTGTACTTCCACCTCGGCCGAGCGCCCATCGTCTCACAGATGCAGGACAAGCTGGCAAAGCCCTCGGAGCGCTTCTCCATCGTCGTGCTGCCCTTTATCAACCTATCCGGCGATGCGAGCCAGGATTATCTGGCAGACGTCATCAGTGACGAACTGACCACCGGGTTCTCGCGTTTTCGCGACAATTTCGTCATCTCCCGCTCGACTGCTTTCACCTACAAGGGCAAGCCAATCGACGTGCGGCTGATCGGCAAGGATCTAGGTGTGCGCTATGTGCTGGAAGGCAGCGTGCAGCCGACTGGCGACCGGCTGCGCGTGCATGCCCAGCTCATCGATACCGAGAGCGATGCGCACCTCTGGGCTGACCAGTTTGACGAAAATCGCTCCGACCTCTTGCAGATGCAAGATGCCATCGTTACGCGCATCGCGCACGCGATCGGTATCAAGATGACTGCAGAAAGAGCCCGTGGGCACAATCTCGCGCAGCCAATCCCAGTGCGGAAGACCTTGCGTGGCGCTGCACCGCGGCCATTATGCGCATGTATTTGACGCCGGCACTCGATTCCGCCTACCGCCTGTGCGAGCAGGCGTTGCAGATCGACCCTGAGAATGTTCGCGCACTGTCCCTCCTGTCAATCAGGTTCAGCCATCGCGTTTACGTTTTCGCGAGTCCCGATCGCCAAGCTGATCTTCGCCGCGCGGACGAACTTGCCTCCTTAGCCATAAAGATCGATCCGGACAACTTCCTGGCTCACTCGGCGAAAGGCGATGTTCTACTGGTGGCGGGGCGCTCTCGGGAGGCGATTGATTCTTATCAGCGCGCCCTGATGTTAGCTCCCAGCAGCATTCCGCCGGGATTGGCTTTGGCCTACAGTTATGCCGGTGAGCCAGAAAAGGCCATCGCCTATGCCGACAAGGCGATGCGGCTCAGCCCGCACGATCCCTTTTCCACGCCGCTGTATCTCGCCAAGGCTCTCGCCTTCAGCATCTTGCAGGACTATGAGGAGGCGCTTGTATGGATTGACCGGGCTGAAGCTGCTTCTCCCGAGATTCTGCTAATCGGATTTGTGCGGTCTGCGCTGCTTGCCTTGGCGGGTAAAGAGGCAGATGCGCGCGCAGCAATGCAGCGATATTTGGCGAACGACAATGCCCCTATCAGGACCATCACTCAATGGAAAGCTCGAAGGCAAGGCGTACCGTTGCCATCCTATAGTCCTCGTTTTCTTATGTGGGGGCTAAGATTCAACGAGGGGCTCCAAAAAGCTGGACTGCCGGAGTGATCAACGCGGTTGCCAGCGCCGACGAGGCGATCGAAATCGCGGCTCGCTGCATGTCTCTTATGGGTCATGAGCGTCGGTTTGAGCGTTACCGGGTGACTTCCGGTCTCACCTCCACTTCGGACGTTTCCCGTGCCGCGCGAATGGTCGCGAAGGGCCAGGTGCGGACATCCACCATTATTCGGCGCAGTCGTTACGACCGTCGGTCAACACTATCCGATACTCACCTCTTTCCGTAATCCGTGAAAACGTAGTCGCGGTTCTGCACCACCGAGTGGCACGAGAACCCGCACTTCGCGTCGTTTTCCTGCGGCGGATTGTCCGCTGCAGTGGCGGGCTTAAACGTATCGGACGCGGCGTCATAGTTGAACTCGGCCCATCCCCATCCGCCGCTGTCCGCGAACCTCTTGCTGTCCTTCACCATGAAACCAGCGTCAAGCTGGGTACCTGGCACCGTTGGCTGACCGGGATACGTCTCTTGTATTTTCGGCTTCCAATGAATTTTCGCCATCTTGGCGCCGTCTGGGAAAGGCTTGCCATTGCGGGGCACGCCTTCCTTATAGGCGTCGATCATTAGCGGATTCCCCACGATCACAGCGATCTTGCCTCCGCTCTCGCTCATCGCGATCACTGGCCACTCCTCGTATCCCCTAAACTCAGAGAACCCGAGGCCATACGGTACTTGCACCGTGTATTTGTCCTGCGCGGAAATTGCGACACCAGCCGCAAAAATGGCGATCGATACCGAAATACTGAGACTGATCAGCGTGTTTTTCATTGTCGCATCTCCTAACCCCGTTGTTGGAAATTGCGTCGTCGCATTGTTTTCTCCGAGGCCTAGGGCTGCGCTGCCCGTTGCTCACGAAGAACATGATTACAGCATGGATTTGCACGCTGCGAAATGGGTCCGATACCATGGTGCATATCAGTATTCCTGAACTGTCCACGATGCTCGCTATGGGTGGTCAAAAGCGGAAGTATCAGTGCCATAGTCTTAATGCTGGGCCGTGCTGCATTTGCCGGCCTTTCGTCGACATCGGCGCGTTGGCTTGAGGTATGGCTTGGTGCATACTGTGCAAACGTCGTCTGTTTGCTTGGTAAGAATAAAATTCGCGACTTTGCAGGCGTCGTCTCCGAGACGGCGGACATATGGCAAGAAGCTCGACATGTCGGACAGCGCGAAGAAGGCATCAGGGGCGCGGTGTATTGTCCCTACGGTAGGACTCGTCTTCCTTTCAGTCACGATGCGCTCGATAAGTCTCGTTGCAAAAGCAGGAGATTGTCATGCACACGAATTCGTCGACGCCGACCCGACGCAGTGTTCTTCGGATCGCGGCAGCCGGTCATAAAATGTCGATGCGCATCTCTGCGGCGGCTGATTTGGCCGTCGCTGCCGCTACTATGGCGTGGGCTCAGGACAAGGGTGGCGCGGCCGCCGAGAGCATCATACCGGGAGCCGCAGCCAAGCCAGGGCCTTTTGTGAAGGCGCCGAGATGAAGCGAACCGTTACGACCGATTACAAGGCCGGCCGGGGGACAGGACCTCGTGTACGTTCAAGGCTATCCGCTCCTGCGCAAGTAGCTACACCGGGTAGCCGCCATCACTGTCAAACACGGATTCACATGTCTTTTGTTACTCGGCTCGCCCGATTCTCGACGATGAGAGCCCTGTCGAGTCGTCCTGTATCCCGGCGAATCGTCCCGCAATCCGAACTCATCCAGAGGCAATTGAAATGACTACGCAATCGTCACATGCTAGCCCGATCCTGGTGACCGGCGCGGGTGGCGCTGTCGGTTCCATCGGCCGCAATCTCACCGAAATGCTGCTCGCCAAACGGCGCAAGGTGCGCGCCCTGGTGCGCCGCGAGGATAAACGCGCCGAGGCCCTGCGCCAGCTCGGCGCCGAGGTCATGCAAGGCGACCTGACCGACCTCACCGCGATGCACCGCGCGATCGAAGGTTGCGCGAGTGTATATTTCGGCATGTCGGTTTCGGCCGATTACCTGACGGCCACGGTCAACACCGCCGCCGTGGCGCGCCATCACAGCGTCGAAGCGTTCGTGAACATGTCTCAGATGACCGTTACGCAGATGAGCATCACCGAGAGCACCGACAGCCCGCAGCACAAGCTCCACTGGCTGGCTGAACAGGCTTTGTCCTGGTCGGGCCTCCCGGTCGTCACCATGCGGCCCACGGTCTTCCTCGAAGGGTTCTTCCGTCTTTTCGCTGCCCCGAGCGTGCGGGACGCCGACGAACTGGCGTTGCCAATGGGCGGCGGCAAAACCTCACCGATTTCGGCTGTGGACGTGGCGCGCGCCGTATCGGTCGTCCTCGAGGATCCCACGCCGCACATCGGCCAGATCTACAATCTGACCGGCTTTGAATCGGCTGATCTGGAGCACTACGCGCGCGTGTTCTCCAAGGCGCTGGGTCGCACGATCCACTATCGCGACGTGCCGCTCGCCGACTGGAGCGAAAAGCTTCTGGGGGCTGGCGTGCCCGCGCACATCGTAAAGCACCTTTCCGTGATGACGGAGCTGAACAAGCAGGGCCGCTACGACCGTATGACCGACGACCTGTTCAAGCTCACCGGCCAGAAGCCGATCAGCATGTACGACTTCATCAGGTTGCATGCCGCTGAATTCACGCGGGATGGAACCGCGGCTTGAGCGGGCCATTCGACGGGGCCTTTACTTTTGCGAGGCGTTTATCTCTGTGGCACTGCGGCGAACTAGCGTCAACTTTTCGGGAAGACCGGTTTGGTCAAAATGCGAAGAACTCGGGGTCAGCCGCTATGGCTCACCGACCGGACCTCAAACCGAACAGGCCTCGCTTCGCTGATGGGCCAGATCCGGACTCGCCGCAGGCTGCGGCTTCCAATTTGCTCGCGGTCGTTCGTGGATGGCCAAAAGACCTATGACAACTCTTTTTCGAATTTTTCCGCATCGACGGCTAGACCATGTCGGCATGGACAGGTCTCGGTCGTCCTTGGGTGGACACTTCACGCAAGGGCTGTAGATGAACCCAGCACACGAGAAGTGATGTTGTCACCTCAAGCCTGTGAAATTGAACTGGAGCAAGACCCATGAGAATCACCGTCGAAGCCAACGTAGCGGCCCCGATCGATCAGGTCTGGCGCGCGTATACCACGCCGGCCGACATCGTGAAGTGGAACGCTGCGTCCGACGACTGGCATACGACCAAGGCTACGGTCGACCTGCGGGACGGTGGCGCCTTCTCGTCCCGCATGGAGGCCAAGGACGGCAGCATGGGGTTCGATTTCGCCGGCACCTACACCAAGGTCGTCCAACACAAGCGGATCGAATACGCGTTCGGCGATCGAAAGGCCGAAGTCGAGTTCCTGCCCGGCCCCAAAGGCATTGTCATCCGTATTGTCTTCGATAGCGAACCGACCCACTCAGTCGAGCAGCAGCAGGGCGGTTGGCAAGCAATCCTCGACAATTTCGCGCGATACGTGGAGGCGAATGAGAAGTCGTGAGGGTGTGTAAGGGCTAGAGATGAAAGTCATCTGACGGGCGTTCCGCGGCTCACGGATGGGCCGGAAGGCGACATCAATCGATCACCTTGTCGGCGCGGACTAGCAATGTCGGGGACAGCTCGATTCCCATAGCGCGAGCGGTATGGAGATTGATGTTGAGCGCGAATTTTGTGGGACGTCCGAAGGGCAGGTCACGTGGCTTTTCGCCTTTCAACACGCGATCAAGCTGCAAGATCATGTGCCGACCAACTTCGGCAAGATCGGGCCCGAAAGACAACACCCCCCCGCTTTCGGCCCAATCGGACGAAGGAAAGACTGCAGGCTTGTTGCTTAAACCGATCAACTTGACAACCTCGGCCTTGTGACCGGACAGCACGACATCCGGCGGAAACATGAACGCGTCGAACCTACTCAGGACTTCCGGGCTCAGTGCGGTCGCAAGATCGGCCGGATCGGCAATCTTAATTATTTCGACATCAAAACCCAGCTTGCGACCGGTGTCCTGAACCGCACCAAGGCTCAGATTGCCACCGCCTGTTATGGCCGTAACGGCGGCGAAACGGACGGCGCGGGGTGCAATCTCGCGCAGCAACTCAACGAGCTTTATGTCCGTTTCCTCGGCAAAAATCGCCATTCCCGTGACGTTGTGGCCGGGATGAGCGAGGCTTTCAGCCAGACCCGATGCGACAGGATCAATCCCGACAATGGCAACAATCGGAATAGTTTGCGTGGCTCTGTATGCCGCGATCGCTGCAGGAAAGCTCTGCGCGAGGATTGCGTCGATGCCGCCTTCCCGCACGACCGCCTCGGCAAGCCCGGGAAGATGATCAATTTGTCCTCCAGCGCTTCGCACATCCAATCGGATATTGCGACCTTCGACATAACCAAGGTCCTGCAGGTTTTTGCGAAGGCCAGCCAACCCCGACGGGTCAACTGGCGACAGCAATACAACATGAACTGATCTCGCCAGAGTTTGGCCGCTTGCAGTGGCCACGCTGCAGCGGCACCAAGTGCCGTGATGAACGCCCGCCGGGACTAGACGGCTGCCTCGTTCGCAAATCAGTTGTTATGGAAAAGTCGGCCGTTGGCCGAGTACCGTGCGGAAACAAGATCATCCGCTCCTGAAGGTCCGCTTCGCTCATCAAGCGGATGTGTTGAGGTAGTCGCTTCTTGACCCAAATCAGACGTTGCGCAATCCGACAAGAAACGTTGTGCGGGGATCGTCGAACAGCTCGCTGCAAAACAGAAGGGACAGCCCGCAGTTCGATGCAGCCTCACGCCCTCCATCCGGCCTTACCCAGACCGTCGATGAGATGCGCGTGGTCTTCTGGCCGAAACCACGGAGCTCTGTTGCGGACATACATATCTAATGCCCCCGGTGCGCACGAGACGGCCTTTTCCAGTTCTTCCTTCGCTTCCGCTGTGCGGCCAAGCTGGCCCAGCGCTGCCGCGGACCAGCGGTAGATCATCGGAAAATTGGGATACGACCGGATCAGACGTTTTGCGGCCTCGATCGATGCCTCGTATTCGCCGCAGAAATATAAACCGCACGCAATGTGCAACAAGCGGACCGCCAGATAGGGGTCGCGGGGATCGAGCCTGATACACACGTTGAGAGCCGTGACCCCCTCCTTGGGCCGTCCGGCAAAGATCAGCGTCGCGCCTCGATGGCCATGCGCGATCGCCAGATTTGGACTCATAGAGAGAGCTCGCTCGATCTCCGCCAACGCATCGTCAGCCTCGCCGCGTGCTTGCAAGGCCCAGCCAAGGCACGAACGGGCCTCGGCATCGGCACCATCGAGCGCGACCGCCCGGCGGGCCAAGGCCTCCGCCGAGCGTTGCGCGTCTCGCAGGCCGATCTTCTGGTAGAGCGCGGCCGCTTGCAGCTGGTACAGAGCGAGCGCGCTGTAGCTGCCGCTGAAGGTCGGGTCGAGATCGATCGCCTGTCTGAAGAATTTCTCTGCGCTCTCATCGTCCTCTGCGGTCGCTTTGCTCAGATGCCACAGGCCGCGCTGATAGGCTGCCCAGGCATCAAGGCTGCCCGGCGGCTTGCGCATGGCGCGTCGGAGCTCGGCGTCTGCAATGGCGGGGGCGAGCGCAGTCGTCAGCGCTTCGGTAAGCTCATCCTGCACGGCGAAAATATCCGCGAGATCGCGGTCGTAGCGCTCGGCCCACACATGATTGCTGGTCGCCGCCTCTATGAGCTGCGCGGTCACGCGGATCCGGCTGCCGGCCTTGCGCACGCTACCTTCGAGCACGTATCGGACGCCGAGCTCGCGCCCGACCTGTCTCACATCAACCGCTCGCCCCTTGTAAGTGAACGACGAGTTCCGCGCGATGACGAACAATGAGGGATAGCGCGATAGTGCCGTGATCACATCTTCGGCTATACCGTCGGAGACGAATTCCTGCTCGGGGTCGCCGCTCATATTGGTCAGCGGCAGCACGGCGACAGACGGCTTGTCAGGCAACGCGAGCGCCGAAATCTCGCGTTTGGGCGCCGCAGTCCGCGGGCCCGGATCGATGATGATGCGGTAAACGTGGACAGGCCTGGCGATGTTCTTCAGAGTTTGCTCACCCGCTTCCTCAACGTCG
>NZ_PSRT01000186.1 GCF_004212635.1 Bradyrhizobium genosp. SA-3 | reverse complement strand
GCCCGCTGTCCGGCCACGGCCGGCCCCGCCGCCACGAGCTGCGGCCCAGGACGCGGAACCGGCCTCGCACGAGGACAGTGTCTCGCAATAGACCCGAGAAAAATTCCGCCCGGAAGTGTAACGTCAGCCGTTAGAGCCCGTATCTCAGGGCGTGGACACGCTCCCGCACGGAGAATGAGATGTTTGATCGCCGCATCCTGCTATCGACTGCCGCCGGCCTGCTCGGCCTTTCGGCCTTCCGCTGGCTGAGGGCATCCCCGGCCGAGGCTGGTGAGAAGGCCGCGGAAAAGTTCGAGATCGTGAAGACGGAGGCCGAATGGCGTGCCCAGCTCACGCCGCAGCAATATGAGATCCTGCGCAATCACGGCACCGAGCGGCCCGGCTCCAGCCCGCTGCTGAAGGAGCATCGCAAGGGCATCTTCGCCTGCGCCGGCTGCGACCTGCCGCTGTTTGCGTCCGAGACCAAGTTCGAGAGCGGCACCGGCTGGCCGAGCTTCTACCAGCCGATCGAGGGCAATGTCGGCAAGACCGAGGACCGTGCCTACGGCATGGTCCGCACCGAAGTGCATTGCCGCCGCTGCGGCGGCCATCTCGGCCACGTCTTCGACGACGGTCCGAAACCGACCGGCTTGCGCTACTGCATCGACGGCTTCGGGCTGGTTTTCCATCCCGCGGCGGCGTCGGCGACGTAGGCTCTTTGGTTGATGCGTCTTCTTCACGCGAGCCGGTGACGCGCCGCTCGAAAACGTCATGACATCCCGGCAATTGTTGCCGGCCCGGCAATTGTGCCCCGGTCATCCGACCGGGGCATGTCTATTTAAGTCGTTGATTCCCTGAAGATACCCGCATTGGCATGGCCTTTGCGACTGTCTCTCCCGATTGCGGCCACGGGTCGGCGCCGCCGAGATCGGATTTGGAGACAAGGTTATGGGTATCTTCGATGCAATGAACACCTCGGTGGGTGGCTTGCAGGCGCAGTCCTTCGCGCTTCAGAACATTTCCGGCAACATCGCGAACTCGTCCACCACCGGTTACAAGGGCATCGGCACCAGCTTCGTCGATCTCATTCCCGACTCATCCGTGCCGAGCAAGCAGGTCGCAGGCGGCGTGACGGCCAACGCGAAGGCCACCATCACGACGCAGGGCACGATCTCATCGTCCACCGTCGCCACCAACATGGCGATCACAGGCGACGGTTTCTTCTCGATCCAAAAAGCGAGCGGCGTCGTCGACAACGTGCCAGTGTTCACCGGGGTCACCTACTACACCAGGCGCGGCGACTTCCAGCTCAACGCCAACGGCAATCTGGTCAACGGCGCCGGCTATTACCTGATGGGCGTCACGGTCGACCCGAAGACGGGCAATCCGCAGGGCAACGTGGCGACCGTCCTGCAATTCCAGAACAATTTCATCCCTGCGCAGGCGACCACCTCGATCCAGTACGCCGCGAACCTGCCGACGCAGCCGAACACGGTGGCGAGCACGACCGCGGCGACCGGCACGCTGCTGGCGGCTGGTGGACTGAACCCGTCCGATTTCGCCGCCAACCCGCTGCCGGTCGGCACACCGCCCGCACCCTATACCAACGCAAAGGTGTCCGGTGCGGCGGCGACCGGTAACGTCCGTTCAGCCTACACGTCGACGACGGCGACGGGCACGGTTGCGCTGCAGAACAATTCGTCGGCGGTGGCTTCGACCACCACGTCCCTCGACAACACCGTCGGCACGCATCTCGCCTCCAGCATTCTCACCGCGCTGAGCGGCCAGACGCTGACCATCAACGGCAACACGATCACCTTCAACGCCGGCACGACGGTCTCGACGGTCGGCAGCAACACCACAATCGGTCTCGGTGCCGGCACGACGGCCACGGTGGCGGACATCCTGAACGCGATCCAGACCGCGGGCGGCGCCGGCGTCACGGCGTCGCTCTCCGCCAGCGGCAACATCGTGATCTCCAGCGGTACCGGCACCGACGTGGCGGTGGGCAGCGGCACGGCAGCCACCGCGCTCGGCATCAGCAGCGTGACGCGCGGCGGAAACGTGCTGTCCTCGCCCGCGATCTCGGGCGCAACGGTGCTGAGCGGCACGGCGACCGCCGGCGGCGCCCAAGTGCTCTCGTCGGGTTTTTCGGCAGGCCCGCCCGCCGACACGATCACCGTCAACGGCCAGACGCTGACCTTCGTCGCCTCGGGTGCCTCGGGCCCGAACCAGATCAACGTCACAGACAACATCACGACGCTGCTCGGCAAGATCGACGCGCTCTCCGGCGGGTCGGGCTCGTCGGTGAGCAGCGGTGGCGTGATCACGCTGAACACCGGCACCGTCTCCAACCTCACGGTGTCGAGCTCGAACAGCGCTGCCTTTGCCGCGCTCGGCTTCACCTCGACCATCACCAAGAATCGCGACGGCGGCGGCACTGCCGGCACCGGCGGTGTGATCGGCAACGACATCGCCACCTTCACAAAGGAATCGATCAGCGGCGGCGCGGTGACCGCCTACAACGCCGCGGGCACGCCGGTGAACCTGCAATTGCGCTGGGCCAAGACCGACAGCGCCTCGCTGGGCGCGGGCCATTCCGATACCTGGAACCTGTTCTATCAGACCGACCCGAATGCGACCGGCACGACGGTCGGCTGGGTCAATACCGGCCAGGCCTTCACCTTTGCCGCCGACGGCTCGCTGACCTCGCCGAGCGGCTCCGGCATCACCATCAACAACGTCAGCGTGAGCGGTCAATCGCTCGGCTCCGTCGCCTTCAACATCTCCTCGGGCGGGCTGACGCAATATGCCAGCACGAGCGGCGCGGTGACCATCAACACCATCACCCAGAACGGCTATGCCGCCGGTCAGCTCCGCTCGGTTGCCGTCAACAACAATGGCATCGTGGTCGGCACCTTCTCGAACGGCCAGAACCTCAACCTCGCTCAGGTTCAGCTGTCGCATTTCAACGGCACCAACTATCTGAAGGCGCTCGATGGCGGCGCCTATGCCGCGACTGAACAGTCGGGAGACGCCATCGACGGCGCTTCGGGCACCATCAGCGGCTCGTCGCTAGAGGGATCCAACACTGACATCGCCGACGAATTCACCAAGCTGATCGTGACCCAGCAGGCCTATTCGGCCAACACCAAGGTGATCACGACCGCTAATTCGATGGTGCAGGACCTCTTGAACGTGTTGCGCTGATCGGCGCGTAACGTAACCAAAGGCGGGTCAGTGATATGGGTTTGAGTTCAGCCCTCGCCAGTGCGATGAGCGGTCTGCGTGCCAACCAGGCCGCACTGTCGATCGTCTCGTCGAACGTCGCAAATTCGCAGACGCCGGGTTACGTCGTCCAGACGCCGAACCAGATCGAGGTCACCACCGGCGATTTCGGCTCGACGGCGATGACCACCGGCGTCAGCCGCGAGCTCGACAGCTACGTGCTGAACCAGCTGCGGACCGAGACCGGCGGCAGCGGTTACGCCGACCAGATGGCCAACATCCTGAAGCAGCTTCAGAATGTTTATGGCACGCCGGGCAACGACGGCGCGCTCGAAAGCACGCTCAACAAATTCACCACGGCGCTCCAGGCGTTGTCGACGAGCTCGGGCGCTTCGTCGGCCCAGACCGTTGCGCTGGGCGCGGCGCAGGCGCTGGCGCAGCAGCTCAACGTCACCACCAAGGGCATCCAGTCGCTGCGCTCCAATGTCGAGCAGGATCTCGGCACCTCGGCGCTAGCCGCCAACGCGGCGATGCAGAAGGTCGCCGATATCAACACCAAGCTCCAGGGCCTGTCGGCCAACGACCCCTCGGCGGCGACGCTGATGGACCAGCGCGACCAGGCCATCAACACACTGTCGAAATATGTCGACGTCCGCGTCACCACCGACGGTTCGAACCAGGCCAACATCTACACCACGACCGGCATTCAGCTCGTCGGTGCCGGGCTTGCCTCGCAATTCTCTTTTGCGTCCACCGGCGCGCTCTCGGCAACTTCGCTCTATAACATCGATCCGGCCAAGTCCGGTGTCGGCGCGCTCACGATCAAGCTGCCGAATGGCTCGCAGCTCGACGTCGTCGCCAACAACGTGGTGTCTTCCGGCCAGATCGCGGCCGATCTGAAGCTGCGCGACCAGACCCTGGTGCAGGCGCAGACCCAGCTCGATCAGCTCGCCGCGACGATGTCGAGCGCGCTGTCCGACAAGACCACGGCCGGCAGCACGGTCTCGGGCCCACCGGCCGGATTCGATCTCGACCTTGCCGGTGCGCAGCCGGGCAATACCGTCAACATCACCTACACGGACACGGCGACCAACACCCAGCGCCAGATCACGCTGGTCAACGTGACCGATCCGGCGGCGCTGCCGCTGCAGAACGCGACGAATGCCAACCCGATGCGGATCGGCGTCAACTTCTCCGGCGGAATGGGCGCGATCGCGTCTGCGCTCAATACCGCGCTATCAGGCACGCATCTGTCGTTCGCCGCCGCCCCATCGCCGGCGACCGCCACGACCCTGCGGGTGACCGATGACAACACCGGTCTTGCCAAGGTCAGTTCGGCCTCGACCACCAAGACGATCTCGTCGCTGACCTCGGGCAATCCGCAACTGCCGCTGTTTACTGACGGCGGGCAGGCGCTCTACACCGGCGCGATCTCCGCGTCGGGCTCGCAGATGACCGGCCTTGCCGGGCGCATCGCCGTGAACACGCAGCTGGTTTCCGATCCGACCCGGCTGTCGGTCTACAACACCTCGCCGGTGACGCCCGCGGGCGACACCACGCGTTCGGATTATCTCTATTCGCAGCTCACCAATGCGGTGTTCTCCTATTCGCCGCAGACCGGCCTCGGCTCGGCGAACCAGCCATTCACCGGCAGCGTTTCGAACTACCTCCAGCAGTTCCTGAGCATCCAGGCCAACGCCGCGACCCAGGCGACCCAGCTCCAGCAGGGCCAGAGCGTCGTGGTCTCGACGCTCCAGGCCAAGTTCAACTCGACCTCCAGTGTCAACCTGGACTCGGAGATGTCGAACCTGATCCAGCTCCAGAATGCCTATGCCGCCAACGCCCACGTCATGTCGGTGGTGCAGAGCATGATGAACACGTTGCTCCAGGCTCAAGGGTAACCAGTAGGGCTCTGAAAGATGTCGATCAGCAGCATCAACTACTCGTCGTCGGTTCTCGGCGCGCAGATCCGCAACCTCAATCAGCAGCTCACCGATCTGTCGACGCAGCTCTCGACCGGCAAGCTGTCGCAGAACTATTCCGGCATGGGCACCAACGAGGGCTTTGCGATCGCCGGACGCGCGCAGCTCTCCAACATCGCCGCCTATACCGACACGATCACGAACCTCAATGTCAGCATCAACCTCGCCAATACCGCGCTGCAGTCGCTGACGAAGATCCGCAACACGGTGCAGACGGGCTCGGCCAGCACCGCGCAAGACCTCAACGTCAACGGCCAGACGGTCGCGCAGAACACCGCCGCCGCCCAGTTCGGCTCGATGGTCGGCGTTCTCAACACGCAGACGGGCAGCCGCTATCTGTTCTCCGGAACGGCCGTCAACACCCAGTCGATTGCGGATGCCGGCGACATCATCAACGGCACCACGACGCAGGCGGGCTTCAAGACCGTCATGGCGGAGCGCCAGGCCGCCGACCTCGGCGCCAACGGCATGGGCCGCCTGGTGCAGACGCAGCCGACGCCGAGCTCGGTGCGGGTGTCGGAGGACGTCGCCGGATCGCCGTTCGGGCTCAAGATCAAGGCGGTCTCTTCGACCCTGACCGGTGCGACCGTCACCGGCCCGAGCGGCTCGCCGGTGTCGTTCTCGGTCGATCTCAACGGCGTCAACCCGAACAACGGCGACAAGCTGAGCATCCAGTTCACTCTGCCGGACGGCACGACCGAGCAGATCGACCTGACCGCATCGACGGCGACGCCGACGCCGCTCGGCAGCTTCGCGATCGATGCGAGCGTCCCGGTCAACCCGAACAACACGGCCGCGAACCTCAACACGGCGCTGAACACCGCGATCACCAAGCTCGCCAACACCTCGCTGGTGGCGGCATCCGCGGTCGTCGCCGGCGACAATTTCTTCAACACGGCGAGCTCTGCGATCGGCACGCCCGTCAACAACCAGGCTGCGCCGCCGGCCCCCGTCACCGGCGCGACGGCACTCTCCGGCGCGAGCCCCTCGGACTCGATCTCGCCGGGCTTCGTCGCCGGTGACACCATCACCATCAACGGCACCACGCTGACCTTCGTCAGCTCGGGCGCGACCGGCAACCAGCTCAACGTCACCGACAGCATCCAGACCCTGCTGAGCAAGATCGACCATGTCACGGGGACGTCGAAGCCCTCGACCGTCCATGGCGGTTCGATCACGATCAACACCGACGATGCGGCGAGCCTCAACATCACGAGCTCGAATACGGGGGCGCTGAGTTCGCTCGGTTTTGGTTCGACGCCCGTGACCGCCACGCAGCCGCCGCTGCGCGTCGGCTCGTCGCCGGCGAGCTCGGCAACCACGCTGGTGAACGGCTCGGCCAATACGGTGAAATGGTATTTGGGCAATGACGGGCCGGGCTCGCCGCGCTCGACCGCTATGGCGCGGGTCGACGATGCCGTCACGGTGCAATATGGCGCCCAGGCGAATGAGGATGCGATCCGCCGGCAATTGCAGGCGATCGCGGTGTTCGGGACCTTCTCGACCTCGCCGACCGGACAGTATTCGGGCGGGCAGGTTTCGGCGCTGAGCCTGCGGGTGACGCAGGCGCTGACCCAGCAGCCCGGTCAGCAGCGCATCGAGGACATCCAGACCGACATCGCGATGGCCCAGAACACGATGCAGGACGCGAGCACGCGCCAGACCCAGGCCAAGGCGCAGCTCCAGAGCATCATCGACCAGGCGGAATCGGCCTCGCCGGACCAGGTCGCGAGCCAGATCCTGGCGCTCCAGAACGCGCTCCAGGCGTCCTATCAGGTGACCTCGAACCTGGCGCAGCTCTCGCTCGTCAAGTTCTTGTAAGGTCGCGTTAAGACGCCGTTAATCATGCCTCTTTACCTCTTGGTGGGGATTGGAGCGGGGCGGGGCTGCCGATGTCGGACAGGATGCAGTTGGTGGTGGCAACGCCATGCTTCGGCGGGCAGGTGTCGAGCATCTATGCGAGCTCGATCTTCGCGCTCCAGCGCGCCGTGCACGGCATGTCCAATCTCGAGCTCAAGGTGCACTTGCGCGACGGCGACGCGCTGATCACGCGCGCGCGGGCCAATCTGGTCGCGATGTTCCTGGACGATCCCAAGGCGACGCATTTCCTGTTCATCGATGCCGACATCGGCTTCAGGCCGGAGCAGGTGTTCCGGCTGATCGAATGCGGCGCCGACGTCGTCGCCGGCTGCTATCCGATCAAGCGGGTCAACTGGGACAAGGCGAAGCGCGCGGTCGAGGCCGGCCGCACCGATGTGCCGGCGGCCTCGCTCGACTACGTGCTGGAGATCGAGGATCCCGACCGCATCGTGGTCGTCAACGGCTTCACCCGCGTGCGCTACGCCGGCACCGGCTTCCTGATGATCCGGCGCCACGTGCTGGAAGCGATGTGCCGCCACCCGAACCATGCAGCTCTGCAATTCTTCCGCGAACATTCGCACGATACGCTGGCGGCGAGCCCGAACCGGTTCGCGCTATTCGAATGCATGATCGATCCGGCGACCGGCACGTATCTTTCCGAGGACTTCGCCTTCTGCAAGCGCTGGACCGATATCGGCGGTGAGATCTGGGCCGACATCCAGAGCTCGCTCGATCACGTCGGACCGTCGGTGTTCCACGGCGACATCGCCTCGCAATTCGCGCCCGCGCCCGCAGCGGCGGCAGCCGATGCGGCGTGAGGCTTTCGGGATGAGCGCCGGCGCATCCCGTCTGTCAGAACCGGAACGCGCATCCGAGGGCGGCTCGCGTTACCGCCTGCGCGATCTCTTCACACCGCTGGACACGTTGCTCGTCTCCGGCGGAGATCCGCGGCTGGCGCTCGACGCTAGGGATCGCGTCAACGCCTATGGCTGCGCGGCCTCGCCCGAGCCGGAGATCTGGAATTTCGCCTCCTCGACCGCGTCGACGATCTCGCAAGGGGCTTATGATCGCGCCGCGCTCGCGCGCGAAGAGCTGATACACAAGTGCCTGTTCGACGAGGTCGAGATCGCCTTCGATGCGCGCTGTGAATGCATGCGCGAGGAGCTGCGCGGCCATTTCCAGCTCTCGCCGCGCGTCGACGTGGTGTTCTCGCCGTCCGGCACGGATTCCCAGCTCCACGCCCTGTTCGTGGCGCGCGCGGTGCTCGGCGCGCCGCCGGTGACGATCGTGGTCGGCGCCGATCAGACAGGAAGCGGGACGATCCATACCGCGCGTGGACATCATTTCAGCTCCATGACGGCGAGCGGCTTGGCGGTCCGCAAGGACGGCACGGTTGCGGGGCTGGCCGACGCCAGCATCGCGCTGCCACTGCGCGAGGCGGGACCCGGGATCGCGATGCGCACGGATGCGGATGCTGCGGTGCTGGGCGCGATCGAGGCCACGATCGCGCAGGGCGCGCCGGTGCTGCTTCAGATCATGGATGCCTCGAAACTCGGCTGGCGCACGAGCGCGGCCTGCCTCGACGAGATCGCGCGGCGCTGGCCGCGCAAGGTTCAGATCGTCGTCGATGCCTGTCAGGCCCGGCTCGGCCGCCGCCGGCTGCGCCGCTATCTCGATCGCGGCTATATGGTGCTGATGACCGGCTCGAAATTTTTCGGCGGACCAGCCTTCAGCGGCGCGCTGCTGGTGCCGAAAGGTCTGTCGCGGTCGATCGACCGGATCGGCGCGATCGCACCGGGCATTTTCGACTATGCCGGCCGCTGCGACCGGCCGATGGCCTGGACGATCCTGCGTTCGCGCTTCGAGCGCCGGCCGAATTTCGGCCAATGGTTGCGCTGGGAGGCGGCGCTGGCCGAGATCGGCAGCTACTATGCAGTGCCAGGTGCATTTCGCGCCATGGCGCTGGCCGAGCTCTCCGCCGGCATCGACAGCATGATCGCGCTGTCGCCGTCGCTTCGCCCCGTTCCAACCGGAATCGGGAAGGTTGGCGTCGACGACGAGGAGTTCGCGCAAACTACGATCTTTCCGTTTCTGCTGCTGCGCGACGGCAAGCCGATCTCGATCGCGGAGACCGGCGCCGTTCATCAGGCGCTGGCGCGTGACATGAACGAAGAGATCGGCGGCAGCCCGGCGGACCGGCGGGTCGCCGCGCAGCGCTGCCTGATCGGCCAGCCGGTCCGGCTGGAACGCCAGGACGAGGCCCCGCTGGCCGTATTGCGGCTCTGCGTCGGCGCACGGCTCGTGACCGAGATCTGGTCCCCGGACATGGCGCAGGCGCGACACAATTTGCAGCACGTGCTCGATCGCGTCGCCGACGTCCTGGTGAAGATCGAGCTGTTGCTTGATCGTGACGCGGCGGCGCCCCTGCCGGCAAAGTCCGCGTTCGAGGTGTGAGATGCAGCATCCGGTTTCCGTGCCGAACTTTGCCGACCGTATCGGCTTTGCGCAGTTGACGCGCCAAGCCTTCGAAGGTGTCGATTTGCAGCCGTTGCGCGACCAGCTCGTCGTCCGGATCACGGAGGGGACGGCGCAGGCGGGCGAAGGCCTGGATCTGTCGCTGATCGTGCAGCTCCTTGGCGACAAGCAGGCGGGGCTTGCGATCCAATCGGAGGTGCTGACCTTCCATCAGTTGTTTCGTACGCCCAGCGCGGCTCCGAAGCCGGGCTTGCGCGTGCTCGCGCTTGCAGCCGACATCGACATGGGCGGTAACACGCCGATCGATTTCCTGCTCGAAGGCTCCGACATCGAGCTGTTGACGCTCTACGTGGTCAAGGGCGTCGGCCTGCCAGAGAACTTGCCCGTGCACGACGTCGCCATCGTGATTGCATCCGATTCCGAGGAATGCCGGGAAGCGCTCGCGCTGATCGAAAAGGCCGCACTAAGCTGGCCGCGGCCGCTGCTCAATCGCCCCGATCTCATCGGCAACCTCGATCGCGACAAGCTCTATCGGCTGCTGACGGGTGTGCCCGGCCTCGACATTCCCGCGACCATCCACGCCACGCGCGCACAATTGTCGGAGCTCGCGCAGGGGCGGATCGCCTGCGAGGCCATCGCGGACGAATTGCACTTTCCGATGATCGCGCGACCGCGCGGCTCGCATGCCGGCGTCGGGCTCGCGAAGCTCATTGATGCGGCGGCGCTCGCTGCCTATCTCGCCGAACGGAAAGAGCAGGACTTCTTCGTCGCGCGCTTCGTCGACTATGTCAGCCCCGACGGGCTCTACCGCAAATATCGCCTCGCCATGGTCGACGGCAAGCCTTACGCCTGCCACATGGCGATCGCCGATCGCTGGGACATCTGGTATCTCAACGCCTACATGGCATTCAGCGAGGAGAAGCGAGCCGAAGAGGCCGTCTTCATGCTCGACTTCGACCATGCCTTCGCGGCACGCCACAAGAGCGCGCTCGAGGAGATGAGCAGGCGCGTCGGCCTCGACTATTTCATCGTCGACTGCGCCGAGAACCAGGGCGGCGAGCTCCTGGTGTTCGAAGCCGACAACACCGCCGTCGTGCACAACATGGATTCGCCGGTCGTGTTTCCGTACAAGCCGCCCCAGATGCGCAAGATATTTGCGGCGTTCACGGCGATGCTGTCGCGGCATGCGCGAGCGGGCAAGGGAAGCGCAACATGAACGAGATCATCCGCAACACCCAAAGCTCCGTCACCCACACCTCGCTCGATCCGCAGGACTGGAGCGAATTTCGCGCGCTGGCCCGTCGCATGTTAGACGAGGCGATCGATGGCATCGCCAACGTTCGGGCGCGTCCGGTGTGGCAGCCGATCCCCGACGAGGTCCGCGCGGCATTCAAAGCCGACGTGCCGCGCGAGGCGAGCGACCTTGCCGATGTCTATCGTGAATTTGCCGCGCATGTCGCGCCCTATGCGACCGGCAACGTCCACCCGGGCTTCATGGGCTGGGTCCATGGCGGCGGCACCGCGGTCGGCATGCTCGCGGAGATGCTGGCAGCCGGCCTCAATGCCAATCTCGGCGGACGCGACCACATGCCGATCGAGGTTGAGCGCCAGATCGTCGCGTGGATGCGCCGCCTGTTCGCCTTTCCGGAAAACGCGAGCGGCATCTTCGTCACGGGCACGTCGATGGCCAATCTGATGGCGGTGCTGGTGGCACGTACGAACGCACTCGGCACGCTGGCGCGCCAGCACGGTATCGGCAATGACGGCGCACTGTTTACGGCCTATACGTCGCACGCTGCACATGGCTGCATCTCGCGGGCGATGGACATTGCCGGGCTCGGCACGGATGCGCTACGCAAGATCGGTGTCGATGCCGATCATCGCATCGATGTTGCCGCGCTGCGCGCGCAGATCGCTGTTGACCGCGAGGTCGGCTTCAAGCCGTTCCTGGTGGTCGCGTCTGCGGGTACGGTCGATGTCGGCGCGATCGACGATCTCAGAACAATCGCGGAGCTGTGCCGCGAGGAAGGGATCTGGTTTCACGTCGACGGTGCCTTCGGTGCGCTCGCAATTCTTTCGCCTGAGCTCGCGCCACTGCTCGGCGGCATCGAGCTCGCCGATTCCATTGCGCTCGATTTCCACAAATGGGGACAGGTGCCGTACGATGCCGGCTTCCTGCTGGTGCGCGACGGCGAGCAGCATCGGCAGGCCTTTGCGCAGCCGGCGGCCTATCTCAGTCGCGAGGCGAGGGGGCTTGCGGCCGGCACGGTCTGGCCCTGCGATCTCGGCCCCGATCTGTCGCGCGGCTTCCGCGCGCTGAAGACTTGGTTCACGCTGAAGACGTTCGGGACCGATCGCCTCGGCGCGGTGATCGCGCGAAGCTGCGCGCTGGCAAAATATCTGGAGGCGCGCATTCTGGCCGAGTCGCGGCTGGAATTGCTGGCGCCGGTGAACCTCAACATCGTCTGCTTCCGGTATCGCGCAGGCGACGCGGTCAACCGCGAGGTTGTCGCCGACATCCAGGAGTCCGGCATCGCGGCACCGTCGAGCACGACGCTGGACGGCAAGTTCGCGATCCGCGCGGCGATCGTCAATCATCGCACCGAGGAAACAGACATCGATGCGCTGGTTGCGGCCGTGCTCAAGTTCGGCGCGCAGCGCAGCGGCGGCGTGATCGAGGTCGAGGCGCCGCCGCTCGCGGCGCAGCGACCACGAAACGCCGATGAAAACGAACGGCCCCGGAGCTGATCCGGGCCATTGTCGTTCAGGCAGGATGCGGCTCGATCAGGCGGCCGAACTGACGTCGCCGTTCGGATGGGTGGCTTTGTACTGATCGCGCAGCTTGTCTTCATAGGCGATCAGCTTGCGGGCCTCCTTGAGGGCCCGATAGAGGTCGCCGCTCATGATGTTGTTGTTGATGCCTTCGATGATCGGCCAGGAGCTCGGCACCGCGGTGACGATGTCACGCACGAGATTGAAGTAGGTGCCGTGCTGGGTCTGCGGATCCGGCGAGATGTACATCAGCTGAACCGCCAGATAGACGAGCTTGGCGGGGGTGTCGGCGGTCTCCGGCGTGAGGATGTCGCGCTCGCGCAGGATCGGCACGTTCTCGCCGTCGATCAGAAGACGTGCGCGCTGGTCCGTGTTGGTGATCACGGAGTTGCCGACGATGATGCGTTCATGCGGTTTGAGCTCGACCTTGAGAGCCATGCCTGTTCTCCATCAACCGTTTTGTAACGAGCGGCGCGCGTGCCGGTGAACGACGACGGCCGCCTCTGATTTGGGTCCAATCCTTGCTGAATGTGGTTAACGGCTCGTAAAGATTCGTCCCTGCGTCCAAAAATATAATGATGTCAATAATTTGCAGAGGCGCCGAGCCGGGGCACGAAGATCCGGGAGAGGTATTTGGGGCCGGACGCGGACGAACCGGCGGTTTCATTTCACGGATTGTTAGAGGCTCGGAGGCACCGTCCGCCGGTCGTTTGATCAATCTCGGTCAAACAGGACGCGTAGCTACCAGAAAGGTAACAGTATGTCCGGTATCGTTCTCTCCTCTTCGGTTCGTCAGAACCTCCTCTCCCTCCAGTCCACCGCCGACCTTCTCGCCACCACCCAGTCGCGTCTGTCGACCGGCAAGAAGGTGAACTCGGCGCTCGATAACCCCACCAACTTCTTCACCGCCCAGTCGCTCGACAACCGCGCCAGCGACATCAACAACCTGCTCGATGGCATCGCCAACGGCGTGCAGGTTCTCCAGGCCGCCAACACCGGCATCACCTCGCTGCAGAAGCTGCTGGACTCCGCGAAGTCGATCGCCAATCAGGCGCTCCAGACCACGGTCGGCTATTCGACCAAGTCCAACGTCTCGACCACGATCGCCGGTGCGACCTCGTCCGACCTGCGCGGCACCACGACC
>NZ_PSRT01000185.1 GCF_004212635.1 Bradyrhizobium genosp. SA-3 | reverse complement strand
TCGCTTGAAATAGTGCCCGACGTTGAGCTCGTCGGTCATTCCCATGCCGCCGTGAAGCTGCACCGCCTGATCGGCGACGAACTTGCCGGCATAGCCGATCTTCGATTTTGCACCCGAGGCGAGCCGCGACAGGCCGGCATCGCCAGCGCTGAGGCTGAGGCTCAGATGCTGCATCAGGGAAAGCGCCTCCTGATGTGCGATGAACATGTCGACCATTCGGTGTTGCAGCACCTGGAAGGAACCGATGGTGGTGCCGAACTGCTTGCGCGTCTTCGAATACTCCAGCGTCGCCGAGTTCAGCTCGCCGATGGCGCCGACTGCTTCCGCGCAGAGCGCGCCGATGGCACGGTCACGGCAGGCTTCCAGCGCGGCAACACCCTCGCCTTCTGCGCCCAGCAATTGCCCGCGGACCTCGCGCAGGCCGAGCTCGGCGGCCCGGCGGCCGTCGATGGTCTTGAAGCTCTGGAGATCGACGCCGGTCGCGCGCCGATCGACCACGAACAGGCTGACGCCGCCGCGGTCACGATCGTCGCCGGAGGTCCGCGCCGAGACGATTAGATAGTCGGCCCAAGGTGCGGCGATCACCATGGTCTTCGCGCCGGTCAGGATGTGGTCGCTCCCCTCGCGCCGCGCCCGCGTCGTGACATTGGCAAGATCGAAGCGCGATGCCTTCTCCGTCCAGGCCAGCGTCCAGATTTTCGAGCCGTCGATGATTTCAGGGATGAAGCTTTGCTGCTGCTCCGGCGTGCCCACGTGCTCGATCAATCCGCCGGCCAGCACCACCGTCTCGACGAACGGCTCGACCACGAGGTGACGGCCGAACTCATGCATCACGATCATGGTCGACAGCGGACCGCCGCCGAGACCGCCAGCGCCCTCGGAGAACGGTGCAGCGAGAAGGCCGAGCGCGGCGAAAGCGTCCCATTGCTTTCGGCTGAAGCCCTCCTCGCTTGCCACGATCTTGCGCCGCGCCTCGAAGTCGTACTGGTCGCGCAACAGGCGCTGGACGCTGGAGCGCAGCAATTCCTGCTCTTCCGTGAACTGAATATCCATCCGATCCTCCCAGATCCGGCGTGACTAGAGCCCGAGCACAGCCTTGGCGATGATGTTGCGCTGGATCTCGTTGGATCCGCCGTAGATGCTGAGCTTACGCGCGTTCAAATATTTCTCCGACGCGGTGTGGCCATAATCGGGGCCGGGCATGAAACGGTTGGCGCTGACCGGATGCTCGCGGATGGCAAGGCCGTAATTGCCGATGGCGCGATGGGTGAGCTCGGTAATGTGCTGGAAGATCTCGGTGCCGCGGATCTTGAACAGCGAGGCCGCCGGACCCGGATCGATGCCGCGCGCCATCTGGGCGATCACACGCAGCTCGGTCGCCTCCAGCGCCAGCACGTCGAGCTCGACGCGGGCGATGTCGCGCAGGAATTCGAGACGCGCGGGATCGTCGGCCGGTATCTCGGCCCTCACGATCTGCTTCAGCTTGTTGATGTAGCGGGTGGAGCGGCCGATTCCGGCCATGCTGGTGCGCTCGTTGCCAAGCAGGAATTTGGCGTAAGTCCAGCCCTTGTTCTCCTCGCCGACGAGGTTCTCGACGGGCACGCGGACGTTTTCCAGGAAGACGTCGTTGACCTCGTGGCTGCCGTCGATCGTGATGATCGGCCGCACCGTCACGCCTGGCGACTTCATATCGATGAGCAGAAAGGAGATTCCCGATTGCGGTTTCGCGCTCGGATCGGTGCGCACGAGGCAGAAGATCCAGTCGGCATGCTGCGCCAGCGTGGTCCAGGTCTTGTGACCGTTGACGATGTAGTGGTCGCCGTCGCGCACGGCCTTGGTTCTGACGGTTGCGAGGTCCGAGCCGGAGCCAGGCTCCGAATAGCCCTGGCACCACCAATCCTCGCCGGACAGGATCCGGGGCAGAAATTTCTTCTTCTGCGCCGCGTTGCCGAACGTGTAGATCACCGGCCCGACCATGGTGACGCTGAAGGCGAGCGGCGGCAGCGTGCCGGCGCGCGAGGTCTCCTGCTCGAAGATGAAGCGCTGCGTGACGGACCAGCCCGGGCCGCCGTACTCCTTGGGCCAGAGCGGGGCGATCCAACCCTTCTTGTGGAGGATCCGGTGCCACAGCAGCGATTGCTCCTTGGTCAGGTCGGTCTCCGGATTTGGAACGCGCATTTCCGGCGGATAGTTCTCCGCAATGAAACTGCGCACCTCGTCACGAAACGCGGCGTCCTCGCGGGAAAGCTTGAGCTCCATCGCAGCAGGCTCCGCTACCACTTCTCGCCGAAGGGACGGATCTCCAGCTCGAACGTCCATGCGCTTCTCGGCTGCTGGTAGAGCTGCCAATACGAAGTTGCGACGGAGGACGGAGGCATCAAGGCGTCCGGATCATCCAGCGCGGTGGGCCCGAGAGCCTCCAGCCGGCGTTGCCGAACCCACTCGGTGTCCACGCCGGAATCGATGATGAGATGCGCGACGTGAATATTTTTCGGGCCAAGCTCGCGGGCCATGGCTTGCGCGACCGCACGAAGGCCAAACTTGGCGCTTGCGAAAGCAGCATACCCGCTGCCGCCTCGGAGCGAGGCGGTCGCCCCGGTAAAGAAGATGTTGCCACCCCCGCGCGGAAGCATGAGGCGGGCCGCCTCGCGACCGGCCAGAAAGCCGGAATAGCAGGCCATTTCCCAGACCTTGCGGAAAACGCGTTCTGTGGTTTCCAGAATTGGGAAATTGACGTTCGCCCCGATGTTGAAGATGCAGACTTCCAGCGGCGCGTGCTTGTCCGCATCGTTGAGGAAGGAGATGATTTCGTCTTCCTTGCGAGCGTCGAGCGAGCGTGCGTGAATCTCGCCGCCGGCGGCCTCGATATCCCTGACGAGCGGAGCCAATTTTTCGCCGTTACGACGGCCGGCGAAGACCGTGAAGCCTTCTGCGGCGAATTTTTTGGCGATCTCGCCGCCGATGAAGTCTCCGGCGCCGATGACGGCCACGGTTGCGTTTCTCTTTTGCAAGATGTCCTCCCGGTAAGTTAGATATGTTGCCTGCGGAATTCGGGCGTCTGCACCGCAGGGGCTGCGCCACCTTCGCGCAAGCTCTCCGCGAGATTGTGCTTGAGTATCTTGCCGGTCGATGTCGCCGGCAAGGCATCGAGGATGACAATTTCGGACGGCCGCTTGTAAGAAGTAAGCTGAGACCGGACAAAATGCATCAGGGTCTCTGGTGTCGTGCAAGATCCTGGCAGCAACTGCACAAAGGCCACGATCTCCTCATTGCCGTCCGCGGCACGACCGACCACAGCGGATTGCACGACGTCCTTGTGTGAACTGAGGACTGCTTCGACCTCCGCGGGATAGACGTTGAAACCGGAACGAATGATCATTTCCTTGGTGCGGCCCACGATGTACAGACAATCGCCATCGAAACGCGCGAGATCGCCGGTATTGAACCAGCCCTCGCTGTCAATCACCTTCGCGGTGACCTCGGGGGCACGATAGTACCCCAGCATCACATTGCGCCCGCGGACGTGCAGCTCGCCGACTTCACCCGATACACTCGGAAATCCTTCGATGGTTCGCACCCGCGCCTCCACACCCGGCAGCAGCGTGCCAACAGCCTGATCCGAGCGTGGCCTATCGAAACGTACGCCCGATATTCCCGGCGAGCATTCGGTGATCCCGTAGCCGTTGAGCAACGGAAGCCCGAACTCTTTTTCCACGTGCAACTTCAGGTTCAAATCCAGCGGCGCGCCGGCGACGGCAATCAAGCGCAACGAGCCTCGGGCGAGCTGTTCCACGCCTGATACGCTCTTGTACTCCAGCAGGCGCTGATAGGTGGCAGGCACGCCGTTGAGGATGGTGACGCCCTCCTCCGCGATCGCCTTTGCGGTAGCCGCCGGATCGTATTTGCTGACCATCCGCACCGTGCCGCCGACCATCAGCGTCATGATCAGGAGCGAGATGCCGACGATATGCGAGATCGGCAACACAAGATAGATTTTGTCGTCCTCGTTCATCCTGCGGAAATACGCGGTGGTCTTTGCGCTGATCAGCAGGTTGTCGTGCGAGAGCATCACGCCCTTGGGAGTCCCCGTCGTCCCTGACGTGTAGATCAAAACCGCGACTTGCCTTGCTGAATCGGTCTCCACGGGCTGGACTGTCGCGCTTTCGTTGAGCGGGCCAACCCCAATTTCCGCTAGCGGGCCAATTCGCCGATTCTCGGCGCCGTAGCGTGAGGCGTGAGCAGTGGCCTCCTTCGAAATACCGGACGTGAAAAACATCCGCCGGGCGCCGCTGTGATCACGGATCTGGTCCAGTTCGCGCGCCGACAAGCGCGGGTTGGCGACAATCGCCCAGGCGTCTAGCCGGCTTGTCGCCAGCAGCAAAGCAGCAAGCGCAATACAGTTTTCGCTGACAATGATCATCCGATCGCCGGCCCTGATCCCCAGCGACGAGAGCACGGTGGCGATCTCGTCAACGCGCTGCTCCAGTTCTCGATAGCTCCAGGAAGCTCCGTCCTCGACCAGCGCAATCCGGTCGGGCGCTCTGGCAACCGGTCCTGCCGTTACTTCATGGATTCGGCTCGGCAAGCCGACAGCAATCTCGTCGCCACTGATCGTCTCTGAAAGCTCCAGCACGACTGACCTCCCGACCGACCATGCCAACTTTGCAATGCGGCACACTTGGCTTCAGTTTATAGTTCTTTTTTAGAACTCGTCAATCGATAAATCGTCGTCGGACCGGAGTCAAACGGACAATCCATCTCTGAGCATGGTTTTGCGCGGCTCATAAAACCGCCGTTTACAACGCATCATCCGACAGCTAGTCTACAGTATCAAATAAGAACTTAAAGGGAGGATCGAGGATGGCGGCGAGCCGCGGTGCAGCGATACTTGTTGGCGCAGGCGATGCCATTGGCGCGGCGGTCGCCCGGCGTTTTGCCCGAGGCGGCTATACGGTTTGCATCTGCAGGCGCGATGCCTCCAAATCGCAGGGACTAGTGGCCGAGTTGAGGGCCGCGGGGCATGACGTTCACGCATTCAGCGTAGATGCGCGCCAGGAAGCAGAAGTCCAAGGCATTTTCGCGCGGGTCGAGAAAGAGCACGGGCCTGTCGAGGTTTGCCTCTACAATGCCGGCTCGAACGTCAACAAGCCTCTGCTCGACACGACGGAGAAGTTGTTCTTCAAAGCCTGGGAACTCGCCTGCTATGGTGGTTTCCTGGTTGGACGTGAGGCTGCCCGCGTGATGCTGTCGCGCGGACGCGGCACCATCTTCTTTACGGGTGCGACGGCAAGCGTGCGTGGCGGATCGGGGTTTGCAGCATTTTCATCGGCGAAGTTCGGACTTCGAGCAGTGGCCCAGGCGATGGCGCGCGAGCTTGGACCGAAGAACATTCACGTCGTGCATCTCCTGATCGACGCTGGCGTGGATAGCGAGGCGATTCACCAACGCATGAAGACAGCGAAGGGGATCGAAGCAAGCGATATTCCGCCGGATAGCCTGACCAAGACGTCTTCCATCGCCGAAGCCTATTGGTTCACCCACCAGCAAAGCAGAGATGGCTGGACCCACGAACTCGATCTCCGTCCGTCCGTGGAGAAATGGTAATATGGATGCGACACCAGACCTGACCCTGTGGGGCGTTGGAACGAGTCGCACCATTCGTCCGCATTGGGCCATGCACGAACTGGGCTTAGCCTATAAGACAAAGCCCATTGGCCCGCGAACCGGCGAAACCAAGACCGCAGATTACTCGAAGCTCAATCCGCGCCAGAAGATCCCGCTGCTTCAGGACGGCGACTTCTGCATCGGCGAGAGCGCGGCGATCGTTGCCTACCTGTCGCGAATGTATTCCACGACGGAACGATCCCTGATTCCGGAAGCCACCCGCGAGTATGCAGCGTGGCTGGAATGGTGCTTCTTTATCGTCGCGGAGCTGGATTCCACCAGCCTCTACGTGATGCGCCGTCATCGGGCCGACGCGCTCGGACCGATCTACGGCATTGCGCCCGAGGTCGTTGCGCAAGCCGCCGAGTATTTCCGACAGCAGCTGCGTCATGTTGAAGTCGCACTTGCAGACGGCCGGCAATTCCTGATGGGCGACCGGTTTACCAGCGCAGACATCCTGCTCACGACGTGCCTGGAGTGGGCCCTCGCCTATGGCGTCGGCATTTGCGACAACGCTCAGCCCTATCTCGAGCGCATCAGGAAACGGGAAGCCTTTCAGCGCGCCGTTGCGGCGAATGTCGCGATGGCACCGATCACGCCGGCGACGGGGAAGCTCTAGAATACGTGCGAACGGGCTTCGCGGTTAGACCGCGACGCGCACGCTGCGCTCGGCGACCATCTTGTCGATGGCGCCGTCGTCGTAGCCCAGCTCGTGCAACACGTCGCGGGAGTGTTCGCCCACCCTGGGAGCGGGCCCACCGATCGCGGCCTCGTTGATCGCAAAACGCGCTGCTGGCTTAGGTTGCCGCACCCGTCCCACTTTCGGTTGATCGAACTCGGCAATGATATCGCGCGCGACCACCTGTTCATTGTGGATGATCTCGCCCCGCCGCAAGATCGGCGAACAGGGGACGTCGGCGGCATCCAGACGCTCCAGCCATTCTGCGGTGGTGTGCTGGCTGATATATTCGGCCATTTTGTTGATGCGTGCCGTGGCGTTGACCGAGCGCGCCGATGGCGTCGCAAACCGGGGATCCTTGGCAAGCTCGGGGTCGCCGGTGGCGCGGCAAAAACCCTGCCATTCGGAATCGGAAATAGTACCGGCGGTGATGTAGCCGTCGCTGGTCTTGAACACGAGATCAGGCCGATCGTTAGGATCGGCAGCAGTGGCCTCGGCACCCACCACCGTGTATTGCATCATGCCTTCCGGCCACAAATACGAGATCATCGCATCCAACATAGCGACCTGAATGTGATCACCTTGCCCTGTCTTCTCGCGGGCATAGAGTGCTGCCGCTACCGCCTGGGCGGTGAACACCGCGGTAGTCTTGTCACATACGATGGTTCGGATCATCTGCGGACGGTTCGTGACCGGCTGCGACTGGATATCGGCAAAGCCCGAGAGGCCCTGAATGATCGGATCGTAAACACGCTTCTTCACATAGGGTCCGGTGTCACCAACACCGCTGATCGAAACATAGATCAGGCGCGGCTGTCGCTGGCGCAACTCTTCCACGCCGAGACCGAGACGCTCCATAGTGCCCGGCCGGAAATTCTGCACCAGGACATCGGTTTGCGCGACCAGTTTGGCGAGAACCTCACGGCCGGCTGCGCTTTTGACGTCAATCGACAGCGAGCGCTTGCCACGATTTGAAGAAATGAATAGCGCGGAGAACTCGCCATCCTTATCAATGGTGGCACGGCTGCGCCGGGTAATGTCGCCGCCGATCGGCTCGATTTTCAGGACGTCCGCGCCCTGATCCGCCAGGAACATGGTCGCGAAAGGACCCGACACTACGCCTGTCAAATCGAGGACGCGAACGCCGTTGAGGGGACCGGGCATCACATTCTCCCTGAATTGACTTTGTTATAAGGTCGACTGAGGTTTCGTCATGCAGGTGCGCGGACGTCTGCCCGGCTCTGCAAGGCTCCAGGTTCTGGCCTTAGGCCGTCTTCGAAACGGGCTGGCCGATCTGCTCGACGATCGACTCCTCCACATCGCGAAGCTGGTCCTTGCCGAAGAACATTTCCTTTCCAACGAAGAAGGTCGGCGAGCCGAATGCGCCTCGGTTGACGGCGTCGGTGGTCCGATCGATCAGCCCCTTCTTGACGTCGTCCTGCTGCGCACGCGTAAGCAACCGATCGATATCGACGCCTGAGGAGATGAATGCTGCTCGGAAGGTTTCGAGGTCATCCATCTTCTTTGGTTCCTCCCACATGTGGTGGTAGGCCGCGCGGAAATAGGGTTCGAACACGCCTTCGAGCTGCGCCGCGACGGCGCCGCGCATCAACATCAGCGTATTGACCGGAAAAAACGGATTGGACCGGAACTTCGTTGCATTATGGCGGCGAATGAAGCGCTGTGTCTCCAGCGCCTGGTACTCCGGCTTGTTCTTGATGCCCCGAAGAGATTCGAAGGGGGACATGTTGCCCGTCGCCTTGAAGATGCCGCCGAGCAGGACCGGGACATATTCGAATTTCACGCCGGTGCGCCGTTCGATTCCGGGAAGGGCCAATTCCGCGAGGTAAGCATTTGGACTGCCGAAATCGAACAGGAATTCAACTTTCAGGGACATGTCAGCTCCTCCCGCAGAGCGCAATGGTGGACAGGCTTGCTGATCTTCTAAGCCGAACGCAGGCCCTTATTCATTCTTACAGTTCTAAAATTGAACTGTCAAATCTGGCCTGAATCGTATTGGTTTCGGCGGCTCGGCGGGGGTATTGTAACAACTTTAGTACCTATCTAGAATGGTACGATCGGCGCTGCCGTTTCCCCTGATTCGAGCGGAACAGGCGTCGGTCGACCGGAGAGCAGGAATGAAATGGGATGAACTTGAGGAAGAGCCATGTTCGATGGCTCGCACCATTGGTGTGATTGGTGACCGCTGGACTCTTCTGATTCTCCGCGAATGCTTTCTGCGCACGCGCCGCTTCGAAGGTTTTCAGTCAGCGCTTGGAATCACCCGCCATTTGCTTGCCGAACGGCTCAAAAAGCTGGTTCGGCAGGGCGTCCTGCGCCGCATTCCATATCAGGAGTCGCCCAAGCGCCACGAGTATATCCTAACGCAAAAGGGCCTCGACCTTTATCCGATCATGATGGCGCTCGTACATTGGGGTGACACCCACATGGTTGACGAACGCGGACGCCCCCTACTGCACGAGCACCGCAAGTGCGGCAAGACGTTCGATCCGGTGATGGTGTGCTCCGAATGCGGAGAGCCGCTTTCGGCCAAGGAAGTTCATGTCCATCCTGGTCCAGGCGCGCGCCCTGCTCCGGAGAGAGTCTTGCTCGACAAAAAAGCAAAGCCGAAGCCCCGCAGGAAAGCGGCATAACGGCGCCAAGCCGCGTTCCGCGCAATGGCCGCAGCCGAGTTCATTGGCGTCGCTTCTCGTGGAGAACCTTGTCGAGGTCGAAGACCACGTCACTGTTGGCGGGAATCCGGGCTCGCTGCGGACTCCTGGCCGCGTCTCGCTCAATTATCACGTCGAGGTCGACGGACTTCTTCTACTCAGTTCCACACGGCTGGCTGGGGCGGGAGGGATCGATCCTCCGAATGGCGGAATCAAAATCAGTTCGACTATCTAGTTATTTCAAGGTGCATTTGGAAAAAAATGGCTGAATTCGCCTTTCAGCGCATGGACCGAGCAGATCAATGCATCCGAGTTGTCGGGGTTCGATCCCTGGAGCGACTCGAACCCCCGAACCTAGTATTCAGCCTGCTGGCGAGATCGACGATCAAATAGCCTTGAACATCCAGTCAGGATGAAGGTGAGTTGCTGCTTAATCAGATGCCCGCCCTCAAGCCGGGATCCGCCAGGACGATGGCTTAGCGCGGATTAGGGTCTGAGTTTGCTTTTTGGAATATCCCGCCAAGAAGTCGAATCTCGAGACGACCACCGCTTCTTCTTTTGAGGCACGGACATTGCCCAGGCGTGACCGTCGTCCTTTGGTGGCGAACGCGAAATTGCACATGCATCTGATGATAACACAACGCGGATTGGCTGCTCGCCCTCGATGACCACTTCCGCTGCCCCCGCTTCCTTCGCAGCGCGGATCACGCGGACGATTTCATCGTGAGTATGCTTGGCAGGACCACGAGGCTTGGAGCGCATTAAAACCCCAATCGTCAGAACAATTGTTCGGTGCTCGCTCGGATGCCACGACCACTCGAATTCGCCGCCGCCAAGCTGGTGATCTGAAGTTATTGAGACTGAAATGGTGCGGCATCTCGGGCTCGCCTAGGCCTCGGAACTCGATCGCCGACCGGCAGCCTTGGAGCAAGAAAAATTCCTGTGGCGAAGCCGGCGAGATAGGCCAGCTCATAGTTCTAAGGCGGCGTACCAACTTCCAACAACTTCAACGAGTTGCGCGCGCCAAAGCGCGCATTAAGTGCCTTAACTTTCAAAGCAAATGTGTTATGTTTCCAATCAGTTAGGCGTTTGGTGCGCTCGGAGGGACTCGAACCCCCACGGTGTTACCCACTGCCACCTCAAGGCAGCGCGTCTACCAGTTCCGCCACGAGCGCTAGGAGATGCCGGCCTGAGGTCGTTAGGCTGGCCGGATCAGCGGCCGCCGATCTAACAAATCCATCAGGGGGATACAAGCCTGCAGAGACCCCGAATTCCACAAGCTTGGCAGGAAAGTTCCGGGCCCTTCCCCAGGGATCGGCCTTTAACCCGCACGCCCGGGGCGCTACCGCGTCCCCGGGGCGCTACCGCGTCCCCGGCGTGCGCGGCAGCATTTGCTTGACCTCGACCGCGATCCGGTTGCGGTCGACCAGCACGACGCCGGAGGCAACCGGCAAATTGTTGGCCAAGACCTTGACCTCGTCGGCCTCGGTTGCGTCCAGCTCGATGATGGCGCCGCGGGAAAGACGCAATACCTGATGGATCGGCATGGTGGTCGTCCCGAGGACGACCATGAGATCCACGGTGACTTTATCGAGTGTGGGCACTGTCAGGACCGCCGCAACTTGGGACTTTGAACCAAAGGACTTGGCATTTGCGCCCACGATCATCACCACGTTATGGTTAGCCAATGGTTAATTCGCCTGAAAGCCCCCGCCAAAACCAGCGTCAAGAGCTCGATTTGACGTCGTTTTCCGCCGCAGGCGGCGAGCCCGTTGCGTGGCTTATCTCGGACGCTCCGGTGCCCTATCCGGACGCGGTGGCCGCCATGGAGGCCCGCGTCGCGGCGATCGCCGCGGGCGAGGCTCCCGAGCTGGTCTGGCTGCTCGAACATCCCCCGCTCTACACCTCCGGCACCTCGGGCAAGGAATCCGACCTGCTCGATCCCCGATTCCCGACCTTTGCGACAGGACGGGGCGGGCAGCTCACCTACCACGGCCCCGGCCAGCGGGTGGCCTATGTCATGCTCGACCTCAAGCGCCGCCGACCGGACGTCCGGGCCTATGTCGCAAGCCTGGAGGAGTTGATTCTGCGCACGCTGGGCGCCTTTAACGTCCGCGGCGAACGGCGCGAGGACCGGGTCGGCGTCTGGGTGAAGCGGCCCGACAAGGGCCCTGAGCACGAGGACAAGATCGCGGCAATCGGCGTCCGGCTGAAACGCTGGGTGTCATTCCATGGCATTGCCATCAACGTCGAGCCGGAGCTGTCGCATTTCGCCGGCATCGTGCCCTGCGGCGTCGCCGATCCCCGCTACGGCGTCACCTCGCTGATCGATCTCGGCCAGCTCGTGACCATGGCCGATGTCGACATCGCGCTCCGGCAGGCGTTCGAGGAGCTGTTCGGGCCGACCCGCGCGCTGCTGCCGGAAGCGGCGGTCTAGCATTTTCCTGTTCGAGGCCGATCGCGCGTGTTCTCCGCTCGCCGCGGAATCGGCTATGCTTGATTCCGGTGCCGCCCACGCCTCCCCCCTCCGCCGGGAAAGCAGACGTCATGCCGGGCGATTCGATCATCGGACCGACTATTCGAGCGCCAGGCATAAGGAGGGATTGCGCTTTCTGCTCGCAATGGGAGGTTCTCTCGATGAAGTTGTCTGCACCCATTTATCATCTGAAGCGAAAAGCAAAACGCCTGTCGCACGAGCAAGGCATTCCGCTCCACGCCGCGCTTGACCGCATCGCCACGGCGGAAGGCTTTTCCGCCTGGAGCATGCTGGCGGCGAAAGCTGCCGCGGTGACGCCGGCCAACAGGCTGTTTCCGCAATTCCGGCCGGGCGACCTCGTACTGGTCGGCGCGCGCCCCGGGCAAGGCAAGACACTGATGAGCCTCGAGCTTGCCGTCGAAGCCATGCGGTCGGGCCATCGCGCTGCATTCTTCTCGCTCGAATATACCGAGAAAGACGTTCTGGACCGCCTCCGCGCGATCGGCGTGGACCCCGTGCAGTTCGACGAACTGTTCGAGATCGATTGCTCGGATGCCATCAGCGCCGACTACGTCGTGAAGCAAATGGCCGCAGCTCCCCGCGGCACAGTCGTGGTGATCGACTATCTGCAACTGCTCGACCAAAGGCGGGACAACCCCGACCTCTCCATTCAGGTGCGCGCGCTGAAATCGTTCGCACGCGATGGGGGATTGATCGTCGTCTTCATCGCACAGATCGATCGATCCTATGATCCCTCAGTCAAGCCATGCCCCGATCTCAGCGATGTCAGGCTGCCGAATCCGCTTGACCTGCAGCTGTTCGACAAGACGTGCTTCCTAAACAATTCAGAATTTCAGTTCCGCGCCGCGAGCTGAAATACAGGCCGCGGGTGAGATCATCACCCCCGGCTTCCCGTCTCATGCCGCCTTGAGCGAAACCGCGAGCTTGCCGGCGATGTAGCGCCGCTCCTGGGTCAGGCCGCCAAAGCCGTAGGCGTCGCCCTTGACCTCGTCGACGTGCAGATAGGTCTCGGGATGCAGCGGGCCCAAAATCTCGGCCATGCGCTTGAACATGGCAGCGAGATAGGCGGCCTTCTCGTCCTTGGTGTTGGTGCCTTCGCTGACGTGGATGTCGATCCAGTAGCTCGCAAGCTTCTGCTCGGCGAGCGACTTGCCGCCGGCGAACCAGTCGCTTGCATCGACCGATTTCACGATGATGGCGGTCACCTCGGGATCCTTGTGCAGGATCTTTGCGGTGAGCTCGGACACGGCGTTCGCGATGTCAGCCTTCAGCGACGGCGACTGACGGGACGTGGTGTAGGATACGGTGATCAGGGGCATGATGGTTCTCCCAAAAATGTCGCACGATTTGCGCGGCGTCGGTGAGAAGCTAGACCTCCTCTCATCATTTTGGTATCTTATCTCTATTGATACCAGTGATAACGATTCATAATGGCATCCACACTCGACATCGCCACCGTCCAGGCCTTCCTGTTGGTCGCCGACCTCCAGAGCTTTACCCGTGCCGCCGAAGCGCTCGGCACGACGCAGGCTGCGGTCAGCCTCAAGCTGCAACGGCTGGAGACATTGCTGGCAAAACGTCTCGTCGAGCGTTCGCCGCGCGCGGTCCGGCTCACCGCCGACGGCGCCGCGTTCCTCGATCGCGCCCGCGCGCTGATCGCGGCGCATGACCGCGCGCTGTCGGGTGAGGCGGCGACCGCGCAGTCGCTTTCGCTCGGCATCTCCGACCACGCCGCGGGCCCTGAGCTGGTGCCGCTGCTCGAACGGCTGCATGCGATGTCTGCGAATCTCACCCTCGCCGTCACCATCGGCTTCTCGCGCGAAATGCAGGATGCTTATGACGCGGGAGAACTCGACGCCGTGATCGTCCGCCAAGAGGGCAGCCGCCGCGGCGGCGAAAAATTGGCCGAGGACGAGTTTGGCTGGTTCGCCGCGCGCGGCCTCACGCTGCCGAAGGGCGAGCCGCTGCCGCTTGCAACGCTC
>NZ_PSRT01000184.1 GCF_004212635.1 Bradyrhizobium genosp. SA-3 | reverse complement strand
CGGAGCCCAGGCGACCGCCTCGCAATCGGCGGCTGTGGCCGGATGTCCCTATGTGGCGCGCTGCCCGCTTGCCGACCAGCATTGCCGCGAGGTGTTGCCTGAGTTACGCATGGTGGGCGAGGGGCACCTTGCCGCCTGCCACAAGGCCGAAGCCGTGATGGCGTTGCCGCGGGCGGCCATGGAAGGTTAGTGTCCGGGGCAGGATTGGCGTAGGCTGGAAACAGAGATGGCCGGGGAGTTAGGCATGTTGAGGAAACTATCGATCGTCGCCTTTGCCGCCGCGCTCGTCGCGGCGCCTCTGCCAGTGCTGGCGCAGAGCAAGAAGGATAGCGTCGTCATGGCGATGGCGCTGGAGCCGCCGGGGCTCGATCCCACCAATGCCGCCGCCGCCGCGATCGCCGAGGTCACGCTCTACAACATCTATGAGACCCTGACCAAGATCAACGAGGATGGCACCACCTCGCCCCTGCTGGCGGAGAGCTGGACCGCCTCGCCCGACCTGAAGACCTACACGTTCAAGCTGCGCAAGGGCGTCAAATTCCACAATGGCGAGCCGTTCAATTCCGCCGCGGTGAAGTTCTCGTTCGAGCGCAACGCGGTGCCCACCAGCACCAACAAGGACAAGAGCCTGTACCAGAGCTTCGAGTCCGTTGCTGCGCCCGACGCCGAGACGGTCGTGATCACCTTGAAGAATTCGGAGCCGAACCTGCCGTTCCTGCTGGGGCAGGCGAGCGGCTCGATCGTCGAGCCGAAGAGCGCAGCCACCAATGTCACGCAGCCGGTCGGCACCGGGCCGTATCAATTAGGGGCCTGGGCAAAGGGCTCCTCGATCACCCTGACCAAATGGGCCGACTACCGCAACGCCGCTGCGGTCAAGCTGTCGAAGGTGACGATCCGCTTCATCTCCGATCCGGCGGCGCAGACCGCCGCACTGCTCTCGGGCGACGTCGATGCGTTCCCGCGCGTCTCGGCCCAGCGCACCATCGCCCAGTTCAAGGCCGATCCGCGCTTCACGGTGCTGGTCGGCGGCTCCAGGGCCAAGACCATCGTCGCGATCAACCACCGCAAGAAGCCGCTCGACGACGTCCGCGTTCGCCGCGCCATCCTGGCTGCGATCGACCGCAAGGCGATGATCGACGGCGCCCTCGATGGCTTCGGTACGCCGATCGGCAGTTTCTACGTGCCGGGCGCGCTCGGCTATGTCGACACCACCGGCATCAACCCCTACGACCCCGAGAAGGCCAAGAAGCTGCTCGCCGAGGCCGGCGTCACCACGCCGCTCGAATTGTCGCTCAAGCTGCCGCCGCCATCCTATGCGCGGCAGGGCGGCGAAATCGTCGCAGCCCAGCTCGCCAAGGTCGGCATCATCGCCAAGATCGAGAACGTCGAATGGGCGCAGTGGCTGTCGCAGGTATTCGCCGGCAACGGTCCGCATAATTTCGACCTCACCATCGTCAGCCATGTCGAGCCATTCGACCTCGTCAAGATCACCGAGCCGGACTACTATCTCGGCTACAACAACGAGAAGTTCAACGCGCTCTACAAGCAGATCGTCTCGACGCCCGACGAGGCCGGCCGCGCAAAACTGCTCGGCGACGCTCAGCGCATGCTGGCCACCGACGCCGTTTCCGCCTACCTCTACCAGCCCCAGCTGATCACCATCACTAACAAGAAGCTGAAGGGTGTCTGGAAGGACGTGCCACAATACGAGAACGATTTCTCGACCTGGCATTGGGAGTAGGGGAAGCATTAGCGCGGCGTCGGTTGCTGTGCCCTCTCCCAGCGCATCAAACAAAAAAACCTGAAAAACAACCCCATGCACAGTAGCCGGGGGTAGTCATTTCAATGGTTTACGCCTTGCGCGGCTCAAAGGTCGAGGCGATGCGCTGAGACATTGACCCGTCGGGCAAAACACCGGCATTATGCCATCATCGCGGCCTCATGGTTCGGGACGCGCCGTCAGGCGAGGCACGCCATGGAGAAGCCATCCCGCCGCGATGCTGGCATCGCCGCGGCTGCCCCTGGCGCCGAGGTGCCGATCCCTCTGAAGCTCGACAATGCACCGATGAGCGATATCGCTCATGCCTTGGCCAGTGCGCAGGTCAATGCGACGGCGCTGACCAAGGCTTACCTCGCGCGCATCGAGGCCTACGACCGCAACGGGCCCGCGATCAACGCCGTGCGCTCGCTCAATCCCGACGCGCTCGCGATCGCGGGCAAGCTCGACGGCACCAAGCCATCGGTCAAGCGGCCGCTGGTGGGCATTCCGATCCTGGTGAAGGACAACATTGCGACCGGCGACGAACAGCCGACGACGGCGGGTTCGCTGGCGCTGGAAGGCGCGCGTGCCCGCGACGATGCCACAATCGTCAAGCTGCTGCGGGACGCCGGCGCGGTGATCCTGGGCAAGGCGAACCTGACCGAATTTTCCAACATGCTCGCGATCGACATGCCCGCGGGCTATTCATCGCTGGGCGGGCAGGTGAAGAATCCTTACGCGCCTGCGCTGGTGGACGATCGCGGCATCCCGGTCGTGTCCCCAGGGGGATCGAGCTCGGGTTCGGCAGTCGCCGTGGCGGCCGGGCTGTGTGCAGCGGCGATCGGCACTGAGACTTCGGGCTCGCTGCTGTCGCCTGCCAGCGAGAATGGCCTCGTCACCGTGAAGCCGACGGTCGGGCTGATCAGCCGTGCCGGCATCGTGCCGATCGCGCATAGCCTGGACACCGCAGGGCCGATGACGCGCACGGTACGCGATGCGGCGTTGCTCCTTAACGTGCTGGCGGCGAAGGACCCGCGCGATGCGGCGACAGAGCTGCAACGGCGGCCAGCCGATTACACTGCGGGCCTCGCGCGGGATGCGATGAAGGGCGCGCGCATCGGCGTCCCGAGCGACCCCGCCGACCCGCTGAACGATCCCTTCTTCGGCAAGCTGCCACCCAAAGGAGCGAAGGTGATCGAGGAGGCGATCAAGGTGCTGGAGGATCTCGGCGCCGTGATCGTGCGCGCCAGCATGCCGACGGCCGGCTGGATGAGCGGACCAGGTACGATCATGGCTGTGCTCAACCGCAATCCGCTGAGCGGTAACAAGGGCAATCCAGTCGCGCAGCGGATCGTCTTCCTCTACGAACTGAAGCGAGATCTCAACCTCTACCTGAAGGATTGGGCGACCAACACCGCCATCAGGACCATGACCGACATCGTGGCCTTTAACGAGGCGAATGCAGGCAAGGCGCTGCGTTTCGGCCAGGACCTGTTCCTCGCCGCCGACCTCACCAGAGGCGACTTACGCGAACGCGAGTACAAGTCGGCACTTGCCATGGACCTGCTCTGCGCCAGGAACCGCGGCATGGATGCTTACATGAACCCGCACAAGCTCGATGCCGTGCTGTTCCCCGGCAGCGGAGGCGCCGCGATCGCCGCCAGGGCGGGCTATCCCAGCGTCATGGTGCCCGGAGGCTTCATCTCGGGGACGACCGACGGCAAGGACACGCCCGACTATCCGCTCGGCGTTACCTTCGCAGGCCGTGCCTGGAGCGAGCACAAGCTGCTGCGTCTGGCCTACGCCTATGAGCAGGCCTCCAACATGCGCAAGCCGCCGCCCGGCTTGCGCGCGCTTTGGGCCTCGCCGGCAGGCGTCCCATCCGCCACGCATTGATGAACTCGGATGGCTGCTTTCGATGGTAACGCAGACACGCGGCAGGCGTGGAGACACGACTAGCGAGAATGGTCGCCATGGTGGCTTTAACACTCATGGACCGCCCGGAAACCAATTCGTCGCAAAACAATCTGAAGTAGATGCTCCACAGCTTGGATGTGCCGCACCCGTAAGACTACGGGAAACGTGTTACCCTCCCGAGGACGGTACTGTCCTGCCGCCTGTCTCGTTGAGCCCATGCGCGCTTGTGCTATGGTTTCAATTGCATCATTCCTATTAGGACTGATGGGGCGGGCGGGTTATCAGGCTTACGGACTGGCCGCCTGCCATTTGGAAATTGGAATACTAGCGGCCATTGGCCCCGCCTCCGGACGCATTTCAAAGTCGGCCGGGCAATTTTCATGGACGTTAATGCCCTCCGTTCTTCCCATTAACTCGGAGGCGGGCTCTTTTCTGTCAAGCGTTGTCGAAGAAGCGAGTTTTGCCGTGTCTTTTCTGACAAGCAGAGCCGATTTCAGAGAAGGCAACGACGATTGGGGGGCAAGACGAGCTGTCTGCTACTTCATGGCTTTCATGCTATGCGCAGGTTGCGTCATCGAATTCGCGAGCACCGCATCGGCTCAATGCGCAGCCCGCGATGTCCTGCAGAACCAGCTAAAGCTCAATACGCGCTCCGCCCAAGCCTCCAAACAGCCCATCAAGTCCGCGCGCAATGTTCCGACATGGAAGACGATTACAATCGGAACCTTTGCGGACCCGATTAGGCTGCGCAACGCGCTGGATAGTATGGGCTGTAATGTCGGTGGGCAGGCCGCTGAAATCCTTGCTCGACCGACATTCACTGTTGGCTCTCACAAGACAGATGTGGAGCTTGTCGCCATATCGCCAGCCCAGCTTGGGTTCACGTCCAACACCGTGAAGCTCGCTGACGTTTACACACACGCCCGACAGTTCGGCTTTGAACTTGCTGCGGCTGAGGTCGGCCCGCAATTGCGTATCCAATATTTCGACCAGCCCATGGGGGAGTTTCTCATTATCGGAATGGAGCCGATCAAGACATGGAGCGGCGAGCCGATCATTCTTAATGTGGCAAATGGCGGAGCGGGATTAATCCTAATCGGGCAGGACGGTAGAGCCGAAGCGGAGATACCGGTGACATCTCGTTTCATTTTCGCCCGACCCCATCAACCTGCAGCCAGCAGCGCACTCGTCGAACGGGCAGCAGCATTTCTGCCACCGTGAACGGATTAATGCGTTAGCGTCGCCGAATGTCGCCTCCTCGAACGACAAACACTGGAAGCCTCAGCAAAATTTATCATCGGTTACCGATACTTCAGGTTGTGATATTCAGACCACAGGCGCCGTGCGGCTGTGGCCGCTTGAAAGGAAAGCCATGCGTAGTCCCTCTCAACAACTCATTCACTTGGGCCTTGGCTTCATAGTCTCCCAAGCCTTGCGCGTAGCAACAGATCTCAACGTTGCGGATCGCTTAGTCGCCGGAGAGCGGACCGTCGATGATCTGGCGGAGGAAACGTATTGTCACCGCGATGCGCTCTATAGGGTTATGCGGCTGCTCGCAGCCGAGGGCATCTTTAGGGAAATCTCGGCCCGCCGCTTCCAACTCACCGAATTGGGCGCTGCCTTGCGTTCCGATGCGCCCTCAAGTCCCAGCGACCTGATCCGAATGATGAACAGGGAGCCCTATCTCGCCTTCGCCCAACTCAGTCATTCAGTGCAAACAGGTTTGCCAGCGTTCGAAAACGTATTTGGAAAGCCCAGGTTCGATTGGTTGGCCGACCATCCGGACGCGGCTTCGCTATTCCAGCAGGCGATGATCGCGCTTAGCCAAGGCGCCAATGAAGCTGTAGCAGAGGCGTGTGATTTTGGTGCGTTTTCCCAGATTGTCGATGTCGGCGGCGGCCATGGACAGCTGCTATCGGAGATCCTAAGGAGACATCCCCACCTTTCCGGCATATTGTTTGACCTCCCGGCCGGGGTTGAGACAGCGCGGGCCAATGCGGCAAGTTTCCCGCCAGAGACCGCCTTCGTGGCCGGCAATTTCTTCAACGCCGTTCCAGCCGATGCGGACGTCTATATCATGAAGAAGGTCATTCACGATTGGAACGACGAGCAAGCGGCGCGCATCCTGCGCAATTGCCGAGACGCAATGAAGCCCCACGGGCGAGTGTTGATTGCGGAGACTATAGTTCCCCCCGGAAACGAACGAGATACGATCAAGCTAATCGACGCGAACATGCTTGTCGTTACGGGCGGCGTCGAGCGAACCGAAGCCGAATTCGCCGCTTTGCTTGCCGCCGCAGGTCTGCGGCTTGAGCGGGTGATTTCGACAGCCCAGGCGATCTCAGTTCTTGAGGCAGGCCGAGCCTGAAGCTTTCGATAAAGCTATCAGGTCATACAGGCGCGATGAAGCCTTAGACTGTCCACCCCCGTACGTCAGCCTTCTGGCCCGCAACGGACCCGCCGGGCCCGCCGGATGATGTCCGCCTTAGGGACCAAAGCGGAAGCGCCTGAATGTCTGCGCGATGTCGCATTTTTGGACCCGATCCGGGCATCGTGTTCCGCCCCGTCGGAAGTGCAACAAAGACGCCGCTCTTTCTACGGCCGCACACTTCGTTGCAGGAAGGAAACCGTATCAGCGATCGGTTTGTCGCGAATCGTCGCGTCAAATCCCATCGAGTAGCCGGGCGCGGCGGCGAGGCAGGCACGAAAGGCGGAAGGGTCGAAGGGCTTCGCCTCGCCGTCGATGAGCAAAGCCGGCCGCTTCGGACCGAGCAGGAAGTACGGACATTTTTTCATGCTGACTAAGTCCGGACCAGTGTCCGCCCCGCTTTAGTCGAGTCATTTGGAAGAATAACGTTTCTCGATACTACCAAAGCGTGTGTGGCAAAATGAAGGAGTAAACCGAAAGGCCGGACTGTCCAGGCCGGTGAGGAGGGCGCTGCCGCCGCAAGGACATTGAACGTTTGGAACCGTCATGCGTTAGCCGGACTGATGACGGCCGGATGCGTCATCCGGCACGACGATGCGGCCACGGAGTTCGGTTCTTGCTCAAGCTGTACAGATGGCCATCCGACGACTGGCAGAGCATCGGCGCGGAAATGCCCTCGGAGGTCATCTGGGCTGATCTCTTGAACGCGACTGAAGAGGAAAAGCAGTTTGTCGAACGACTGCTCAGGATAAGTATTCCGTCCAAGGAGTCCCTCAGCGCGATCGAGGCGTCGAGCCGGCTGATCCTCGACCACGGCACGCTCTATCTCAGCTCGCCGGCGGTCCGGCTCTCCGAGGACAGCGAGGCCGAGATCACGCCGGTTGGATTCGTCATCGGCCCGCATGTGCTGGTGACGGTGCGCTTTGCGGAGCTGCCGATCTTCGACGACGTCGGCAAGCGCATCGGCTCCGACGACAGCCTGGAGAACGGCATGTGCGTGTTCACCAGCCTGCTCGAAGCCATGATCGAGCGTGGCGCCGATGTTCTTGAGCATCTCGGCGCCAAGGTCGACAGGCTCTCGCGAGGCGTCTTCAAGGGCGGGCTCGTTCGCACCCAGCGGCCGGTGCGCTCCAGCCGGAGGATGCGCGAGGCCCTGGAAAACATCGGCGAGCTGGCCGATCGGCTGGCCAAGGCGCGCGACGTCCTGCTCGGCGTCGGCCGCATCGCCTCATTTGCCGGCGATGTCGGCAGCCAATGGATCAAGGCCGCGTCGAAGAAGCGCCTCGAGGCGGTGTCGAAGGATGTCGTTTCGCTCAGTGATTACGAGACGCGACTGTCCGACAAGATCCAGCTGCTGCTCGATGCGGTGCTCGGCTTCGTCAACATCCAGCAGAACGAGCTGTTCAAGATCCTGACGATCGTGTCCGTCGTCGGCGTGCCGCCGACCATCCTGGTCGGCATCTGGGGCATGAACTTCAGGCACATACCCGAGCTGGACTGGACCTTGGGCTATCCGCTGGCCTGGCTCGCGATCATTGCCAGTGGCGTGCTGCCGCTGATCTGGTTCAAGCGGCGCGGCTGGTTCGATTGAAGCGGCGGCGCACCGTTTGAAAACGATGCGCCGCCGTTTGATCATGCTGCCTTGGTGTCGACGTTGCCGATCCAGTCGCGGGCCAGCGTCACGTCGGCTTGCGACAATTGATGGCCCGCCGGCAGGACCTTGTGGGTCACGCTCGCACCTGCTTGCGAAAGCAGAGCCGCGAGACGAGCTGAATTGCTGGCCCGGATGATCGGGTCGCTCTGTCCTGAGAGGAGTAGAACGGGCTTGCCGCCAAGCGCGGTCTTGGGAGGATCCGACAGCGGCACCATGGCGCGCAGCAGGATCGCGCCCGCCAGCACCTCCGGCTTCAGCAGCAACAGCGCTGCGGCGATGTTGGCGCCATTGGAGAAGCCGACCGCGACGGGCGCCGCGAGGCTGTAACGTTGCCGCGCCTCCGTGACGAAGTCGGCGAGTTCGAGCGCGCGGCGGCGCAAATCGTCCTCGTCGAACACGCCCTCGGCGAGGCGGCGGAAGAAGCGCGGCATGCCGTGTTCGAGCACGCGGCCGCGCGGCGAGAGCAGGGCGGAGCCGGGCGAGATCATGCGGCCGAGGCCGAGCAGGTCGTTCTCGTCGCCGCCGGTGCCGTGCAACAGCAGCAGAGGAGGGGAGCCCGCGTTGGCCGCGGGCTCGAAACGATGGATGAATGCGCTCTCGGTCATGACGCGGTCTCTTCCAGGTTCGGCAGCACGCCCTCGATCTGCTTGCGGTGTTGTTCGAGGAAGCTCGGCAGCTTGAGGTCGCGTCCCAAGGTCGCGACGGGTTCGTCGACGGCAAAGCCGGGGATGTCGGTCGCGATCTCGAACAGCACGCCGCCGGGTTCGCGGAAGTAGATCGAGCGGAAGTAGTTGCGGTCCCTCTGCTCGGTCGGGTGCAGGCCGTGTTTGTTCACGAGCCTCTCGGCCATCTTGCCCTGCTCGGCGTCGTCGGCTGCACGGAAGGCGATGTGATGGACAGAGCCGCCGCCCTGATGCCCGCGCAAAAAGCCCTTGGCTTCGTAGATGTCGACGATGCTGCCTTCGGCATCGCCCGGCGCCTTGAAGCGGATCACCGAGCCCTCGCGTCCGGTCTCCTTGAAGCCGAGCACGTCGGTGAGAACCGCGGCCGTCTTCGCCGCGCTGTCGAGCAGCAGCGTCACGCCGTGGAAGCCGCGGATCGCATGCTCGGCCGGCACGTCGCCATTGCTCCAGCCGGGCTCGTTCTCGGCACCGGGAATGCCGACGAGCGCGAGCGCCATGCCATCAGGGTCGGTGAAGGGCAGCACGGATTCCCCAAAGCGCTTCTCCAGCGCCTCGTAACGAATGCCCTTCTCGGTAAAGCGCTGCGTCCAGTAACCGAGCGAGCGCTGCGGCACGCGGAAGGCGGTCTGATGGGTTTCGCCGACGCCACGGCGGCCTGCCGAAACGTCCGCCCACGGGAAGAAGGTGAGGATGGTGCCGGGCCGGCCGGTCTCATCGCCATAATAGAAGTGGTAGGTGCCGGGATCGTCGAAATTGACCGTCTTCTTGACGAAGCGCAGGCCGAGGTCCCTGGTGTAGAAGCCGAAATTGCGGATGGGGTCGCCGCGATCGCGGTGACATGGTGCAGTCCAGACATTGTCGTCCTCCAAAATTCGGGGAGCGGTCTTGCTCTGCCGGAAATATCGTTCCGCTTTGGATTGGAGACAATCCATGCAAATATGACGGCTATGTCTATGATTTGGAAACAATCGCTGGGGCCAGCTCTTGGATAAGGTCGGCAGCCTCCGGGCCTTCGTAAAAGTGGTCGAGAGCGGCAGCTTTGCGGAAGCCGGCCGCCAGTTGCGGTTGTCGCGCTCGGCGATCAGCAAATACATCGCCGACCTCGAGGAGAGCCTCGGCGTGCAGCTTCTGAACCGGACCACGCGGCACGCGAGCCCGACCGAGAATGGCCAGCGCTATTTCGAGCGCGCGGTGGTGATCCTCTCGGAGATCGAGGCGGCCGACCAGGCCGTGACGCAGGCTCAATCGGCGCCGCGGGGCCTGTTGCGCGTCAATGCACCGATGTCGTTCGGCACGATGCGGCTCGGGCCGGTGCTGGCCGATTTCATGGCGCGCTATCCCGAGCTTCAGCTCCAGATCGTGCTCAGCGACGATCTGCTCGATCCCGTCCAGGACGGCTTTGACGTGACGTTGCGGATCGCGGAGCTGGAATCCTCCAGCTTGATCGCGCGCAAGATCATGCCGGTGGCGCGCATGATCTGCGCTTCGCCGGATTATCTTGCGCGCCACGGCACGCCAAAGCATCCGCAGGATCTGCGCGAGCACGCCTCGCTCACCTACGGCTTCCTGCTCACCGGCAATCAGTGGAAGCTGACCGGCACTGATGGCGATCACTGGATCCAGCCGGCCTGGTCGCTCTGCGTCAACAATGCCGAGGTGCTGCGCGACGTCGCGATCAAGGGCAGGGGGCTGGCGCTGTTGCCTGAGTTCATCGCCGCCGATGCCTTGCGGAAGGGTGAGCTGCGGACGGTGCTGGACAATTATTTCGCGCCGCCGCTCGCGCTCTATGCGGTCTATCCGCCGACGCGGCATCTGTCGGTGAAGGTGCGGCTGTTCATCGATTTTCTGGTTGAGCGTTTTGGCCGCGAGGAGGACGAAGTCGGCGGGCGCAGACGTGCGGAGGCTAGGGATACTATTATACCGTGACGGAAACCTGAACTTTCTTCCGATCTCTCGGGACTCATACTTGCGTCCCGACTTCGCGCCTTAGGACCAGAGAGCTTCAGCCGCTGCCGGGGCGTCGCCGAGGGCTCTCTTTGTGCCGCCGCGAAAAGGCGGCGGCATGATGTGCAGCTCGCCGGCACTTCTCGACTTGATTTCAACAAGCGCAGGAGGAGCCTATGCGGAAGTCTCTCACCTTTTTCCTTTCTGGCGTGGCATTGACCGTCGCGGCGTCAACCGCCGTAGCCGGCGAGCGGGTGCTCGAGTTCAAGCTGGTCACGAAGCCGATCGACCTCAAGGTCATCGAGGCCGCAAACGTCGAAGGACAGACGGTTGTGTCCGGTAAATTCTTTGGGGTCGCCGTCTTCAACGATGGCCGTATCGGAGTGAAGGAGTTCGTCAACACTTCGGACTTGCTCAAAGGGTCGGGCCCCTTCTTCGGCTATAGCACTTACACGTTCGAGGAAGGCTCGATTACGGCGCGCTACACCGGTTCGGCCAAAGACGGCAAATCAACGGGCGAATACACGATCCTATCGGGCACAGGTGCTTATGCGAACGCCACGGGCACGGGCACAATCGAAAGCGCGCCGAACCCGTTCAAAGGCGTCAACCTGCTCAACATAAAGCTCGTCGTTAAAACGCCCGGCTCATGACAGCGCAATGTTCACGAAGGGAGTTGATCCCTTGTGTGGTGTGTTGGCCCGGCCGGCGGCACCTTGCCGGCCGGGCGACCTGCTGAAGAACCGACTGGAGTTGTAAGATTGATCTCCCTCTTGGCCAGCTGACCGTCCCGCACAGCACCCGAAGAATGTTAGTGCGTGAGCGATGCTGAGTAGGCGACCAGTGCGATCATGTCGTCGATGCTGAGATTCTCGACAACCCGTTTCATGAGTTCGCTATTGGCGCCCTTCCGCGCGCCCGATTTGAAGTCATAGAGCTGCCGGAACATGTAGGTGGGCGAACGGGACGCGATCCCTGGCGCGATGGCCGTCCCGTTGAGGTTAGCACCGTGACAGACCGCGCACCGGACGCGCGGATCGCTGTTCGCTGCCAGCGTTCGTCCTTTCTGAACGCTGCCTGGCGGGACGTAGGCAATGAAACGAGCGCGCGAGTCCCGGCTGACAAAGTGTTCAACGTTTTCCGGTATCTCGATGATGCGCTGACCGATGGGTTCTTTCTCGTCGCCATCCAGCGGAGCCAAGAACAAGTCTCTCACCTGCGTTTTTGGCACCACCTCGGTCTCTACGACAGCAATATTCGATCTCGGCTTGATAGAGGCGAAGTAGGCGGCGGCCTCGCCGAGTTCCTGATCGGTCACCGCTTTGGACAGCTTGATCATCAGGTCGGTGGCGACGCGAGGCGCCGAGTTCGTGCGCAGGCCCGTCTTGAACTCCGCCGTTTGCTGAATGATGTATTCCGCGGAGAGGCCAAATAGGCTGGCACTCTCAGGACCGCCCGGTCCGTCTGCCCGATGACAGACGCCGCACGCGAACACCTCTGGCTTTCTCCCCCTTGCCACGATTTCCGGCATTGGTGGATGATCGTCCGGATGCCAGTCGGGCGCGGCGAACAGATCGCGCACTTGCGTGAGTGTAAAACCGGCGGCGCTGTCAGGAACGCGCCTGATCGTACCATCGTCGGGGGTGCGTTGAAAATTGGGCGGGTTTACCGGGTAGGCCCATGCCGGCGGGCTCTCCTGGATTTGCGCACGCGCCCCTGCCGCGGTGAGCAATGCCATCGCGAACGCCCATAGAGCGATCGGAAATCTCATGGCTCTCGACCTCCCAGCGCGTCGGTGAAGCCAGACTGTACTTTCCGAAGGCGAGGATCAGGAGCGGCTAACCGACCGCATGTCGGGCGACGGACGCCTCAGCTCCTCCGCCACATCGAAAACACCATTCAACGCCCGGGACTCGCAGACGTCAACGTGCAATTCAGTTGTCGGGGTCAACGGACGCGATCGCCCCACTGGTCCTGATCGTAGGCCTGCAGGATGCGGACAAAATCGGCCATGCTGGATTGATCTCGGTTTTCGGCCACCGCCGCAACCTGAGTATCGCATGCGGGCTGGCTCCCTTGCCAAAACCGCACGAGGAGATCGGCGATGTTTCTCATGGCGTACTCTCTGCAGCCAACTGTGACAGTAGACATCAAGTACTGGAGCGGCATCGCGCCGTTCGATCAGGAGAAAGGCCGGCGGGCGCTACGCCGCCGGACTTGTCCTGCAACTGCCGGCTCGCGGGGCCGGTTCCGTTGCTTTTCACTCTGCGTCCATAGCTATGCACGGCGCACTTGGTTGTCGCCATTGTGCGCGGGTATGACGTGACCATACTGAGGTAGGGTCAGATCGATGAATCGGGATAAGTCGACCCAGGGTCGGCTAGCTCCCCGAACGCTGCTCGGCCGGTCGGAGCAGATCGTTCAGCGCGCTCATCGACGCCTCTTGAAGCGCGGCGAGCTCGCGGGCAGCAGTCTGGCGCTCACGCGGTGACATCGCGGGCGCTGCCAGCTCGACATCGCGGCAGTGCTCGAACAGGCGAACGAGTCCGAGCGTGCCGGCGGCACTGCCGAGCTGGTGCGCGGATCGCGCGAGCTGCGCGTGATCGCCTACGGCCGCAGCCTTGGCGACGTCGTCGATCAATCTTGCGCTGGTCTCGTCCAGCAGATGGTGGAGCTTTTCGATTTGCGCGGCGCCGAGCAGCTCCCGCTGGTCGTCGAGAAAATGCCGGTCGATCAACGCGCCGGCCGCAAGCTGTGTTGCGGTCGTCTCCTGCGCGGGATCGTCCTCTATCGCTTCGCGCAGCGCGTTGACCAGGATCGGCTTGCTGACGATCTTGGCGATGCCGGCGCCGGCGAGCCGTTCGCGGGCGCTGCTGGACACGTCGGCGGTCACGGCGATGATGCGCGGCATCTTCGGCAGACCGAGCTTGCCGATCCGCGAGGCCGCCTCCACGCCGTCCATGTCGGGCATGTGCAGGTCCATCAGGATGACGTCGAACGCCTGATCGCGGGCGAGTGTGACGGCTGAGGCGCCGTTCGTGGCGATCGTGGCATGATGGCCGAGCCGGTTCAGCATGGCTTCGCCGACCTCGCAATTGACGGGATCGTCGTCGACCAACAGCACGCGGAGTTGCCGCGACGGCGGCGGCAGCGCGCCCGGCG